>MGVN01000167.1 GCA_001800515.1 Elusimicrobia bacterium RIFOXYB2_FULL_49_7 | reverse complement strand
TTATTAAATCGGATGTCCGGCTGGCTTTTAAAGTCCGTATAGGTCGTGAAACTGCCGTTGTAAAGAACCGCCAGATTCCCGTTATCCATGGCCAGGTATATGCGGCCGTCCGACGGATCCGCTGCCACGAGCGCAACGCCGGTTCCGGGGAGTCCGTTGGACAGCGAGTAGTCGGTTGTGGCACCGCTGGTTGCATTGATGACGGATAACCCACCGGCCGTGGCCGCGTAAATCAAGCCGTCCAGAAAGGCGATGTCCCGTACCTCGGACATGGAGGTGTGGGCGGTGAATTCCCCGTCATAGGAAAAGAGGGATAGACATAGAAAAAAGACAATGCAAACGGTCCGTACGCAACGCATCATAAAAATATAATAAAATGCAAGTGCCTTCTTATTGCTTTTGTTCGACCGGATCGCCTATTTTTATGGCCATGAAAACGGAGGTTTTGGAATACCGTTCCAAGCTCAAGGAGCTTGAGTCACTCCTGAAAATGGATGAACGAGCTCTCCGTATTGCTGATTTGGAGCAGAAAACACTGGCTTCCGAATTTTGGAGTCTGCCGGACACGGCCCGCAGCGTGCTTAAAGAAATCGATCGGGAAAAGGCATGGATCACCCTCTTTGAAGCCGGCCAAAAGGCGGTTCAAGATGCGGAGTTCTATTCCGAACTCACCCAATCCGACAATGATCCCGAAGCGGTCAAGGAACTCGATAAAAGTCTACAGAAAATTCGGGATACGCTGGAAGCGCTTGAACTGAAGAAAATGCTCGACGGCGAGGATGATGCCTGTGGTGCCATTTTTGAAATCCATTCCGGTGCGGGCGGCACCGAATCGCAGGATTGGGCGCAGATGTTACTACGCATGTATTCCCGCTACTTTGAACGCCAGGGATATGACAGTCAGATCATGGACTACCTTTCCGGCGAAGAGGCGGGTATTAAAACCGCGGTTCTCGAAGTGAAGGGTGAGAATGCGTACGGTTATCTGAAGGCCGAAATCGGGGTTCATCGGCTGGTCCGTATCTCGCCGTTTGATTCCAACGCCCGCCGTCACACCTCTTTTGCATCCGTGGCGGTCCTTCCTCTCATCGATGAAATCAGCCAAGTGGCCTTGGACGAAACGGATATCCGCATCGATACCTATCGTTCCGGCGGCGCGGGCGGCCAACATGTCAATAAAACGGAATCCGCGGTCCGAATGACCCATCTGCCCACGGGTATTGTGGCCCAATGCCAATCCGAACGTTCCCAAATTAAAAACCGGGAAAACTGCATGAAGCTGCTGGCTTCCCGTGTTTGGCGGTTTCAGCGTGAAGAAGAGGAGAAGAAACGCGAGGCCAAGGTGGAAAAGAAAAAGAAAATCGAATGGGGTAGTCAGATTCGTAGTTATGTCCTTCATCCCTACAATCTCGTCAAAGATCATCGTACGGATTATGAAACCTCCAATACGGGGGCGGTACTCGATGGTGATATTCACGAATTCATCCGTTCTTTTCTGCTGATGAAATGAGCGGACGAGTCGGCCTGCGGATGGCACAATCCGTCAAGAATACCTATCCGCTCTCTCTTCTCGTTGCACTCTTTATTCTTTCCCGCTTTTTGTTGTTTTCAGAGACTCCCTATGAATGGGACTCCGTCAATTATGCCAAGGGATTTCAGCATTTCAGCCTGGCGGAAGATCAGCCGCATGCACCGGGTTCTATTCTTTATATCCTGCTCGGAAAGGTGCTCCTCCCGTTTGCGGGCGATCCCATCCGTGTTCAGTTGTTCATCAGCCTGCTGTTTGGGCTGTCGGGTCTCCTTTTCTGCTATCGTTCCGCCAAACTGTTGGTTTCGCGGCGGGCGGGCCTGTTGGCGGCCCTTTTTTGCCTATTGAATCCGGTCCTGTGGTTTTATGGAATCGTAGCGGAAATCTATGCCGTGGTGTTTGGATTGAGCGCGGCCATCGGTTATTTCCTGATCCGTCTGACCCGGGAAAAAAGCGCCAAGGCTTTTTTTCGTGCGACCTTTCTTCTCGGTCTGGCCGGCGGGTTTCGGCTCGACGTCGCCCTTTTTCTTTTTCCGCTGTGGATTTTCTTGCTTCTCTATTATGCCCGGCGATCACCGAGTCTGCCGATCGGCCGATCGATCGCGTTGCTTCTTTTGTCGAGCGGCCTATGGTTTGTGCCAACCCTTGTTCATTGCGGCGGCTTGGCCGAATGGCTTCGCCTGATCAAACAAGCCATGTCTCCTGTTTTTTTGCAGGAAAGTTCGCTGCTGTACGGCGCCAGTTTGGCTCAACATGTGCGTATGGCGGCCAAGTTGGGGGCCTGGCTGTTCCTGACCATCGGTGTGCCGGGTGCGGTTGCCCTGTTTTTATGGTATCGTTCAATCAATTCTGTTTGGGACAAAGGAGCGGTCCGTTTTTTTATTTTGTGGATGCTGCCGGCGCTGCTCTTTTTTATCGTGGTTTATATCGCCAAACCGGGTTATCTGATGATTCTGCTTCCGCCGGCGATTCTTTTTATTTCCGTGGTTCTGGATAAGGCCTTGCGGGGTGTTTATTCCTGTTTTGTCTTGTCGTTGCTGCTTTGCCTCCCGGGTATTTTCTATTTTTTTTCCCCGGGCCTCTGTCGGAACGAGGTCCCCTATCAAATGCGGGCCGATAAAAGTGTGCAGCGCTTGTTCCGCTATACCCTGAATGATGTGCGTTATCGCGACCGCGAAAATCGCGCTTTCTGTTCCCTGTTGCGGAGTGCCTTGCCCGAGACCGGGATGCCGATTTTTATTTTTTCCCGTTTCTCGTCTTGGTCCTTCCGGACCGCAACCTATTATTTTCCGGACGTGGAGTCGCATCTTATTTTCCCCGGATCCGCGGAACAAAAGGGGGATCATCTTCTCTATCGTTATCGTCGAATGATGACCTTGCCCGGAGAAGAGGTGTGGTCAAGGGGTCGGGAAATTTTCCTGTTTCCACATCCCTTGTCTCCCGAAGGGCGGGAATTGGCGACACAGGGTATCGATCATCTTGAGAGTGAGACCGGCGACGGCTGTTTCCGGATTCCGTCCGGACACTATGCAAGTATTCGATTTTCAACGGATCATCTTATTCTTATTCCCGAAAGGAAAGGCTTATGATCAAAATCAATCCCAAGGAATTACGTGCCCGCGCCCTGCTGGCTGCGGACTGGTTTCTCAACTGCCAGATACCCGTGAATGCGCCACAGTGGGATGCCAATGCGGGCCGTTTCATCTATAATTACCATATTCCCACACAAAAACGGGTGAGTGCTCTGAGTTGGACGCAGGGACGCGGAATTATGGTTTTGATGGCCGCCTATCGGCTGACAAAAGAGAAGAAGTATCTGGATTGTGCCTACCGCGCGATTGATTATTTGAATGCGCTTCAAATCGAGGATGAGACCAAGCCCTATGTCGGCGCCTTTGCCGAAGAGATCCCTCAAAGTGACAAATGTTGGCCCCGAGATGGGGCGGAAGCGGCCAGCGGTTATCTCCATCTTTACAATGAGACCGGGGATAAGGAGCTGCTTCGTCGGGCGCGGTCGTATGGTGATTTTTTATTGAAAAACAGCCATCCGAAACATGGTTTTCCTCCGGTCCGCTGCTACTTCAAGCCGTACAAACTGATGTATCGTCCCGATTATTTCACGGTGGGCAGCGGTATGTTTTACGGCATGATGTACCAGGCCACAGGAGAGCGGAAATGGCTGACCAAGGGATTGAAGCCCATGATTGATGCGCTGCCTAAGCTGTTTCTGTTGGAAGACGGGGCTTTGACGGCGACCAATTTCGCTTCGCACCATTGCGAGAAAGAGGGGCGTCATGTGGTGCTCAATGATGACGGATCCGGAGCGGCCATGTTATTCGGGGCACGCCTGCTGAAAACGCCTGTTTATCTTCAGGCTGCGGAAAAGATGGCGCAGTGGATGATGACGCAAACCCGGCCGGTCAACGTAGCCTGTTCACTTCCCAGCCGTCTCTGTTTTATCATGGATGTATACCGGCAGACAGGTCAGGGGGAATATTTCTCCTATGTTTTGAGCCGGCTGAAGGAGGTGTTGGACCTCCAGGTGCTCCGTTCCGCAGACCCCTGTGTCAAAGGCGGTTTCCGAGGAGAAGATGAAGGCGGCGAAGGGTATGTGAAAGGCGGCGATAAGATGGATTTTGTGACCACCCGGGTATCGGCCTATTCCGCATTGCTGCTGTTCAAACTCATCAGCAAGGATTGGTCCACCGGTTATTCGGCCTTTGGGTGGAAGCGGAAACGAAAATAAGTTTTCCGCAATAATTTCGGCCGGGGGCTTTTCTTATTGGATTCCCTCGGCCTATTTTTTTATTTTTCATTTTTACTATTTTTAACCTGGGATAGCCGGATTCTAATCCAGCAAGGAGTCATTGTGAAAGTTTCGGTTCAGGAAAAGGGAGCCTTCAAACGCCAATTGTCCGTGGAAGTGGATGCCGAGAGCATTCAGAAAAAATTTGATGATATGTTTCAGACCTATAAAAAAGAGGTTTCCCTGCCCGGGTTTCGGCCCGGCAAGGTTCCCCGGGACATGATCCTGAAACGGTTCGGCAAGGCGTTGCGTTCCGAAGCCATTGAGGCGTTGGTCTCTTCCAGCTTTAAGGATGCCTGCACCCAGGAAAAACTGGCGCCTATCAGCAAACCGGTTATCAGTAAACTCACGGCGAATGAAAACGAGCCTCTGCAGTATGAGGCGGAATTTGAAATCGATCCGCCGGTCGTCATTGAAAAATACCGAGATTTGGATGTTAAAATCGAAACGATTCCGGTTGAGGAAAAGGATGTGGATACCGTTCTTTCCGATTTGCAGGAGCGGGTTGCCGTTTTAAAGCCCGTGGACCGTCCCATTCGCAAGGGTGATTTTGCGGAGCTGGAATATAAGAAGGTGATCATCGACGGCCGGGAAAAAAGCGATTACCAGAACCCCAAGTATCCGGTGGAAATCGGAAGCAGCCGTTTAAGCATGTTCGAAGACCGGTTGATCGGCTTGTCCAAAGACGAAGAGAAAACCGTGGAATTTACTTTTCCGGCCGACTATTCCTTCAAAGACGTGGCCGGCAAACCCGCCTCCTTTACCCTGCTTATCAAACAGGTCAAGGAAAAGGAGATACCGGCCTTAACCGATGACTTTGCCAAGGAAATTGCACCGGATGTCAAGGATCTGGAAGAACTGAAAAAGCGAATCCGGGAGGATTTGGCTGCCGAAAACCAGCGTAAGGCATTTGAAAAGGCATCGGGCCTTGTTTTAGACAAGGTGATTGAACAGAATCCTTTTGATATTCCGGATTCACGCATCGATGATTATCTGGCCATTTCCTACGAGTCCTTTCAAAAGCAGTACCCCAAGAGTGAGGTGACGCCGGAGGAGTTCCGCGAAAAGAACCGGGAATTGGTTGTGCGGGATTTTAAGAAGTACCGTATTATCGAAGCCGTGGCTGCCAAGGAGAGCCTCAAGGCCTCCCAGGAAGAGGCGGACGAAGAGGTGAAGCGTATTGCGGATTATCGTGGCGAGGATTTTGACAAGGTCAAGGCTGCGTTGAGAAAAAGCGGCCAGATGATGGATATTCGGGAGAATCTCAAGGAACGTAAGGTCCTGAATTTCCTGCTTGGAGTCAAAGAAGATAAACCCGAAATCGAGAAAAAATAAGGAAGGGAGCCGATACAATGCTTGTCCCCATGGTCATAGAACAAACGGGCCGAGGCGAACGGTCGTTTGATATTTATTCCCGGCTGCTCAAGGAGCGCATCATCTTTATCGGCACGGAAATAGACGATATGGTCGCCAATCTCATCATGGCCCAGCTGATTTTTCTGGAATACGACGACCCGGAAAAGGATATCAATTTATACATCAACAGCCCGGGCGGTATGGTGACCGCCGGATTGGCCATTTTTGACACCATCCGCTTCGTTAAACCTAAGGTATCCACCATTTGCATGGGGCAGGCTGCTTCCATGGCTGCCATTCTGTTGTGTGCCGGCGCCAAGGGGAAGCGGTTCGCCCTGCCCAACTCACGCATCATGATCCATCAACCCATCGGCGGTATCGGCGGCCAGGCGAGCGATGTGCAGATTCATGCCAGGGAAATCCTGAATATCAAGGCGCGTCTGAATAATCTGCTTTCAGAACAGACCGGCAAGCCGGTTGAGAAGATTGCCAAAGACACGGAACGCAATTACTACATGACTGCGGAAGAGGCCCTGGAGTACGGACTGATTGACGAAATCATCCGTAACCGAAAGGAAAAAACCGCATGAGTCGAGCCGCCGGCGGACGAATGACCTGCTCTTTCTGCAACCGCAGCAGTACGGAGGTGGGGAAGCTTATTACCGGTAAGGATGTCAATATCTGTGACAAGTGCATCGGCATGTGCAATGATATTCTGACCGAAGAACAGCGTATCCGCAGTGACAAGTTCCAGTTTCATCTCCCGAAGCCTTCGGAAATCAAAGAGGAGCTCGATCAATACGTCATCGGTCAGGAAGCGGCCAAGAAGTCCCTTTCCGTCTTGGTCTACAATCACTACAAACGCATTGCCCAGGCATCACTCCCGGGGGAAGTGGAAGTGGATAAGTCGAATATCCTTCTTCTGGGACCCACCGGTTCCGGTAAGACCCTGTTGGCGCAAACCCTGGCACGTACCATCAAGGTTCCCTTTACCATCACCGACGCCACTATTCTGACCGAAGCGGGGTATGTGGGAGAGGATGTGGAAAATATCCTGGTCCGCTTGCTCCAATCCGCCAATTATGATGTCGCTGCCGCGGAGCGGGGCATTATTTATATTGATGAAATCGACAAGATCAGCCGAAAATCGGCCAATCCCAGCATCACACGGGACGTTTCCGGTGAAGGTGTCCAGCAGGGACTTTTAAAGATACTTGAAGGGACCATTTCTTCTGTCCCGCCCAAAGGCGGTAGAAAACACCCGGAACAGAATTTAGTACACATCAATACCCGGAATATCCTTTTTATCTGCGGCGGTGCTTTTGAAGGGATTGAAGATATCATTGGCCGCCGGGTGGGCAAGGGGAGAATGGGCTTTACTTCCGGCGAAAAAGCGGCCAAAATCACGGATCGGAACGAGTTGCTCTCCATGGTCGAGCCGGAGGATTTGATCCAGTACGGTCTTATTCCGGAATTTGTGGGCAGGTTACCGGTTCTGGCTCCCCTCCGGGAACTCGATCGCAGCGCGCTGCTCACTATCCTGACCGAACCGCGCAATGCGCTCATCCGCCAATACAAACGCTTGTTTGAAATGGAAAATGTGGTGCTGACCGTGACGGACTCCGCCCTGAACGAAATCGTGGAAATCGCTCTTCGGAAAAAGACCGGTGCACGGGGATTGCGACTCGTCATCGAACAAATCATGGTTGATATCATGTACGAGGTACCGGATATGAAGGAGATCGGCGAGGTGGTGGTAGACGGCGGTGTGATTCGCAACGAAAAAGAGGCTGTCTATATTCCGCGAGAAAAAGAAGAAAAGAAGAGCGCTTAGACGGGATTTTCTTCCTTATCCGGTCCATCCGAAACGCTTTCCGAACCGGTAATTTTCGACATGCGTCGGTCCATCAGTTCAAACCGTTTGCCTGCCTGGTCATATTCCTTGCGTAATAAATCAATTTTAGTCCCGATGTTCGAAAAGTGGTCGAAAAAGAGGGCAAAATCCGCCTGAATCCGTTTCAGCCGTTCCTGCAGTTCAACCGCATTCTTCTCAATCTCCATGCCGCGCAACCCGAAGACAATGACCTGCAAATAGGCATAAAATGAGTTGGGGGAGACTGGGATGACTTTTCGTTTCCGGGCATGATCGAGCAGGGTGTTGCCTTCCGGAATCTGTTCGTCCTGAGTGATGATTTCGTAATAAATGGTTTCAGAGGGGATGTACATCAGGGCAAAGTCAAAGGTGCCTTCGCCCGGTTTGATGTACTTGTCCGCAATCTTATCCAGATGTTTTTTGACATCCGAGGAGAATTCTTTTTTGAATCGGGCTTTTTGTTCATCGGTCAGCGAGGAATCGTAGAAACGACGAAAGTTTTCCAGCGGGAATTTGGCGTCCACGGGCACTAACTTGTCAGCCAGTTTGATGACCGCATCCACCTTGGAGTTATCCGCAAAGGCGTGTTGCAGGGTGTAGAGTTCGCGCGGGAGCATTTGTTCGAGGATACGTTCCAGAATGAGTTCACCCAGGTTGCCGCGCAGTTTGGGGGATTGGAAGATATCCGAGAGGCGGCTGATGTCTTTTCCGATGGTTGATAGGGAATCGGTCTTTTCGCCCAGTACAGCCAGCCGTTTCTGGAGTTCCATCATAAATTTGGCAGCATCGTCCAGCCGTTTGTTGGTACCATTGATGACATCTTTGTTCTCCCCAAGCCGGGTGTTGATGCCATCCGTTACGTTCCGCATGTTCAGGCCTAAGGATTCCTGAAGCCGGAGCACAGAATCCGAGAAGAGCCGGTTACGTTCCGAGGATTCCTCTTCCAGTTTTATTTTCAGGGATTCGAGTTGCTGTTGCAGGAGGAAGAGGGCGTTGTCCGGACGCCGGGTTTTAAGAAAAACATAAAGAAAGATGACTGCCAGGAGAAACAGAATAACAATCGAAAGGAGTTGAGGTGTCATAGTGCGGGATCGTTGCAAACATAGGAATACTTTTCTATCCAATCTGCCGGTGCGCCCAGTTCCCAGGAATTTGACCCTGTCAGTATCCAGACCGGATACCAAGCCATAATGAAATGGTATTGGGCCGTATCGGAATAGGTATAACTCCAGCTATGCGGAGCGTAGGCGGAGTCCACGGCCAAGTTGTTATCAGAATAGACGGAGGTTTCCTCGTCGAACCAGTAATCGGTCATCCAGCCATCTTCAAAATATCCCGCCTCTTCCTCGGGTATCAGAGCGCTGATGTAAAGATACAGGTTGGTTTCCGCCCAGAAGACCTGACCGTTTTTGATGAAAAAGATGACCACCGTATTGATTCCCGGCTTGATGGAAATGGAACCTTGAACGGAATCACCGGATTTAGCCAACGAGCCGCTGGAGGCAATGGGTGTGTAGCGGGAAGTGCTGTATCCGGCAAGAAGATCTTCAAATTTTAAAACGTTTTTTCCTTCCAAGGCCTTGGCACGCGCCATTTCCTCGGCGCAGGCATTCGATGGCTCGTCGTTGTACGCCATGGACATAAAGTCCCACCAGAAGACCATGAATTTCACTTCGTCGAATTGAATAAGCGCTTGTGTCTTGCCCAATTTGGACTGCTTGATGGAATCTTGGTCGACCATGACGCCATTCAGTTTGGTGACGATGTTGCCGGGAAAGATTTTATTCAAATCTCCGACGAACCGATCCGATGAGCCGATGGAAATTGTTTTCAGTCCGTCTGCCGGGACGGGCTCGGTTCCCTTTTTATCACAGCCCAGAAAGCAGAGGGATGCAAGGCTTAGAAATAGGATAAATTTTAACATTGTGCAGCTCCTTAGAACTTGTATTGAAGATTGCCGGAAACCTCAATCCCGAAAACGGATTGGTCCTTCATCTTGGGTTTATTATCATCGTCAAGTTCGAGTCCGGTCATCGAACCAAAATCCAATCCCAGTTCGGCACCGGTAAAAAGGTGTTCGCTGATGCGATAAGAACCACCGGTTCCGATAGTTGCGATAAAGGCATCGCCTATGCCGCTTTTTTCACCTTCGTAGCTTGCCAGGGAAAGTGAGCCGAAGGGTTGATAGACGTCAAGCGCTTCGACCGGAATGGCGGCTTTCAGCGTGAAAACAATATCACTGGCATCGGACCCTTTGGTGGTTTGTCCGTCCCGATCTGTTGTGCTTGCGCCTTTTTTATAATTCGCCAGTCGAAGGCTTGCAGGCAATTTGTCGATGACTTCCGTGGCCAGGAAAAGCGCCCAATTGACCTTGAGACCTGCTTCGATGGTGGGACCGTCTTCTAATTCATCGCTTCCGTAAACGGTAAAACCCAAATCAAATAAGGAGGTAATTTTACGATCCGCTGCAATAAAGATATATTCCGCAGCAATAGAGGTGTTAAATTCGTTGCCCGGGCTGAAGGAGGCATCGGGTACTTCCTTGGGTGTATAAGGCCCCTTGAATAGATAAGAGAAGCCTAAGCCCACACTGAGATCTCCCGGCCCGATGTCCTTGAAGGCCAAGCAAGAGGAAATTCCGGCAGACACATCCAGCGAATTATAGATGTTCGCATTCTTAAAGGCCAATTGTCTTGTGGCGATTCCGCCGGCGGAAGTGGTCTGCTCTTCTGTAAACTGGTTTGTTCCCGTTGGAAGCTTCAGTCCGAATGTTCCGATTAACAGTTCTTTGTAGACATAGCTTGCACGGAATTTTGTGTTGGAGACTCGAAGAATGGATGAATTGTCTTCGCTTGAGGTTGCCAGGGTCGGGGTGGTGATGGCGTCCAAGGAAAGCTGATCGTTCATCGAAAAGGAGTAAATGGTCGGCAAGGCCAGAAGTGTGGCGTTTTGTTCCCCTGCCGAGGCATGTTTGAAATAGAATCCTGCATCCAGATAGGGATTTCTAACCCACTGCCCTTGCAGTGTCATGGTTAAAAAGAGAAGAAATACGAATATTGGTTTCATTGTTTATGACCTTTCTTAATTTCCGTCGTCCGGGATGGGTGCGGAGATTTTCACTTTTGCGGATGCGGAGCCAAAGCCCAATCCAAAGGCATCGATGTAGGAGATTCTTTCAATGTTGCCGCTGCTTTTAGGAATGGCGAGAAGATTACTGCCAAGAACTTCTGTGGCAACTGAAACGGCCTTTTCCGGCATAAAAGAGGAATTCACAGAATTGAGGGTGTAAAGTGAAATGGTCCCTCTGGCTGAAAAGTTCAGATTATTGATGGTATACACGGGTGTCGTAATTTCACTACCTCCACCTACGGGTGCCGAGGCGGTCACTTTGGTCAAATCTCCGGACTTGGAACAATCGTTCTTGACGCCTGCTGCATTGGCCGCAGTCTGCGCCTGAGAAAACTTGGGATCCGCTTTGACGGCTTCGGCGTACAAGCCTTGAGCGGTGGCAAAGTCGCCTTTGTCTTCCGCATCCAGCCCCTTGGAATAAGACAGGAAGGCAAGAACATTCTCGGTCGGAACTTTGGCAATAGCCTTGCGCTCTTTGTCGGTCAGCACAATGCCCATTTGATCCACGACTTTAAGCACTAATGCTTTTTCCAGTTTGAAAATATCGGCGAGTTGTCCGTTCTGCGATTCAATGGCTTTCAGTTCGCCGTTCTTGACATCTGCAAAGCCGGCATCCATCTTGATGGTGGCATTGTCATTGCTTGCAAAGGAGCCGTTCACTACCTTTTCTGCACCCACCAGCTTGCCGAACCGTTCCGCGTTTTTTTCTTCCAGAAGGCCGGTCTGACCTAATGCCATTTCATTCACCAGCGCCTGCATTTGAACACGCTCAATGACCTTGAGCCGTTCAACCTTGGACAGATCCGTGGCCACCATTTCAGCCAACCCTTTCTGGAGCGGATCCAAATCTTTATCGGATCCGGTGTTGGCAAAGGTGACAACAGCCACGGAATTGGGCGCGATGTTTGTAGCATCCAGGCTTGCTTCCTGTTGCAGTGCCTGAGCGGCGCGTTGCTTGGCTGCCTTGGCACTGACATAGGAGGCATATTTCTTCATCTTGGAGGCATAGCCATTGAAAATACCGAATTCCTTATAGCGAAGGAATTGTTTTTCTGCGGCCAGGGAATTACCTTTTTTATCCTGGAGGGAACCGACATAAAAGACCAGTTCCGCATCTTTGCTGTCCGCGGTCCAGGCCAGTTTGAAGGCTTTTTCAGCCGCATCCAGGTTGCCCAGTTTGTATTGGCACATGCCTTTGTATTTGTTGGCTTCAAAGTCATCCGGCTTGAGCTCAAGGGCCATGTCCACGGCTTTGTCGGCTGCTTCGAAATTTTCCTTCTTGAAATTGCTTTTAACGGTCTGCATCATGGGTTTGATGTCCACCACAGGGGCGGCCTTGGGTTGAACGGCCGGTGCAGGGGTGGATGTGGTTGTGGATGCGTTTTCCGGTGCGGCAACGGTCTCCTCTGCGGCTATGACCGGTTGGTCTGCAACCTCTTCTGCAAGCAGACCCATGCCCATGCCTGAAAACAGCAGAGAGAATGCCAGGAATGTGGATGTTTTCATATCCTCTTCTTTGGGTTAAAGTTATATTATTGAAGAATGTTGTTGACGATGGTTAGTCTTTCCTGTGCTTGGCGGTAATCATCGTTGATGGACAGGGCTTTTTCATACATCTCCTTGGCGGTTTTGAAGTCGCCTTTATCTTCGGCATCAAGTCCTTTTGAAAAGAACATCAAGGCGTTCAGGTCTTCATTATCGGATTTATTAATGGCCTTTTTCTCTTCTTTGCTCAGGGAGAGATCCAGATCATCGGCAATCTGAAAGGAAAGCTTTTTGATCAGATTGAAGAGCTTCTTTTTTTTGCCGGTCACTTCCTCGGCCGTAACGGTTTCTCCGGTCTCTACGTTAACCAAGCGGGCGTCGATTCGCATTTCGCCGTCAAAACCCTGGTTGAAGCTGCCCATCATGAGAAGGTCGGCACCGAGGAGTTTGCCTGCTTTCTGGGCAGCGGATTCATCGGTCAGGCCGGACATGGAAAGGCCCAATTCCTGAATAATCTTGTTCAGATCGGTCCGTTCTATCATTTTCAGGGACTTGATTTTGGACAGTTCGGTGGTCATCATTTCCCCCAATCCTTTGCATAAGGGTTCCAGGGCCTCTTTTTCAGAGAGACTGTTGTTGGAAAAGGGGAGGACGCCTACGGTCAGGGAAAAGGATATGGAAACGGAGAGATAAACGATCAGACAAAAAAGAGGAAGTATGGAACGCATCATTATAGTCCCTGCCTGGCTGAAGGGGCCTGGCATTAAAATTATATTACGAATATAATATCTCAGAATAAACGGATGCAATTGAAGGAAAAGACTTTAATTCGGGATTAACCCTTCGGAGATTTCCCTTGACAGGGACTCCCTGTATTAGGGATTTTTAAACGTCATGAATGATTTATTCGAAAATCTGATTTTCAAAAAAGAAGACATCATCCAATTTCCGGATGGTATTCCGGGTTTCGAGCATCATAAACAATTCGTATTGGTTGAAGTGCCCGAACATGAACCCTTTCAATGGTTGGTTTGCGTAACGGACATCAATCTCCGTTTTGCAGTCATTAATCCCATGATTATACGGCCGGATTATAATCCGCCGGTATCCAAGACGCAGCTCGAATCCCTGGAATTTTCAAATCCGGAAGAGGTGATGATTTTGGTTATCATCACGCTGCACAAGAATCTGGCGGAATCAACGGCCAATTTCATGGGGCCGATTTTTCTGAACCGAAAAAAGAACCGCGGCAAGCAAATCGTACTGGATTCGGATACCTATTCGGTTCAGGAACCGGTGATTAGGAGCTGAACGGCCATGTTGGTACTGACGCGAAAACTCGGTGAATCCATCCGTATCGGCGACGATATCCGCGTGGCTATTGTGGAACTTGACGGCCGCTCCGTGAAAATCGGCATCGATGCACCCCGGAGCGTCATCGTACATCGCGAAGAGGTCTACGAACGCATTCAAACCGAAAACCGTGCGGCCGCCAAAACGGTCAAGGTTGATTTGGGCGAAATCGCCAAACTCTGGAAGCTCAAGAAAAAAAACGACGCTTAAACACCGCTTCTTTCTGTTGCCGCCCATCCCGGAATAAATTATCTTTTTACCGCTGTCATCAGACGCACGGAGAGGTCGCATAGTTGGCTTAGTGCGCTGGTTTGCTAAATCAGTGTGGGGCTTATAACTCCACCGAGGGTTCGAATCCCTCCCTCTCCGCATTTTTTTTTCTGCAGAAATGAGCATGGCTCCAGTACATCAAACCCCCATTTCCGTCCGGTATGCGGAGACCGATCAGATGGGATGGGTTCACCACTCTGTCTACCCCGTTTATTTTGAACAGGCCCGGGTGGAACAGATGATTGCACTTGGTATTCCTTATGATCAGCTGGAAGCGGAGGGTATCTTGCTGCCTTTGTTCGAACTGCACGTCAACTATCGGCGTCCCCTTCGTTTTGGTGAGACTTTTGTGGTTCACTCGCGGATGGGGCCGGTGACCGGTGTCCGTCTCCGTGTAGAATATGAAATTTTCTGTGACGATCAACTTTGCGTAACCGGTTATACCCTACATGCTTTTACCGGCAGGAACGGACGGCCCATCAGACCGCCGAACCGCCTGGTTCAGTGTTTGCAATCATCATTTCCGGGATAAGCCTTTCGTTCTGTCGGTCATATTCCTCCCAATCCGATAAAGCGTCCAATCAAACCTTAATCAGGGAGTCCTATGAATTTACTTCGTAACCGCTGTGGTCAGGGCATGACCGAGTACATTGTCATTGTGGCCATTGTCGCCATTGCGGCTATTGCCGGATTCAAGTTCTTCGGGAAAAAAGTCACGGACAGCATTACCAATACGGCCAATCAATTGGAAGGCACCACAGGTGAGGGAATCGATGCCGGGACCTCAGAAATAAAATAATCGCCAAACGCCTATTTCGCCCCGGTCTTTTTCGTCGGGCAGATATATGTTGCCTGGGATGAATTTGAAAAATTTATTTTCACTTGCAGCGTTTATCCGGGAAAACCATGAAAAAGACCGCCTTCTTTTTTCTTTTCGTCATTGCGTTATGTTGTGTGCCGCTCTTTGCGGACTTTGAAAAGCTCCGTTGGGGTATTTCATTGAAAAAACTTACACAGCATTGTCATGGCCTCAAACGAGCTAAGAATCCCTGCTATTTTGATGGGGTCAATGTGTTCGGCCCGGATACCTTGAGGACCGTTTTTTCAAACGGGGTCGGGCGTCTTGAAAAAAAACGAAGCTATTTCTTCCATCAAAAGGGATTGGTTGCCGTTGAGGTCCAGTACGATCAAATGGATCTTCCGACCTTCGACGAGGCCGTGGTTCGCAAACTCAAGAAAAAACATGGTGAGAGCCAGCTTCAGTGCGTCCGTCAACAGGACAGTACCAAACAGAACCTTTTTTATATCTGGCGGCTCAAAGAGGATGTGGTGGTGGCTGCTTTCGGCCATTTTATTGTGGCCGGTCCAAGTACCTATGATTGGGTTCGAGTGACCTATTATGAAAAGAAATTTTATTCGATTAAGAATGCGGCCCGAAACAGTTTGGCCGGTTCCGGTGATTGGTGTGTTTATTATTAATGAATAAAGGGTGCCTTATGCACCGAAGTGAAACCTAAAAAGGAAGGACACGACATGCCCTGCGGAAAAAAACGCAAGCGCCACAAAATCAATACGCACAAGCTCAAGAAACGGAGAAGGAAGAACCGCCACAAAAAGAAGTAAAATCACCCCCGGGAATGTTTCGGGTTGTGCCGGTCGAACTTAATCACCGTGCAATTACCGTTTCCGCACAACCGAAATTCATCCGTATAGTGTTTCACGAGAAAGACTCCTCGACCTTGCTGTCTGGTCAGATTTGTCGGACAGAGCGGATCGGGGAGTTGTTTTTCGTCATACCCCTCTCCCTCGTCTATGACGCCGAACAGGATATGGTCCGCGGTTGTTTCAAATACCGTGATGACCCTTTTTGACGTGTCTCCGCGATTGCCGTGGAGAATGGCATTGGTCACCAGTTCCAGTATGACCAATCTGAAATTTTTCAGAAATTTTATCGTGCACCCCATGCGATCCAGATAATCGACCCGATCTTTCAGAAAGGCCATCATATCGTCGAAGTCCCGCAGTGTTTTGATGTCATAGTGCCCGTCCGGGGGGAGTCCGCAGAGCGACAACCATGCCTGCTGACGCGGCGGCTCAGTCAGTTGGCAGGTAAAGGTGTAAGCCTTTTGCAGCGTCATGAAGAGCACTGTCGCCTCCGGCATCTGAATCTTATTTTCCGGATAGGTTGCGGCGTTAAAAATGGCGCAGGGCACGCCTTCCGCCAACAGATTGACGGTGGGCGACGGATGTCGGGAGGAGCGGAAGCTTAACGGCGAATGTCCTGCATTGGCAAAGCGAAGGTGATGGGTCCGGTGATCGAGAATAGCGAGAAAAGCGGTCAGATAGTGCAGGGGGGCGATATGGTCAAAGAGGAGCCTGTTGACCTGAGAAAGAACCTCGCCGGGTTTGCACTCGGGCTTCAGGCAAAAACGGAAGGCCATCTTGCACATGGCGGAAAAGGGGCGTCCGGCCGGTTCGTCCGGATGAACCTGAAAAAAAAGGAAAGCGGTTTCGTCGTCCGACAGCGGAAGAATTTCCATGCCTTGATTCGTTAAGGGGTGGTCGGTTCGCGTCAGGGTCATTTTCAGTCCGCCGATCGTCGGCAACGTATCTGGGATGGGCGTACGGTTGCGGAGATCTTTTCCCGCTTCATCCAATCGGAGGGGCGAATATGTTTTCATTATACAAAGAAGTATAATTTCGGACGAATGAAAGTGTCAACGCGTCTTTTCAAGGAAGATGAATTAATATTTTACTTTGCAAATCAGAACAAATTATCTTGTTTTTTTTAAAAGAGGCGGTCGAATGAAGAAAACAGTACTCCATCCAAAGCATCTCGGTCTAAACGCCAAAATGGCGGAGTTCGCCGGATTCGATATGCCTATCCAATATAGCGGCATCGTTGCCGAACATATGGCCGTGCGTCACCATGCCGGTATCTTCGACGTGTCGCATATGGGAAATTTCTTTCTCAGCGGTCGGGATGTCCCTTCTTTTTTACAAACCATGGTGACCGCGGATATTCGAAAATTGGAACCCAACAAAGCGGTTTATACGCTGATGTGCTATCCGGACGGCGGTGCGGTCGATGATTTATTGGTCTACTGTCTCGGCATCAATCGCTACATGATGATTGTCAATGCCGCCAATATCGAAAAGGATCTCCGCTGGCTCAAGGAAAATGAGAAAGGGGAGGTGCAGATAGACAATCTCAGCGCAGAGTATGCTATTTTGGCGGTTCAGGGTCCGGACGCTGCCCGTATTCTTGACACGCTTTGCGAAACCCCGTTATCCAATGCCCCCGCCTTTTCCATCGGTAAAAACCGGCTTCAGGGCAAGGAGTTCCTGGCCTCCCGGACCGGCTATACCGGCGAAGACGGCTTTGAAATCACCCTTCGCGACGAATTTGCCGTGGAGCTCTGGGATGCCCTTCTCCATGCCGGTGTCACACCGTGCGGCCTGGGCGCGCGCGACACCCTTCGTTTAGAGATGGGATATACCCTGTATGGCCACGAGATCAACGGAAAGACCAATGTACTTGAAGCCGGATTGGGTTGGATTGTCGATTTGAATTGTCCTGATCCCTTTATCGGCAAAGAGGCGCTGATCGCCTCCAAACAGCAGGGACTGAAGAAAAAGATCATCGGTCTGGTCTGTGAGGATAAAGGGATTCCCCGTGCTGATTGCAAGGTCTTTAAGCAGGGCGTCGAAGTCGGCGTTGTCACGTCCGGCGGCCACTCTCCGATCTTAAACAAAGGGATTGCTTTGGCCCGTGTTGATTCCGCAGCCGTGGCGGCAGGCGATTATCTCGATATCGATGTTCGCGGCCGTCTTTTATCCGCGCTTTCCGGCAAGCGGAAGTTCATTCATGGCCGATAAGGCTCTTTTCCGCGTGGTGGACGCCAATTTCAACCGTCTCCGGGAAGGTCTTCGCGTGGTGGAGGAAATCGAACGGTTGGTTCGTTCCAATAAAAAAACATTTCCGATTCTAAAAACACTTCGTCATCAGATCAGCGGTTGCGAAAAAAAAGTCTCTGTTCGGATCCGTTTATTGGCCCGCAACAGTTCGGGCGATCCCGGACGGCGGATAACCTGCGGTTTGGAGAGTAAACGGGCTTCCTTATCGGAATTGACAACAGCCAATTTTAAACGGTGCCAGGAAGCGGCCCGCGTGCTGGAGGAATTCCTGAAACTGATTGATGGGGCGGCCGCCTCGGAGATGAAGGAAATTCGATTCAGGCTGTATGATATCGAGAAGCGGATTTATCCGCATTTGGTCCCAATATCTTCGGAAAAAGAGAGGAATTTTACTTTACAATAACCGGTGCGGATGTCTATCTTTTTTTGTTTCCGATTTTTATTCCTTTAACGAAAGTCAAACCATGGCAGGCGGAGTCAACAAAGCAATTTTGGTCGGTCATCTGGGGCGGGACCCGGAACTCCGGTATATCGCTTCCGGTAATGCGGTGGCCTCTTTTACATTGGCCACCAGCGAGATATACAAAGACAAATCCGGTAATCGGCAAACCCGGACGGTGTGGCATAATATCGTCATTTGGGGGAAATTAGCTGAGATTGCGAACCAGTATCTGAAAAAAGGACGCCAAGTCTACCTCGAAGGACGTATCGATAACCGTTCCTATGACGATAAAGAAGGCAATAAGAAATATATTTCGGAAGTGGTCATCGACATGGGCGGTAAGATGGTCATGTTGGGCGGCAGCGGAACCGGCGGCGGGGGAGAGGAAGCGGAAGGGGAAACCGCGTCGGAATCCGGTATGGGCAAAGGCATGAGTGCCATGCCTCCGAGCGGCGCTTCGGCCCTTAAAGATGATGCGGATCTGCCTTTTTAATGGTTTTGTATTTTATCATTTCTTAAATAAACTTTTACTTCGGAGGATTACATGGCAGCAAAGAAGGTTCCTTATGACGGTAATACAGCGGTTGCTCATGTCGCTCATGCGACAAACGAGGTGATAGCCATTTACCCCATCACCCCCTCATCGGTTATGGGCGAAGTGGCGGACGAAAAGAGCGCCCGTGGCGAGAAGAATATATGGGGCACGGTTCCGACCGTTATTGAAATGCAGTCCGAAGGCGGCGCGGCCGGTGCCGTGCATGGGGCCCTGACCGCCGGTGCGCTGACCACCACCTTTACCGCCTCCCAGGGCTTGCTCTTAATGATTCCGAATATGTATAAGATTGCCGGAGAACTCACGCCCACGGTCTTTCATGTCTCTGCACGTTCGTTGGCCGCTCAGGCGCTTTCCATCTTCGGCGACCATTCGGACGTGATGGCTGTGCGTCAAACCGGCTTTGCCCTCCTGGCTTCGGCCAGCGTTCAGGAAGCCATGGATTTTGCCCTGATTTCCCAGGCGGCATCGTTGGAATCCCGTATTCCTTTTATGCATTATTTTGACGGGTTCCGCACGTCGCACGAAATTCAGAAGATCAACGAGCTTTCCTTTGACGACATGCGGGCCATGATGTCCCAGGACGATATCATCGCCCATCGCAAACGGGGCTTGAATCCTGCGGCCCCTTTCATGCGCGGTACGGCGCAGAATCCGGATGTCTATTTCCAGGGACGTGAAACGGTCAATCCCTATTATCTGGCTTGCCCCGGCATTGTGCAGAAGGCCATGGATAAATTTGCCAAAATCACGGGCCGTCAATACAAACTTTTCGACTATGTCGGCGCCCCGGATGCCGAAGAGGTGGTGGTGGTCATGTGCTCGGGTGCGGAAATCGTACAGGAGACCGTGGATTACCTGAATGCCAAGGGTCGGAAGGTCGGTGTGCTCATTGTCCGTCTTTATCGCCCCTTCAGTGTTGAACATTTTGCCAAGGCTTTGCCGGCTACGGTCAAGAAGATTGCGGTCCTCGATCGCACCAAAGAACCCGGTTCACTCGGCGAGCCGTTATACGGCGACATTCGTACCTCGCTTGGTGAAGCCATGGAAGCGGGTCTGCTCAAACTCCAGAAGTACCCGGTGGTCATCGGCGGTCGCTACGGCCTCGGTTCCAAGGAATTTACCCCGGCCATGGCCAAAGCGGTTTTCGACGAACTCCAAAAGGCGTCGCCCAAGAACCGGTTTACCGTGGGCATTGAAGAGGATGTGACGCATTCGAGTCTGGCCTTTGATTCCAGTTTCTCCGTTGAATGTGACGATTGCTACCGCGCCCTTTTCTACGGACTCGGTGCGGACGGCACGGTGGGTGCGAACAAAAACTCCATCAAGATCATTTCCGATGAAACGGACAACAATACCCAGGGTTATTTTGTGTACGATTCCAAGAAGGCGGGCTCCATTACGGTGTCGCATCTTCGATTCGGCAAAAAAACCATCCGTAGTCCTTATCTTATCAGCCATGCCAACTTCATTGCCTGCCACAAGTTCACCTTCCTTGAGAAGTACGATATGCTGAAGAACGCCCAGGAAGGGGCGGTTTTCCTTCTCACCTCCTCCTATGGTGCAAACGAGGTATGGGACAAATTGCCCATTGAAGTCCAGAAGCAGATTATCACCAAGAAAATCAAGTTCTATGTTATTGATGCGGTTAAGATTGCCGAAGACCTCGGTCTCGGTGCCCGCATCAATACCATCATGCAAACCGTCTTTTTCCACATCTCCAAAGTCATTTCTCCGGATGTGGCCATCAACGCCATTAAAACGGCTATCAAGAAAACCTACGGCCGCAAGGGCGACGATGTGGTCAAAATGAACGTCGATGCGGTGGATCAGGCCATCGCCAATCTGCAGGAAGTCAAGGTTCCGGCTGCGGCCACGAGCAAATCGGTTTTTCCGGATACGGTTCCTTCCTTTGCGCCGGATTTCGTCAGGAATGTCACGGCCAAGATCATCCGTCAGGACGGCGATTCGGTCAAAGTATCGGAAATGCCGGTCGATGGTACCTGGCCTACCGGCACGACCCAGTACGAAAAACGGAATATCGCGGAAAAGATTCCGCTCTGGAATCCGGAAACCTGTATCCAGTGCGGACAGTGTTCCATGGTCTGTCCCCATGCCGCGATTCGGCCCAAGGTTTATGCGCCCGCCTCTTTGTCCAAGGCGCCCAAGACCTTCAAGTCAATCGACGCTTCCGGTAAGGATTTGGCCGGACTCAAGTACACCCTTCAGGTGGCGCCCGAAGATTGCACGGGTTGCGGAACCTGCGTTTTTAACTGTCCCAAGGGCGACAAGGAAGCGATTAAGATGATGCCGCAGGAACCCCTGCGTCATGCGGAAGCGGAGAATTACGCCTTTTTCCTTTCTCTGCCTGATACGGATAAAAAGCTGTTCAAACGCAACAGCATCAAGGGCTCCCAGTTCATGCCCCCGCTGTTTGAATACTCGGGTGCGTGTGCGGGTTGCGGTGAAACAGCCTACATTAAGCTTCTGACCCAACTTTTCGGGGACAGGGCCATTATCGCCAACGCCACGGGTTGCTCCTCAATTTACGGCGGTAACCTGCCTACCACGCCCTACTGCAAGAATTCGGAAGGAAGCGGCCCGGCCTGGACCAATTCCCTCTTTGAGGATAATGCGGAAGTGGCTCTCGGTATGCGTCTTACGGCCGACCAATTCCGTTACTATGCGTTGACCGTGGTCGACAGGATTCTGGCCTCCGGCAAATGCACGGATTGCGCTGCTCTCTTGAATGAGGTCAAGAATGCGGATCAATCCACCTTCGAAGCCATTGATGCGCAACAAAAACGCGTGGCGGAACTCAAGAAGAAACTGAGCGGCTGTTCGGATCCGGATTGCAAGGAACTGTTTTCTGTGGCCGATTCCCTGGTAAAGAAGTCCGTTTGGGCCGTGGGCGGTGATGGCTGGGCTTATGATATCGGCTACGGCGGTCTCGACCATGTGCTGGCCTCGGGCAAGAACGTGAATATCCTGGTGTTGGACACGGAAGTTTATTCCAATACCGGCGGTCAGGCCAGTAAATCCACCCCGCGTGGTGCGGTGGCCAAGTTTGCGGACGGCGGCAAGCCCACAGGCAAAAAAGACCTCGGTCTCATCAGCATGACCTATGGAAACATTTATGTGGCCCGCGTTGCGCTGGGCGGTAATATGAACCAGGTGGTTAAAGCTTTTGTGGAGGCCGAAGCCTATGATGGGCCCTCCCTTATCATCGCTTACAGCCACTGTATTGCCCACGGTATCGACATGACCAAGGGTCTGGACGAACAGCGCAAGGCTGTGGAGGCGGGACATGCCCTGCTCTATCGGTTCAATCCCGACCTGCTCAAAGCGAACAAAAACCCGCTCTCACTTGACAGCAAAGCGCCGTCACTGGCCATGCAGGATTTTGCTTACGGTGAAACCCGTTTCAAATCCCTGACCAAGACCAAGCCGGAAGATGCCAAGCGGCTCATGGAACTGGCCCAGCAGGATGTCAGTAACAAGTGGATTTACTACAAGGCATTGTCGGAAATCGATTTTTCCAAGAAAGCCTGATATTTTCTGAGTCAACCCATCCGGGGGCGGAGGGCAAAAAACCTTCCGCCCCCTTTTTCAAGTCCATACCGGTATTGCCAAAAGGAGTACATGCCATGATAAACGGCAAGGTCAAGTGGTTCAACGACAAAAAGGGCTATGGTTTCATCGTCAAGCCGGACGGCCAGGATGTTTTTGTGCATATCAATGACATCAACCGTGGAGATATTCTGCTCGAAAACGAAGAGGTCGAATTCGAGTTGGCTCCCGGTAAGAACGGCGAAAAAGCCGTGAATGTCTCTGTTTTCCGCTGATTGTAGTGTGTCAGTTTAATTTCTTAACTTTAAGTAAAATTTAAAGCCTTCGGATAGGGGTAAGGTTTTTCCCTTTTCCCTGTTATAAGGGCTTATTTTTACCTTCAAGATTTTCATCAATTTTTATTTCCTCTTTGTCTTACCCTGCCGTTTTTCAGTTCGTTATTGCTTTTTCTAAATCAGGCACGTCCGTTGCTTATTTAGGGAGAGGAGTATCCAAAAAAAGGATTTAACGAGTTAAATTGAATGATAACCTCAAGTGATAACATCCTTAAGAGCGGTACGGCTACCGATACCGGCAAGAGCGGACAATATAAGGATGAGGAGATTAAGAAGGTTGCTCGCCAATTTGAAGCCATGTTCACCTCTTATATGTTGAAGGTGATGAATGAATCCGTTCAACGTTCCGACCTGGTTCCTAAAAGCATGGGCGAAGAGTTTTTTAATGACATGCTCATGGACAAATATGCGGAAAAGATATCCGAAGGCAAAGGACTCGGCATGTCCGATATGCTTTACCGGTATTTGAGGAACAATCAGGGTGAAATGGGAAATTATTCCGGAAAAATTCGCGACTATAACAGCCAGAAGAGCATGAATTACAAGATGATGAAGTACACGGCCGGTAATCTGGGTGCTTCCGCCTCCTCGACCGCCTCTCGCAATGTCAATTCCGATATGTCCTCCATTGAGCACTTGATTCGTCAAAGCGCCGATCAATACGGATTGGAAGCCAATCTGATCAAAGCCGTTATCCGTCAGGAATCAGCAGGCAATCCCTATGCGGTCTCCAAAGCGGGTGCCAAGGGACTCATGCAGTTGGTGGACAGTACGGCTGAGGACATGGGCGTGAAAAACGTGTTCAACAGCCGCGACAACATCAACGGCGGTGCGAAATACCTGAAAAAAATGATGGACCGGTTCAATGGGGATATGGATTTGGCCCTGGCCGCCTATAATGCGGGTCCTGAAGCGGTAACGGAAAACCAAGGGGTGCCGCCCTATCCGGAAACGCAGGACTATGTCAAACAGGTCAAGCGCTATCTGGACAATTACCGACAGGTCGAAGGAGGTTCAAAATGAATCTTCCCACTCTGCCGCGGTTGAAACAGACGCTTTTAACCCTGACCCAATGGTATGGTGATTTTCAGGCGCTGTTGGTCCTGGAACAGGAAAAGATCGTTTCATCGGATACCCAGGCCTTGGCCGGTATTGTCCATCAAAAAGAGGAAATGGCGCTTCGCATTCAGGGGGCGGAAGAGGAACGGCTCGCCCTGTTTGCGGAATCGGCGCGCATCCTGGGACTGCCTGAAACGGCATTAAAGCTGGATCGCATTGCCCTGATGCTGCCCGCCCAGGAAGCGCAGGAACTTTTGGTGCTTCGGCGCGGACTCCAGACCGCCGTAACCCAAGCAAAGGCGTTAAACGAAGTCAATACACAACTGTTGAAAGATGCCGTGGCTTATGTGCAGACGGCGTTTGAATTGGTGACCGGAAAGCGGAATGTAACAAGCGGGTACGGGCGGCTCGGAAAAACAACGAGTGAAGTCCGGGTACGGCGCAATCTCGTGAATACCACGGTGTGAAAGGAATAAAACCATGAGCGGTCTGTTTGGAACCATGAATATCGGCGTCCGAGGTCTGGCTGCTTCACAGTTGGCCTTGAACATCACCTCACAGAATATCAGTAACGCCAATACGGAAGGCTATTCGCGTAAACGGCTCAACCTCACCTCCGAATACCGGCGGGACGCGGCTTACGGGCAAATGGGGTTCGGCGTGGAGGTGACCAATATCACCCGGTTACGCGATTTTTTCATCGATCGCCAGATCAATAAGCAAACGCAGGAATACAATTATTACAATGAAGTCAATGATACCCTGACCCGTTTGGAAAACATCTATGCCGAGCCTTCCGACAGCGCCTTATCCAAAGTCCTGGACAATTTCTGGAATGCCTGGTCGGATTTGGCCAACAATCCCGAAAGTCTTGCGGCACGCAATGTGGTCAAAGCGAACGCCGAGGTGTTGGTGGACACCTTTCATAATCTGAGTACCCAGATCCGTGATTTGCGCGATTCAAAGAACGATGATATTTCTTCGGTGGTGAGTCAGGTGAACCAATATCTGAAGCAGATTTACAACCTGAACAAGGAAATCGGCACCATTGAAATCTCCAGCGGGGCGATGGCCAATGACGCACGGGATCAGCGTGATTTGGCCATTAAGAAACTCTCCGAACTCATCAATGTGACCACCGAAGAAGCGGGAAACGGCATGATCAATGTGTTGACAAACGGAAATATGCTGGTTTCTCCAAGCAGCCTTGAAACCCTGGAGGTGTCCACCGTAACCAATACCCGTTCGGATGGAACCAGTTTTTCCACGCTCGGTATCCGGTATGCCTCCACCAAAAAGCAGTATACCCCGGAATCGGGCCGGCTGAAGGGGATTCTCGACTCCCGCGACCTGGTGGTACCCTATTACGAGGAACAACTCGATACCATTGCCAATACCATTGTGGAACAGGTTAATGCGCTTCACAGTCGCGGTTATTCGCTGAACGGAACATCGGGCATCGATTTCTTCAAAGTCAGTTCCCATGATGAGGCTGTTCCCCGCCATAACGAGGTTATTCACAGTCTGACCAAGCCCTATAACCCGCTGAATCTGCCCCAAACCATTCAACTCGGTACGCCCAATATCAACAGCAGCACCTTTGAATTACGGGAGAGCATTACCGGAACCCTCATTCCCGCAGCCGGTAATTATACCCTTGATCCGACCACAGGCGCAGTGACCATCCTGCTCGGTAGTGTGGATTTGTCATCTCCGCCTCAGCCCGCTCCGCCTAACCAGCCCAACTTGGTCATGAGCTATACCTACGAAGTACCTAAAGGGTTCCAGACCATCCAACAGACCTATGCCTCGAATATCGAACTTTCCGCAGCCATAGAACAGAGTGTGAGCAATATCGCTGCTGCCGGGGGCGACACCACCCGAGCCTATGCAGACACCATTCAGGTGGCTGCAGACGGTAATTATCATTACATCCACCATGTGGCAGGCCCGGACGGCATCTACGGTAATGAAGATGACGACCCGGACCTGACGCCCGGTTCCGGCGACGAACTTCGCGGTATCAGCAAGATGGTCCAGGGATCCGTTACGCTTACCGACGGAAGCAATACACTGGTTGAAAATACCGATTATTTCATCGATTATTCTACGGGCCGTATCATCTTGACCAATGGCGCATACGGCGGCGTACCGCTTTTTATCGAATATCAGGCTGCGGTCAATGGAACCGCGGGCAGTACGGACAACAGCAACGCTACCGCCATTGCCGAGCTCCGCCATTCCAATATCATGTCCCCGGATTATGAAGGGAACAATACGGCCTCCATTACCACTTTTTACAACTCCTTTATCAGTGAATTAGGTATTCAGAAAAACGAATATACCACCAACGCGGATGCCCGGCAGTTTCTGGTCCAGCAATTTGAGAGTCGGCAGGCCGAGGTAGCGGGCGTCTCCTTAGATGAAGAATTGGCGAATCTGGTCAAATATCAGCATACCTATCAGGCGGCAGCCCGAATCATCACCACCGTCGACAAAATGATAGAGACCTTGCTTCAACTGTAAGCGGAGGGAATGAATTATGATGCGCGTAACCTTTACCCAGATCAACGACACCGTGATGCGGAACATCAATTACAATGCCGCAAAATTGTCGCAACTCCAGGAACAGCTCTCTTCCGGCCGACGCTTGAACCGTCCGTCCGATAATCCCATTGATATGAAGAACAATATCAACTACAAGGCGGAATTGGCGCAGGATGGACAGTTCAAGCGCAATATCGACGACGGTGCGGCCTGGATGGCCATGACCGAAGTGGCCATGACCGATATGAATACCTTGATCCAGGATATCCGTGAGCGGGCGCTTCAGGCGGCCAGTGATACCATGACCGCCAACGAACGAGAATACACGGCCCAGGAAATTCAGCAGCTTTTACAACAGCTTGTTTCCCTCTCCAATTCGAACTACAAGGGCAATTATCTTTTCGGCGGCACCAATGCGGACAAACCGGTCTACGAATACACCGAAGACACGCAATGCACCTTTGCGCCGAATACGCTAAATGTCAACACATTTCAAAGCGGTGTCTGGAACGCCATGCGCACCTATGAAGACAACAAGCTGTATCAATACAAGCGCCTGGATCCCAATTCCGTGCACCTGACCTATACAACCACTGCGGGCGGCATTCAGACAACGGCCGTTGAAGGGGTTGATTTTGAGGTGAACTACTCGGAGGGAACGATTCGGACCATTGCGGGTAGTGCTTTTGAGACCGCGCTCAACGATCCGCTTGATTCCGAAACCGTTGATATCACCTTCAATCATTACAATAAGACCAATCGCGAGAACACCGGTTCCATCTACCGTGAAATCGAACAAGGTGTCAAGGTCCGGATAAATACCTCCGCAGATGAGGTCTTTGAAGACAATACCAGCAATCTCGACATGATCGGTGCCATGACCAACCTGCTGGATGCTTTGTATAAAAACAGCGGCGCCCGTGTCAGCGAAGCCATTACGGATATCGACGGCGTGGCCAAAGTGCTGCTGGCCGCCCAGAGCCGGAACGGCGCTCGTATCAACCGGTTCGATCTGACCGGCGACCGAAACGGCAATCGGGAAGTGGAGATTTCGCGGCTCCAATCCGAACTCGAGGATCTCGATTTTGCGGATGCCATCATGAAGTTTTCCATGAGTCAAAACGTCTACAATGCCTCCTTGCAGGCGGGCGCCAAGGTCATTCTGCCAACGCTCGGAAACTATATTTGATATGTCATTAAAAGGGTCTTTAATTTACCGGTTAAATTTTTCCTTAAAAAGCAAGTCAATATGGAAAATAATGCATCGTATAAATTTTGCAACCTATTGAATAATAAAGAGGAAAGTGATTGGCATCAGTTTTGCATATGTTAATGTGAATCCGGATAAGGAAGTCAACGATAAAACTTTCAATGAGGAGGAGAGTGACACAAAGAAAGGATGCTTTCGGATAAGGGATAATAAGGGAACAGAGGATAGAAAAGAAAATGAAAAAAGAGGCAAAACAAAATAAACGGAGGTAAGTCTTATGCCAAGGATCAACCATAATATTCCGGCCATGATCACCGGAGGTGCGTTGCGGAATATCAACCGCGACCTGAATCGTTCCCTTGAAAGATTGTCCACAGGTCTTCGTATCAACCGTGCCAGCGATGATGCCGCCGGTTTGTCCGTGTCCGAATCTTTGCGTACTCAGGTCCGCGGCTCGGCCGTGGCTAATCGAAATGCCAGTGACGGCATGTCGCTTCTGAATATCGCGGAAGGGGCGGCCAATGAAATCTCCGCCATGCTTCAGCGTATGCGCGAACTGGCGGTTCAGGCGGATAACGATACCCTGGTGACCACGGAACGCAGCTATCTGAATCAGGAATATCAGGCGCTCATGAGCGAAATCACCCGTATTTCCGCAGCCGCCCAGTATAACACGCAGACCTTGATTTTCGGCGGTGTGTCGGGTTTCGGCCGCCCGGGCGGTACGTCATCGGTGCTGCATATCGGTGCGAATAATATACAGGGAGTGGACCGTCTGTCGCTGACCATTGATGCGGTCTCAGCCGGAGCTCTCAGTTTAGTGGGTTCCGCCGTAACGACCAATGCCGGCGCGTTGGCCGCTATTTCCATTGTGGATAGCGCGATTCGATCGGTCAATGCCATGCGTGCCAATCTCGGTGCCTACGTCAACCGGCTCGAACACGCGGTCAACAACCTCGATAATCAGGAATCCAATATGCAGGCCGCGGAATCGACCATTCGCGATGTGGACTTTGCATCCGAAACAGCGGCTTTTGCCCGGTCGCAGATTCTGACCCAGTCTGCCACGGCCATGTTGGCCCAGGCGAACACGGTACCGCAGTCCGTGCTGTCGCTGCTGCAATAATTTTGTCCGGTCTGAGCCGGATTCGTATTCCACGCGACGCGTGAAAAGGAAACCCCTTTTTGCGCGTCGCTTTTTTTATTTTTTCATCATGCTTACCCGGTCTTGCGCATTATGGCTCTGTTCTCTCTATACGATCTTCGCCTTTGATCCCATGCAATATCTTAACGAGGAGCACGATAAGATGTTTTTCGGCGGCGGCGTGCGGATGGAGCAGGGAGTGAACAGCTGGTTCACGGACCGTTTTCCGGATAAGACCTATTCCTATCTGCTTCAGGCCGGGGCAGGGGACTATCCTTTGGTCGCAGAGATTCAATACGGTGTCGAAAAAGCGGATGGCCGTGCTGCCGGCTTTGTCTCGGGTCGCGGTGCGGCATTGACGGCCTATGAGGCGCAGGGTTTGCTTCGGATTTATTTGTTCTGGAAGCATCCGCGTGTACGCCATTATTTTTCCTTCGGGGTCTCGGCTTTGCAAGAGGAGATGGTGAGTGCAGGCCAGGGGCATGAGAGTATTTTTGAATACACGGATGGTATTCGATTCGGGTTTTCAGCAGGATGGTGGTTGGATATTGCGCTGTCCGAGGGCTTTTTTACGGACATCGGCCTGACTTACCGGAATATCAATTCCGATCTCTTCGGTTACCGGGAAATGATAGGATTAGTCTGCAAAGTGAATGTGGGGAGGTAGTGGAGTGGTCTGTTATTTATTCGCCATTCCACACGGTCAAAATATTTAACAACATGGAATATCTGCACAAATTCATCAATCAAAGTTCTGATCCAGACAAGCCCTTTTGCTCTCTTTTATTGGTAGACGATATGGAAAAAGCAAGGCATCACGCCTCTTCCACTTATGTCATTGCCATGACCGGTCATGGGGTCGAGACGGCTTGTTAAGCGGGTCGAAGTAGACCGGATGCTATTTATGATAAGAACCAAGGGTCAGACGGACTTTTAGAGTCTGTGTCGCCAACATCTACGGTTTTTGCGTAGATGTCTGGCGACTTACAGACTCTTATTCCGGCCTTGGCCGGTTTAGAAAAGATTAAAACCGGTCTCATTATGGTTCAGGAAAAGAGAGAGGCTATTATTCCAGGGGTTTATAAAAGATGACTTTGTTTTTATGGAAAAGGAAAATGATTTGCATGATTAAGCTTAATAAGCTATATTAGGTCTAATAAATGATATTATTAACTTAATAGACGTTATTTAGCTTATTGAATGAATAACAATGTAATAATTGAACTTGCTCAGAACCTCGGACAGTCCTTGCGCTCGCTCCGTATCCGGCGCAATCTTGATCAGGAAAGCCTTGCCAACCGCGCAGGCATTGCTTTAAACGCAGTCAAAAATCTGGAAAACGGCAAAGGCTCCACACTCTACTCCCTTATCAGTGTTCTGCGGGTCATGGATCGGATTGACTGGCTCGCTTCTTTAGCACCCGCAGTTACCATCAGTCCGCTGCAGGCTCTTAAATCCAAGTCCCCGCGTAAACGAGTCTCCAGACCGGGAAAGAAACGCCATGTATAAACCGGTCGGCGCGATTGAAGTCCGCATCTGGGATCGCCGTGTGGGTGCGGTTGCGCTTGATCCGGCGCGAGGGTATTATGCTTTTGAATATGCGCCCGAATTCGTTGAAGAAGGCATCGAACTTGCCCCTCTGTCCATGCCGCTGAATCAGGCTGATGCGCCTTTTATCTTTGAAACCCTTCCGGAGCGCACCTATCAACGCCTGCCGGCGCTGTTAGCCGATGCGCTACCCGATGATTTTGGAAACGGGCTCATCAATGCCTGGATGGCCGGTCATGGTATCCAAAAGGATTCCATCACTCCCCTCGATCGACTTGCCTATATGGGACGACGCGGCATGGGTGCGCTTGAATTTCATCCTGAGCGAAGCCCTTCACGGCCCTCAACCACCGCCATTGAACTGGCCCGGCTGACGGAAACAGCAAGGCAGACCTTGACAGGCTCTTTTGATACGGACAAAATGGCTGAAGCGGCGCTTACCCGATTGATCCGGGTCGGAACATCCGCCGGTGGCGCAAGGGCCAAGGCGGTCATTGCCTGGAATCCGAAAACGGAGGAAATCCGTGCCGGACAATTTGACGTTCCGGAAAAGTTTGAACACTGGATTCTGAAGTTTGACGGCATGGGGCCGGACACGGAGCTCGGTGGCTCTCAGGATTATGGCCGTATTGAATATGCTTATTACCTGATGGCTCTTGCCGCAGGCATTAACATCTCTCCGTGCTGCCTTCTCAAGGAACGCGACCGGGCTCATTTTATGACAAAGCGGTTTGACCGGAAAGGAAATAGAAAGCACCATATTCAAACGCTGTGTGCCATGGCTGAATTGGATTACCGGCAGAAAGCGACCCACGATTACAGTCAGCTATTTATGGTTATCCAGAAGCTCCGGCTGCCTTATGAGGCTTCCGAAGAAGCATTCCGCCGGATGGTCTTCAATGTCTTTTCAGCGAATTGCGATGATCATACTAAAAACATCTCTTTTATACTGCCAAAGGGCGGGCGTTGGGCCCTTGCGCCTGCGTACGATGTCACGCATGCCTATAATCCAAAAGGTGAGTGGACAAATCAGCATCTGATGTCCGTTAATGGGAAGTTTGCCGGAATTCAGCAATCCGATCTGATGGCATTGGCTTCCCGTTTCGGTATCGGCACTGCCGGGAAAGTGATTAAACAGGTCGCTTCTGCTGTTACCCGCTTTCCGGAATTCGCTTTGAAAGCGGAATTAAATGAAAACGAAATTAAAAGAATTTTAAAGGATTTGCAATCTAAATACGTAATAGGTGGAATGTGAATTCAGAGCCTTATATAAATTGATAAAAATGAGCTAAAAAGATATGGATTATAAAAAAATCACAACACTTTGCACCTTTTTTTAGGTACATCCTGTTCTGGTTTTTTTGAAATTTTGAATTATATTTATTACTGTAAAAAGAGACGATTTTTTTACATCCCTAAAAAAGGCCCTGCCTGTCAAACGGTGGGGCTTTTTGTTTTTAAACGGAGTTTTGATTGCGCTTTGGAGTGCGCCCTATCATCTGAACAGTTAAGCTTCGGGATTTAGGTTATCTGTCCGATATAAGGGGGGTTGAATCCCTTGGAAAGGACAGA
>MGVN01000166.1:6338-9991 GCA_001800515.1 Elusimicrobia bacterium RIFOXYB2_FULL_49_7 | reverse complement strand
ATCTTGGGCACCTTGAGCAGGGTGTTTGAAACGCCGACATCGTAATCCATCATGAGTTCGGTCAGTCGTTCGCCGTCTATACCGACAATCTTGCTTAAGGTCGCATCCTGCGCCCAGCCAATCCGGTTTTTAAGGAGCGGCTGCCTGCCGGAGGGGAGCATTTTGGCGCGGTCTTCTTCGGAGAGTTTCAGATCATCGGCCAATAATTTGCAGACTTCGGAGACATGGAGGGATTCCTTGTGGCGGTAGAGGAGGGTCATGAGGGGCCACATGAGTTTTGAGTAGGAGGGGATGTTCATTTTAGGTTACCTGAAGTCTTTAAAGTTGTGAGAAGATCGTTAAATATGAACAGTAATTGCTTTTTTTAGGTTTTACGAGGCCTTGATTGCTATTTAATATTTTTGAGAATAAAATTTAACAATCGATTGTATCTCAAGGCTAATTTCGCATCTTTTTTTTCAATAAATCGGGCATGTTCTTGTTTTGCAAAAGCAATCAGACTATTCTGCATTTCATTTTTAAGGTCTGGCATAGCGGAAAAAATATGAAGATAGTCAATGCAGTAGAGCCCGTCATCATCCTGAATAAAAAAAGAGAGTAGGCTTTTGGCGAGGTTGATTCTGAGAATATCCCATTTATTGCTTGGATTTGAGACGGCTATAATTTTTTGCTGTTCTACCAGACAATGATCAACAAGCAATCGAGGATATTCGGCTTCTTTAGATTCGAGATGGTGCGCCTGCATAAGTGCGGGCCCATATGGACCTATCTTTGGATCTAAAATAAGTGGCCCCAAAGTAATGCCAGCTCGAATGGGTTTGTTTTTTGCAAGCGAGTTTAACATTAACTCAGATAGAACAATGACAAACATCATAATCCCATATTCAGGAACCTTATTTGTCGGGATGTGGGCTACCGGCACCCACAAGTACCATGAATCACTCATATTGTGTTTATTAAGCATAAAAGGCATGGCTTGTTCCAATTCTGTCCTGTCACTGTCTGGTATTGGCAATAATTGTTCATGATCGAAACGGCAGTTCATTTTTGAAGTGATGAAGTTATCAACCTCTATTACTGGGCCCAGTGCTTTTGTTAGATCTTTGGAAACTTGTGCTTCGTCTTGTGCGTTGTCTGGCATCCTAAGTTCTTGAACTCGTTCTCCCATACCGAGTAAATCAACGCATGCTACGATAGCGTTTTGCATTGTAACCATTGTGTCGTTGTTTTGCATGTCATTTTGATTCTTCAACAATCCTAATCTCCTCCTCTGTCAGTCCATACAATTCATAAACAAGCTTATCGATTTCATTATCTATCCCATCGATTTGTCGCTGAATGAGCGTCTTGCTTTGCTCAGAACAAGCGGATTTTATTTTTGTTGAAAGTTCAAGCATTTTTTTCACTAGACTAACCATGATGGTGTGCCGAGATTCCCACAAACTGTCTTCGCTTATTGGAAATGGAAGATTTTGAAGCTGGCTTACCTTTATCTGGGGGAAAGCATCACCTTCTTCATTATAATACTGTCTTATAAAATAAGATACAAATCGACTTGATATAATTCCAGCGATATAAAAGGCTGATAATTTATCTTTCTTCGGAAGCGTTATGTAAACCTGTTGATCTGCTACTGAGTTATCCAGAATGACAGTAGCAATTATTCTATCGCCTAATATTTTCCGAGAATAGACTCTTTCCCCCTGAAAAAATTCGCTTTGTCGTGGCTCGGCAAGCCAATGGCCATAGTTGATATAGTCGTTAATATAAATAGGGGACAATCTTTTTAAGTTTTTGCCGTACACAAAAGGGCGGAAACCCTTTTTATAAGTCGTACTATTATATGGCCGTTCGTCAACATCTCGTTGGATTTGTGAACCAGTCGAATATGCGCTGTTGCCGTAGCCGCCTGTTCTATAAGGGTGCACACCACGGGTAATTTTTGTAACCTCTTTAAGCTTCGGCAAAGCCTTTTCGATTTTCGTTAACAATCCGAAAGCATTTTTTGACAACTTTGTTGAAATGGGTGTTTTTCCATCAATGAATTCGGCGGTTTTGGATGTTGAAATGACTTTCGATTCAATTTCATTTAATGATACAACCGTAAACACGGAACCATGTTTCGGACTTTTTTGATATGTGTACACGATAGTATCAACAGTTAGAGATGGGAAAACTCGCTCAATTGGGCTGGCTATGATCAGGTTAGTAGAATTAGAGAGAACGAATGTTCTAATTGAGGAAGAATAAGTATTGTTTAACCAAACATTTGGGACTATTTGACCGATGCAGCCCGAATGCTTACAAATTATATTTACTTTTTCCATAAAAATTGAGAACATATCAAGCTGATAAGGGGATACTTTATAATGGTTTCCTATATGTGATTTGACATCCTCTCCTATATTCAATGCTTTCCAATCTCGACCAAAGACATACGGCGGGTTTCCAATCACCGCATCAAACCCGCCCGCTTTCATGATTTCCGGAAAACCGTCCTTCCCGTCCCAATCAAACGCATTAATCTTCCGCCGCTGCTTATCATCTTCAAACAAATCCAACGCCTCATCCGCATAAAAATCCGTTCCGATGAGCGAATTCCCGCACTTGATATTGGTCTCCAGCGACGGCAAGACCCGCTCATGAAACATACTGAGCTGATTCTTGACCGATGCCTCGGTTTCCCCCTCCATGCATTTCAGCAGAAGACTCAACTTGGTCACCTCAACCGCCTGCGCATCCAAATCCACCCCGAAAATATTGTTCAGCAAAATCTTTTTCTTCATGGCAGTGGTCAACCCGCCGGAGGGGGTCAAAGAAACAGACCGCTCCTTTTTACCCAAAGCATCATAATACCGCATATGCCAATCCAACAGAAACTGATAGGCCCCTAAAAGAAAAGAACCGCTGCCACAGGCCGGATCGATAATCTTTATTTTCTCAACCTCTTCAGCAGTCTTGCCTTCTACCAGCTTCCCAACTGTATTCTTAACAATATATTCAACGATGTATTGCGGGGTGTAGTAAACGCCGCCCGCTTTGCGAACCTCCGGCTTTTCCTCCACCTTGGCATGATGCCCGGCGGTAAGCCGAATCACCTTGCCCAGAAACTGCTCATACGCACTGCCCAATATTTCAACCGGCAGAACCGAGAATTCAAAGGGACATTCGGGGTAGTAGAGCCCTTTTATGATTTCTTTCAGGACTTTGTCGTCAATGTCCAGTTCCTGGGAGAGCTTATCTTTTTTGAAATCAAAGAGCCCGGAGTTGTACTTCTTGTCCGCCTCTTTGAAGTATTCGAAAAGGTTCTGATAGCAATGCTTGTCTGCAATGTAGCCTTTCAGCCGCTCACTCGGCTCAATCCCTCTGTCTTCGCAGATGCGCAGGAAGATGATGCGGTCAATGGTCTGCTGAACCGCATAGTTGATGGAATTTTCATCGAGCTTTTTATTGTTCTTGCTGATATCCACGGCCAGCAGTTTCCGCCATTCGTCCAATGAAGCAAGAAATTCCTTGTCAACAGTTTCAGTCCCTTTTTTGTTCTTGTCGGACAGCACAAATTTGTCGAAACTCCCGCGAAGGACATTCTCCCTGGCAAAGGTCTCCCATAAAAAGTCAAATTCAGCCAGGTATTCCCGGAAGGTGAGGTATTT
>MGVN01000166.1:477-6257 GCA_001800515.1 Elusimicrobia bacterium RIFOXYB2_FULL_49_7 | reverse complement strand
GGCTTCCACAAAAAAGAGCCGCTTGCCACCCGGAAGCCGGAAGGAATAATCGGGCGCCTTCTTGGCATCGCCCACAGTTATCCTGTCTTCGTGAATCACTTCGCGGTAGGCTTCTGCAGCTCCCTGTTTGTTGTCCATGTCCCAGCCAAGGGCCTTGAAAAAGGGGTCAATGAAGTCGCGTCGGGTGGCGGTTTCGTTGTAGTTGCTGTTTTTATAGGAGGGAAGTTGCTCTTCGAACCGTTTAACGAGATCGGATATGTCTTTGTAGGCTTGTTTTTTCATGGGTGTATTTGCTCCGGATGATTTGGCTATCTCTTTCTGTTAAGAAAATAGGCCCTCTCCGACAATAAAATCAAACAAAAAGGGAAGATTAAATCTTGCCATTCGAGGGGGGGCAAAGAGGCGATCTTACCATGAATAGAGGTTCCATATCCCCTGGATACGCAAAAGAACGGCCATGATAAACTATTGACGGTTAATATGCGGTATATTCTTTGTAAGACCTTTTTCCCTCAAGCCTGAGAAGTGCCGCTAAGGCATAACAGGATGTGCGGACACCCAATTCGCGTCGGTTTCCATGTGCATAATCTCCGGAGGTGCAGTAAAAACCGCCGTGAATCATCGGTTGTTTGTCGGTCAATTCCTGAAGCGAAAGAAAATGAGGAATCGAGCGTTGCAGGGCTTCTTCATATTTCTTCTCTTTTGTAAGGGAAGCAAGGTCCAGCAGTTCCAGAATGAGGGTGGCGGCTGCGCTGTGAACGGGCAAGCGGCCGAATGCGCCGTCCTTTCTCTGAAGGGTGAGTACCCAATCAAGGTATTGCCGGGCCGTCTCAAGGTAACCGACATTGCGGGTAAGCCGATAGGCGCGCAATAAGGCGAGCGAGGAAAAATCATCATTTGTTTTATGCATATCCTGCCAACCCAAATGTCCTTTATTCGGCCCCCAGCCGGTCTTATCTTTCCCGGTTTTGGCATCGACTTCCACTCGGATTGAACCCTCTTTCTTCAAGAATGTCTTTGTCCAGACGTCACAGATGGTCAGTCCTATTGATTTCCATTTGGATTCCCGGGTCGTTTCATACAGATCAAAGAAAAAGAGCGGGCTGCCACCATGGAAGGATCCTTTTTGCCAATAGGGTTTCTTATTCTTTTCCGAATAAACGGTCCAGGCGGGATAGCCGTCCTTCATGGCATATTGTCGAAACCATTCTGCGAATATCCTGACCCTGTCGAAGATTTCGGGGTCTCTATTCTTCCAATACAGGTGGAGAAGACCCCATGCAGCGGATAGCGCATCACGCGGATGGCAATGCGTATCCTGCGGTGTCACTTCTTTAAAAAAACCGTATGCTGCCGGATATCGGTGATCAAGAATCTGAAGTGATTTCAGGTAATTTCCTGCCCGTTCAGCGGATTCGAGATATGTTTTATCGTTGAATCGTTCGTAGGCCATGAGGAGTGAAATCACGGTCATTCCTGTTGTCCAATTGGAGGAATAAACAGGTGGCTTGTCAATATGTTTTACGTGTACTTCATTGATAAATCGGCCGCAATCTGCGGACAAGGTGCTTGTAATCTGGTTGATTGTGAACCAGTCTGCCAATTGCCGGGCTCGGGTGGACAGGTCTTTTTTGTGTATGAAAGTTTTTTTTCTCATTATAATCGGTCGGATTAAAACTGTCCGGTTCGAAGCATTACCAAGGTGCAGGCTGTGACCGTGTTGATGCCCTGCTTGATAAGCTTGATTTCCAGTTCTTTATTTTCGCTTCCCGGATTAAAGATGACACGTCTTGGTTGCAATGCGCACAAGGCCTCCGCCGCCTTGTTTGAAATTTCGGGATTAACGTAAAGCGTTACGGTATCAACCGGATCGCGGATGTCGGACAAGGCGGCCAGACACGGCAGGCCATGCACGATTGGGCGGCCGGGATTCACCGGGATGACGTCATAGCCCTTTTCCATTAATCGGGCGACGGCTTGGTTGGAATAGCGTTCCGGATTGGCTGAGGCGCCGAGAACGACGATGCGATTTTCTTTTTTGATCATCCGAAGGGAAGCCGCCTATTTCGGATTCTTCATGCTCATGGGTTGGCCTGTGGATTCAAGCACATTCCACCAGAGCGTTGATTCCGGACTGATCTTGTTCCGTTTGTTGATGATCGCGCTGGTGGGCACATGGGTAAAACGGCCGTTCCAACGACCCAGAATGATGCCGGTCTTGCCCGCCATGCCTGCATGGACCGCATTCTGCCCTAATTGGGTACAAAAGACGGAATCATTCGGCACGGAAGGTGCGCTTCGGATCATGTAGCTGGGGTCGATATATTTCAGCGTAAAAGGGATTTTTCGATCCGAGAAATGCTTGGCAATCATGTCTTTCAGATAAACCCCCACATCCGCTAATGTGAAGTTGCCGGAGGCGTCTTTATGGGTGTTTCGCCGGTCTTTGACAATCCAGTCCTGGCCGACTCCTTCTGCCACACAGATGACCGCGTGATGACGGGCCAAAATCCGTTTTTCGAGATGGTGAAGAAAACCGTTGTCTCCCGGAAGATCAAAATCGACTTCCGGAATGAGGACAAAATTGACATCATTATTGGCAATGGCTGCATTGGCTGCGATATAACCGGAATCCCGACCCATCAGTTTGACCAGTCCGATGCCGTTATAAGCGCCTTCGGCTTCCACATGAGCGGATTCAATGGCATCCACGGCCAGGGAAAAGGCGGTTTCAAAACCGAAAGTACGATCTACGTAAACGATATCGTTATCAATGGTCTTTGGAATGCCCACCACTGCGATTTTCAGTTTGCGACGCGTAATTTCTTGGTAAATTTCATAAGCACCCCGTTGTGTTCCGTCTCCGCCGATGGTAAAGAGGATATTGATATTAAGCCGTTCCAGAGCGTCTACAATCTCGATGGTTTTGGACCCGCCGCGGGAAGAACCGAGCAGAGTTCCGCCCTGCTTATGGATGTTGACCACCCCGTCCGGGGTCAGCATGATCGGTTCATGGCCGTCTTCGGGCAGGAACCCGTGGTATCCGTAACGAATACCGTAAATAGTGCGTACGCCGTAACGGTAGTGCAGGGCCATGACCACGGCGCGGATGACATCATTGATCCCCGGACAGAGTCCGCCGCAGGTAACCATGGCGGCCCGAGTCTTGCTGGGATCAAAATAGATATGGCTTCTGGGGCCTGCCATTTCAAAGGAAGGCGGCATGCCTTTCCACCGCTTGAATTCTTCGAAATCGCTCAGTCGGATATTGAGCAGAATGCGTTCGTTATCCTTGACGTAGTCATAACTCCCGTTATCCGGAAGATGATCCAGTTTCAAGGGGGAGGGAATGGTGCACTTGCCGAGCGTGTCCGCTAAAAAATCGGGGTGCTTGTCCATAAGGTTCCTTTACAAAATGACTTTGTTCAACGGATATTCAACGATGCCTTCAGCGCCCGCTTTTTTGAGCTTGGGAATGATTTCGCGTACCACGCGTTCCTCAATGATGGTTTCCACCGCCCGCCAGGCATCATTGGCCAAGGTCGAGACCGTAGGATTGTTTAGAGAGGGCAAAATTTTGAGCACTTTATCGAGATTGCTTTTGCGGATGTTGAGTTTGAGCCCCACCAGGCTTTCCGCTTTTAGTGCGCCCTGAAGCAATAGGGCGATGCTTTCCATTTTTTCGCGTTTGGCGGTGTTGTGAAAGGCATTTTTATTGGCGATGAACTGGTTGGATACGGTCATGATCGTGTCGATGATCTTCAGTTTGTTGGCACGGAGCGAACTGCCTGTTTCCGTGATTTCCACAATGGCATCGGCCAGCACAGGCGGTTTGACCTCCGTGGCACCCCAGGAGAATTCCACTTCTGCCTTGACATTATGTTTGATTAGGTATTTTTTAGTGACATTGACGAGTTCGGTGGCCACCCGTTTGCCCTGCAGATCCTTGACCGATTTGATAGGCGATTCATCCGGTACGGCCAGTACCCAGCGGCAGGCGGTGATGGAGGTTTTGGCGTAAATAAGTTCCGAAACAACCTGGACTTTGGCGGTATTATCTTCCACCCAGTCGCTGCCCGTAATGCCGCAGTCGAGGATGCCTTTTTCAACGTATTTACCCATCTCTTGTGCACGAATGAGCATGCAGGCAATCTCCGGATCATCGATGGAGGGATAGTAGGAGCGGGAACTGACGCCGATGTTGAATCCCGCCTTTTTAAAGAGAGCGAGAGTCGCGTCTTGCAGGCTGCCTTTCGGGATGCCGAGTAGAAGTTTCATCATGGGTTCCGTTGTTTGGGGGGTGAAAAACGGGCCGGTATCAGAGCGAAAAATAAACGGGTGGTCGAAATCAAATCAAGAAAAAAGAAATGTACTTTTCCTATCAAAAGGTAAAAGGAAAAAATGTATATTCAATATATCGAATGAAAATCGTCAAATGGCTCCTGTTTATCGCCGTTTTATCCGGCGCGCTTTATGTTGGCCTCTCCTTTTTTCTATCTCCTATTTCCGAGGAGGGGTCTGTGTCGGTCCGGCATTCAAGCGATGCCGGGACGCTGAAGAAGCTCCATGAGGAATTGGCGGTCTTTGAACAGAAAATCCGCGACCGGCAGAAAGAGAATCGATCATTTGATGAAGAGGCGGCTGCGGCCGAAGAGCTCAAGGAACGGATATCGATTTTGAAACAGCGAATCGTGGAACAGGGCCGTTTACCGGGTTCCGGGGAATCGCCTGATACGCCGACGGTTCGATGGAATCGTTTTTTTGCGGACGATTATCGCAAGGTTTTTGTCGGTGGGGTAGGCGGTCTGCTCTGCCTTATCATCGTGATAATCCTGCTGGGACGGCTTCGTCGCCGCCCGGCTGTTTCTCCGGTTCCTGTGGGGGAGGCGGCGAAACCTGCTCCTGTTCCGGTGTCGACGCTGTCGGCTTCGGCAGCGTCTGTCAAGACGGAAGCCGGTATGACCGAATTACGCGATACCATGGAGAAACTGCGAAACCTGTCCACCCGCATTCAAAAAGGGGAGACCGGTGAAATGGATCTTCAGGGCCTTAAGAATGGCGTTCCCAAAGCGGTTCCCACCTCACCGGTTGTGAAACCCCCACCCCCGGTTAAATCGGCGACCGAGTCTGTTACAAGCCCCGACTTTCCGGGACATGATAACGGACGTGTTGGCAACGGGGCCGAGATGATTGAAAAGGTTTTCGAACTTTCGATGCGGGGCGCATCCGTTGAGGAAATTTCCGAAAAACTCCGCATCGATCAGGACCAGGTGCGTCTTATTCTTCGTTTCAAACAATAATCCCTTCCGGTTGAATTGTGGAAATTCCGCTGAACCTGCTGTTGAATAGGACACCGGGAAGCCGGCAGGAGACCTCTCAGAATTCGGGGGCCCCGGTTGCCGCGCGTGTCGTCGAGGTGAGAGAGGACGGGAGTGTGGTCCTGGAAATCAACCGCCAGACCGTTACCGTCCAATTGGAGGGCGGGACCCTTTCCGAAGGGCAGAAGGTGATGGTTCAGTTCATGAAAGACGCTTCCGGACGTCTTTCGCTTCAAATCACAGACCCGAATAACGGCGCGATGGCACGCGGAATCACGGTTTCTTCTTCCTCCGGCACCGGAACGGTTCCGCTGCAGGCCGATGCGAGGGTGGCCCTGTTTTCCGTATTGGACGGTGCGGGTGAGAAGGCGCAGGCGGATTTGCTTCGGCTTTACCATGAATTGGAGCAGCTTTCCGTCCCGCTGTCCGAACAAGAGGCGGAGCCCCTGCACCGAATGCGTC
>MGVN01000166.1:0-467 GCA_001800515.1 Elusimicrobia bacterium RIFOXYB2_FULL_49_7 | reverse complement strand
AACCGCCCTGGAGGAGACGCTTCAAACGATTCGATCCGAGGCGTCCCCGGTTTCGACACCTATGTTAGCGAAAGCGGATTTGCCGCTTCTTCCCTTTTATCGGAACGCGTTGTCCGTACTTGTTCGAACTGAAGGCGCGCTTCAGACGCTACCTTTGCCCGTACAGGTCAAAATGGCTGAAGTGACGACGGCTTTGGAAAAAGTGGTCCAAACCCTGTTGTTGCAACAGGAAGAAAGCCTGCCGGTGCTTCGCCTGCTTTCTGCGCCTCCGGACACACCCTCGTTTCTGCTCGGGGCCCGGCTTCAGGGGAGTGTCACCCATGCGCCTGTTTCCCCCGGGTCCGTGGAGATATGCCTGCCGGATCAAACGGTTTTGCGCTTGGCCTCGTCCCTGACGTTTATGCCGGGGGAGCGCCTGACCCTCTTGCTTCGACCGGATCAGCAGATGCCGGTTGCAGCGAACGAAC
>MGVN01000165.1:6306-7108 GCA_001800515.1 Elusimicrobia bacterium RIFOXYB2_FULL_49_7 | reverse complement strand
GATGATTTATGCACGTCGCAATGGTCATCTTCGAATAATAGACATTGATTCTAATATCGTTCTTCTTAAAGGAAATCATATATATGTTCTCTTGGTGGTCTATTTCAATATATTCATACTTTTTGGCAATATCTTTTATTAAGTTAAGCATAATTTTCCTTTCTGGCCGGGGCAGGATTCGAACCTGCTTTGGGATGCGTCTGGAGGCTTAATCCCCTATCTCCTTGCGTACAACGCGCTGGCTTACCTTTGCCACCCGGCCAGTATTATTCAACAGATTATTTTTTTACCTTCAACACATCTTTTCCGGGCACGCTGTTCAGATGGATTTTCGTATCTTCTACAATGACGAAGAGACGCCTTTTTGTTTTGAGCATTGTTATCAGCTCGGCTTCCTTATCCTTGCACCGTTCTTTTGCCAGTTCAACTTTATCTTTTTCGATAAGGTATTCACGGGCAAGAGCCGAACATTCGTCAACCTCAACTGTCATTCCCAGTTCTGTCTTTTCTACTTTCTTTGCGGACATCACTTATCACCTCCGAGAGCATGGGCTATAGCGTCGGCGCAGCTCAGTATTTGCTTTCCGTCAATCTCTATTGGACTCGGGCACCGTATGTCCCTCAGGTGCTTGATGATGATCTCTTTGCCGAGACCGGCGCGCAGGATAACGCTTGCCAGGCGGCCTATGGCCTCACAGTAACTGTTGATACATGAACCCTGCTTTCCCATCTTGATGAACGTTTCAAAATCATTCCCTTCGCTATCGGCGTTGATTGTGATATAGAGCGCCTTACATCCGGT
>MGVN01000165.1:0-6251 GCA_001800515.1 Elusimicrobia bacterium RIFOXYB2_FULL_49_7 | reverse complement strand
CTCAAGGTAGGTTTTGAACTGAAGAATATCTTCCTGCGATTGTGGTAGATAATAACCTTTTTCGTTTGAGCATACCGGGAGCTGTTCGGCACAAATGCGGCGCATTTCACGGTCAGTTAAATCCAGACCGTGCGCCAGCAATCGCCCAAGCAGAACATCTCTCTTAAGAGGATTCTTGCAAGTATAGGGTTTAAGTATTTCCAGTATTAATGATTCGGGGGAAATCATCTTTGTTTTATAGTATGGACGGGGCATTGAAGGGTTCATGAGCCCAAGCCGATGCGGGGGAACAAAGAGCGCCTTTACTCAAGCGCTACCGTCCGGTATTAATAATTGTTATGTGCTTCGTCTGAAAGAACAGTGAGCCGCTTTTTAAGACTCTGGATGAGTTCCTTTGTTGACTTGAAACGAAACTCAAGCATCCTGCGTTTGTAATACTCTTCGGTGGCCTTGCTCTTTTTCTCGGCCTGTCCATCCGTATCGCAATGGATCCGGAGCGCATCCCACTTCTTGGCATATTCAATCTCGGCCAGGGCGAGATCAGTGCCGAGCTCGCCAAGTAAAATGCTCAATTGCACCGTGTAATCAGATACTGCCTTCGGAGTAAGTACCTCAAGGTTGTTCTTTATGTCTTCAACAATCTCTTCCCGTGTCATAGGTTGTTCTGCCATTATGCCCTCGCCGAAAGAACTTTGCGTGATTTGAATGCAACGCCCGGGTATGACCAGGTATTCTTCATCGACTTTGCCTGTTTGTTGAGCACCGTCATATCCGGAGCAATGAAGGTAAGCGGCGCCTTGCCGTCAGCAATGGCCTTGACCAGCGCCATCATGTCCGTAACTTCGGCATACCAGTCCTCTCGGGTTGACTGACCCGCCACGTTTACAGACGGTGCCTGTACGGTCGGGGCTTCAACGTGTACCTCTTCGGCCTTTTGCCGGAGTTCTTCCGCCTTCGCGGCTTTGCCCGCGGCTTCCGCTTTCCGGGCGCGCTCTTCCAGTTCCTTGCGCTTGCGTTCCTCTTCGGTACGCGCCTTCGCTTCAAGCCGGGCCTGTTCTTCCCGCGCCTTGCGCTCAATCTCGGTATCGTAAGCGATGGCCTTATTCTTGAGCGCGGTTTCCGCCGTTTTAAGAGGATCCAGATACTTCGACCGCTGATTGCAGGCCTCTTTCCACGCCGCATTCGCCTTGGCGACAATCGGGTCAAAGGTATCAGATACCTGTTTCTGCATACCTTTGATGACTTTCAAGAACTCTGCCGCCGCCAGCCGCGTCTCAGTATCCACTACCACAATGGCATTCGCCTGGGCGACGGTATCGTTGACCGGCTTTTCGACTTTCTCAATGAGTGTCGTTTCCATCTTACGCTCCTTTCACGTAGTTTTTTCTGCTGTTATGAACCTTCACAATTGACTTGAATAAACTCTCTTCAGATTTATCATCATGCGGGATGATCCTGTATGTGCCATCGGGGAACAGGCGCACCGCGGCGCGTTCCTTAACCTTCAAGTCAGGACACTCTTCATCAAGAGCGACCTTGTAAGCGGCGGTCTGCAATGAACATCCTTCACCGGTCTTGATGTCGTAGATACCATTTTTGCCCTTGATTTTAAGAACACGGTCCAGTGTTCCGCAGAAGTGCCATATCTTGGAATAAACCACCCGTTCAATCTCGATGATCTCAGCTTGATAATCTTCAAGGAACTTGCACCACGCCTCTATGGGAGGTAACAACCCGGGACTAAGGGTTTCATATTCAAGGGTTCCTTTATCGGCAAGCTCACAGGCGATATGCACATTCGTGCCGAAGTCCTGCGCCGCTTTCAGAACGTCTACCGGAACTCTTGAAAAGTCCGTGAACCCTTCAGCCTGGAGTATCGAGGTTACATTCGGGATAATTATTCCCTGTTCGTTTCTATAGATATGGTTTTCGTCGCAAAACAAGGTCATAATTATTCCCCGAACGGTATTTCCGGCTCGTCAACCCTGATACTTTCTGCGATGTATTGCGGCTGGCCGTTGTATTCACTGACCTTCACGTTGACCGCAATGATAGGCGTTTCGGGAGCCACGGCGGCATTCGGCTCACGCCATTCCGAAATGATGTATTTCTTCTCATCATCGGTAATGATGGTGTAATCTGTCTTTATCTTGCCGGATTTGTACTTGTGCGGCTCCATATTGACGACCTTGCCGGAAATGGCAGGGATAAGATTGCCGTTCGCTTTCGAAGCTTCTGCCTTGGTTTCGTTTTTCGCCTTGGGAGCTTCGGTCTTAGGCTTTCCTGCAGGAGCGTCAACTTTCTCGGCTATATCCATGTCCTCGATATCCTGGGTAAAGATATCACTGGCACCGGTCGAGGAAAGAATGCCGTCAACGTAGGCGCGCTTCTTCGCCATTTTCAGTACCGTATTATAGGTGTCGGCGATATCGGGATTCTCCATCTTCTCACCCATCTCGCATATCTGCCACATACCGTCGGCCTTACCGACGCCGAAGCCTGAGCCGCCGATAAGCGCCTGCGCCTCATCCTTTTTGCCGGCCTTCTTCAAGTTCCAGTATTCAGTCGGCACGGGCTGACCAGTGGCAAGTTTTTCGCCACCACGATAGCGGTACTTCGATTCCATTGTTGAGCAGGATCCTACCCCTGTCGCCAGCTCTACCCCTGCCATATTCATAATGTGACAGTACACACGGATTTCCCTGTGTCCGTTCGGCAGGTGCTCAATGTTGATGTCGCGGTCATTGTCCATGACCGGACGGAGCCGGAACGTCATAGAGAGTTTTTCTGCGCCCGGCTTAAACAACGCCGGTTTATCACCGCACCCCGGGACCTTACCGTAATGCTGGCCTTCCTGCATTACTTCCTTCATTACCTCTTGTATCAGGTTCACTTGCGCCCTGATGTCTGCAGCCGTCAATGCTTGTGTTTCTTGCTTCACCAATTCTGTTGACATACAATTCTCCTCCTTTTCAAATTATGCCCGCTTCGGGCCAGCTCATGAGCTGTCCCAACCGGATAACCATGTCCGGGGCTCACGGGCGTTTCAAGGATATTGATATTGCTCGTGTTAACCGAGATATGTCCTTTGCCGCCACAGAAGTCGCAATTCTTGCTCATCGCCACTCCTCGCAGCGACCCCTTCCATGACATTCAGGACATTCGATTTTTCCACGGTTCTTTTTCCATTCGCGGTAAATCGCCAGAAGTTCGCGCCAATCGCGACCGAATGCTTTAGTGTAAATGTGCATCTTTAAGTCATGCAGGCTGATCTCGATCATTCCTTCGCCGTTGCAGTGATGGCAGGTTAAGGTTCGGTATTCGTACTGCGCTACCGTGTTTCCTTCGTACACTGTCCTATTCCAGTTCATAGGAAGCCACCTCCTTGTCCGCCCATGCGCAGGCGTGCGCCACATCGTGCGCCGCGTCAGCCCAGTTCCACCACATCATCAGTCCTATGCCGGCGGCAATAAAAATGAGTAGCCATGTTCTTTTTCTGCGCCTTACCTGCTCGACTCTTTGCCGTTCCAGCCAGCCCGGCGATACTCTGCCTGGGTACTGAAAATTATCTTTGATTATCATTTCGTCCCCTCGTGTCCAAAAGTTTTTAAAGTGCCTTCCGCCATCTGCGCGGCTTCGCGGTATAACTGTGTCAGGAAACCCAATTTACAACCGCGATTATCATTTTTTCCTGTTGCGACTTGTGCGTATAGCTTTTTGCTTCTCTCTTGTAATCTTTCGCGGCGTGTCCACAGTGCGTTGATTAGCGATACGTTGCCTCTTATCTGCCGACCATACTCAACAGCATCGTTCGTCGAGCGCATTTTGGGGATCATAGCGACACCTCCGGTTGATACGTTTTTTTACCGATGCGTCCTTTTTGCTCCCACCATTCCATCACCTCGTCGCGATCGAGGAAAAACTTTTTCCCTATTTTACGCGGCCTCGGCACACCCTGTGTGCGTAGCCAGCGCCATGCGGTAACTTTGCTTATGCCAAGCATAATCGCAAAATCTTTCAGGGATAGAGGTTTCATATCAGCCATTTTTTTGCTCCTCGAAATCCTCATGACCGAACCGGATGCCCCATATGTCCTCAACTAGGTGTGATAAGTAGCTACTCGGGATGTGGCTGCCAGTAAGGAATGTCTTGATCGTGTTTTCAGGCACCCCGTGGTTCTTAAGAGTTTTATACACGGTTGAAGTTTTGACCCCGCGTAGCTGGAAATACGTTTGTAGCTTCGACGAGTATAAGTACCTGTTTGGGTGAAATTTCACCCTTTTTGATTTTTCCGGAACTGCCACCGAAACGTCAACCTTGCCCTTTAACATGGTATCTCCTATGCTATTACTGGAAAAAGAAAAAACAGGACGGGAAAACACTCTGGCGAAGATGTGTCCAAACCCGTCCTGTAGAAATCATGTTCTTTGACTTTAATATCGCATTCGCCAGAGTGTTTTTCATCGGTTCGCACCTTTACATCAGCTTTTTTAAAGAGTAAAATATAGGGCGCGGACAGCAAAATGCCAGGGCAGGCAAGAGGGCTGTTTTTTCACGCTTTCGCGCGTCCGCGCCTTTTTGATGACTTCCGTTTAATTGGTTGATTGTTAGCCCTGGCATCGTTTTCATTGTTTTAACCTTGTTGCACTAATGTTATAACATAGTTAAAACAATATGTCAAGACCTTCTTGGAAATATTTTCTTTGAGGTAAGCGATGAAATTCTCTGGAAAGAAATTAGAAGCGGCTCGACGAGAAAAAGAGTTTTCGCAAGAGGTACTCGCGAAAAAGCTCGGCGTTGTTCGTCAAACAATTATGTACTGGGAAAAGGGAACCTTTGCGCCCGACAAAGCGGCTCAGGATAAACTTTCCAATATACTCGATAAACCCGCTTCTTATTTTGTTGAGGAAGAAAAAGCAGAGAAACAGGTAATTCCGATTTCCGAAGAGAACATTATCCGCCTTCCACTTGTTGCAAAAATTCCGGCCGGCTATCCCGAATTTTCCGAAGATGAAATACTGGAGTATATTGAACTACCACGTTTCATTACACGTGGAGCAAAATACATGATCCAATGTGCCGGAGATTCAATGGAACCAGAAATGCGGATAGGTGATTACTGCCTGATACGTCCCGAAAGCGAGGTGATAAACGGAAAGATAATGGTCATGGAAACACCGGCGGGTTATCAGATAAAGCGTGTTGTTAAGCGGGACGGACACGTTGAGTTACATTCGGATAATAAAAAGTACAAAGTAATGAAGGCAAAAGATGTGCGGGTGGTAGGTCAGGTTGTAAAAATCATTAAGAACGCGGAATAAGGGGATGATCTTATGCCCAATGCGATAGAACCTTACAATGAACATGATGACCGTGTTGTATTTTTGTCTAAATTTTTTGAAAATTGGCAAATATCGCTCGAATTTGCTGAATCAAAGTCAGATCATTTCAAAAAAGTATTGCGCATTGCAGAATCTACGCCCACCTTCAATAGAATAATTGATATTTGTTCTGGTTCTTCTGACAACAATGACGCCTCAAGAGCATTTAAATTAATTTTTAAAGCTGCTGAATTTCTGGAATTTATAAAACTTTATGATATTGTAAAAAATTGGAAATCTACTGTCATTCGAATATGCGGAGAAATTGTTGATAGAAAAACTATCGGAAAACTCCGCCGATGTTACACTGATAAGGTGAAGATGATAAATTTCCCAACGTATTGCTATGGGGTGAGTCCATTTACTTTTAATCCATTTGGTTGTCATAGAACCAAAATACATAACATGCGATACAATGCTTGGTATCATTATATTATAGAAAAAGATGGGAAAATATTAATTGATAAAAAACGAATACTACAAGAGATAATAAAAAACTTACAAGATTACAGATTATGCCCAGTTTTAAATCCTAACGAGATATTTAGTAATTTTTTGAAACTCCCCTGTGAAATAAAACATAACGACCCTCAGTGGATTATATCTCGTGGTGATGATGGCATGCTTATAATAGAATCGCGAGAAGAAGTGGAGCTTAGGAGAATACTCATTTAAATGAATACTGACGAATTGCAATTATTTCAAGGAATGCGTGATTCTGGGATCATAACGGAAGAAGAATTTAAGCGGCACGAAAAAAGAATTCTTAATGAACCAAAATTTAGACAGCAGGCGCACCGCAATTGTAAAGGTAAAGAACTCGAAAAATCTGGACGACTTGACGAGGCGATAAAATTATACGAACAGAAT
>MGVN01000164.1 GCA_001800515.1 Elusimicrobia bacterium RIFOXYB2_FULL_49_7 | reverse complement strand
TGAGCCGAAGTGCGCCATAGCGGAAGAATTCCGTATTGTACGCACCAACATACAACATTACAGCGAGCAGGCCGCGCTGCGCAAACTGATGATAACAAGTTCAGTCCATTCAGAGGGAAAAAGCACTACGAGCATGAATCTTGCCATCGCCCTGGCCGACAGCGGCATGAACACGCTTCTTATTGACGCCGATCTGCGCCGCGGCATACTGCACGAGCATCTTTCCGTCCCGCAAAGCCCGGGGCTTTCCACGCTGCTGCACGGCTCCATGCTTATGGAAGCCGCGTTTGCAAGGACGCAGATAAAAAACCTTACGCTTATTCCCTGCGGCACAAGGCCGGTGCGCCCCGCGGAGCTTTTGGGGTCGCGCGCGATGGAGCAGCTGCTCAACAAAGGTTCGACGTCGTTCGATGCCGTGATAGTTGATGCGCCGCCTGTTTTAAATCTGCCAGATGCCAGCATACTGTCGCGGTTGTGCGACGGCGTCGTTTTAATCGTGCAGGCGGAGCGTACCCAGCGCGAGGAAGCGCTGCGCGCGCACGGTATGCTTGCGCAGGCGCGGGCGAACATTATCGGGTTTGTGCTTACGAACGTCCAGTATTATATCCCCAAGTACCTGTACGATTATTATTATGGAAGGTGAAAATATATGATTACCATCGAAACCGTTACCACTATCGAGGGATTTCTTGCTTTTGAGAACGTGTGGAACAAGCTGCTGGAAAAATGCCGCAATGAAAACCTGTGCCTGACGTTTGAATGGTTTTCGTCGTGGCTGGCGGGTTTCGGCACCGGTAAAAGCCTGTTCGTGCTTGTCATAAGAAAGGGCGGAGCTATAATAGGTTTCGCGCCGCTGATGATAACACACACGCGATACCGCAACCTTCCGGCAAGCGAGATCGGTTTCATACAGAATGATTACTCTCCAAGCGCCGATTTCATTATTTCTGAAAGCCAGGCCGAGGCTATAAGCGCGGTCGTTGATTACCTGCTTGCGCTTCAAAACTGGGATGTAATAAGTTTGCGTAACCTCCCGAAGGATTCCCCAAATTACGGAACGCTTGTTCAAATTCTGGCGCAAAAGGGCATTATTTACGGCACGGGACGCGGCCTCTGTTCACCTTTTATAAAAATACAGACGGACTGGGAAACGTTCATGTCCTCGCGTACCAGGAAATTCAGGAAAGCGATTCGCAACAAGATGAACAGGATTAAGAAGTGCGGCACGTACGACATAAAGATCGTTGATAAAATTGACGGCGATAACAACGTGCTGGAACACATATTCGCAATATCGAAAAACAGCTGGAAGGCCGACTATGATAAAGACATAGTGTCCAGCGACAATAACATGAGATTTTTTACCGCGTTATCAAAAACCGCCGCCCGGAAAGGCTGGCTTAAGATATGGCTGCTGAACGTAAACGGCAAGCCGGTGGCATACGAGTACCACCTGGCATACAAGGGCAGGCTCCATGCCCTGCGCTCTGATTACGACAGGAATTACCGCCTGAGCTCGCCCGGTTCCATTCTTGATTTGCACATAGTGGAAAATGCGTTCTCAGGCCAGGTTACGGAATATGACATGTGCGGCAGCAGCGATTTTTACAAGTTGAACTGGACGTCGGACATACGCGAACATGCGCGGGTTCTTATATTCCGCGATACGGTATACGGCAGGATGTTGTACTTTCTCGAGTTCAAGGTTATTTCTCTTCTGAAAAAATACGAGCCGGTAAAAAAACTGAGGGATGCATTCCTTCCTCAGCCTCACGTGCGCCATTAAATTTCACATATGGGGGGATAATGAAACTAATCAGTAATACTTACGCTTACTTAAACAGGTTTGTTACCCGTGAAGTAAATTATCACAGGGTAAGGCCTACGAACATGTTGCTGTACCTCACCAACCGCTGCACCTCTCAATGCCGCTCATGTACCATGTGGGAACGAAAGGTTACGGCCGAGGAGATGACGCTTGCCGAGTGGAAACGTTTTATAGACATGTTTGCCGGGCGCAACATAGTTAACGTCGAAATGTTCGGCGGGGATGCGTTGATGCGCAAAGACGTTCTCTTCCCGCTTACCGAATATATTAAACGAAAAGGTATCCCCCAGGTTGACCTGACCACCAATTGCAATCTCATGGACGCTGAAACCGCCGAGGCCGTGGTTGACTCAGGCATCGACATAGTCTATGTGTCGCTCGACGGCGTCGGGGAACTGCATGACACCGTGCGCGGCGTCGCGGGGTCGTTTGAACGCACGAAGAAAGGCATAGAAAACCTGTTGAAGGCCAGGATGAATAATAAAAAGCCCCGGATTACGCTGAATTGCACCATCTCCTCGCTCAACATAAGGGGCTTTGACCGCGTGCTTGCATTCGGAGAGGAAATCGGGGCGGACAAGGTATCTTTTGAATATGTCGGCCAGTTTCCCGCGGCCAGTATCACGGGGTCGTCCATCCATGGTATTACTCCGGAACCCTATTACGTGGCGCAGGATAACCCGATTTTTCTTAATTATGAGCAGGCGAAGTACCTCAAATTCAAGATCAGGATGATGAGGGATGAGTCCAGCAGGATGAGGGTGCGCTTCAATGCCAGCAACATAGATTGCCTTACCGTCGACAACCTGGCGCGCGGGATTTTTCCGAACAGGAGATGCTACGTGTGCCGTTACCTTGTAATCGTTGACCCGTACGGCAACGTGCTGCCCTGCCCGTTTTTTAACACGTACGTCCTTGGCAATGTGCGTAATAATCATTTCGACGATATATGGCAGAACGAGCGCCACAGGATGTTCGTGCGTTACTCCGGTGAAAACAGGCTTGACATGTGCCGTTACTGCATACTTGGCGTGGAGCGTAATCCTACGTTCTGGCAGGCGATAAAGAAGCAATACCTGGAATATACCGGGAAAGGATACGACGAACAATGAACGTCGCCGCAATTTCAAATCTATACAGGAACGAGGGTGCCGGGGCCATGCTGCGCTATGCGGCTGAAAGGGCGCTCTGTCGCGTGTATGAAACGAACGATGCGTTCTGGTTTGAGCGCAATCTCAGTGAGCCGATAGCTGCGGTGCGTCCGGAAATAGAACTTGACATTGATATGGATGCCGGCTTAAAAACCATTTTATGGATAAAGTCTTCGGGGGAACGATGGATGTTAAGCGAAAATGAATTGCGCACAGCCGGCGCGGCGCGGCACTATTTTCCCAGCGTTATGCACAAAGGAACGGTGATAGGTTACGCCAAGGTGGCAACTCAACGCGTGTACATAGATGATTACCGGCGCGAGATCAGTCTTCCTGAACGCGCGGCATTCATTTATGACACCTACGTATGCCCGCCTTTCCGTGGACGGAAAATTGCGCGCCGCCTGATTTCGGAAATAATGCTCAGGCTTCGCGGCGACGGGTTTGCGGCGCTGGGGTGCCACATACCGCCGTGGAACACTTCTTCCATAAATGCCTACACGGGTGCGGGGTTTAAATGCGTCCGCTATGCCAGGTACAGGCGCCTGGCCGGCATAAGCTGGATAGAAGAAAGGAAATTTCAGTGATAAAACAGGTTGTCTCGTACGAGGAGTTCCGCGGTTTAAGGGACGAGTGGGACGCGCTTCTTGAAAAAAGCGGCGCCGGTTCGATATTCCTTACATGGGAATGGATGAATTCGTGGTGGAATAATTTCAGGCACGCAAGCGAACTCTACGTTCTCGTGGGGCGGGGTGCCGACGGTTGTTTAACCGGCATCGCGCCCCTGATGAAACGCACCAAAAAAGTTTTCGGGGTAACGTTGCGGTGCATAGAGTTTATCAGCTCCGGCGATGAAACTACGCCGGATTATCTTAATTTCATAATGGCCGAAGGCTGCGAGGACGTCTTCGTCAGGGAAGTGCTGGCGTATATCGAAGTGCGGCGGGATTGGGACATAATATCGCTCATGGCTGTCAGCGAGGACGGCAATATGCTTTCGCGCATTAGAAGCGTGCTGGGCAAACGGCATGATTATGCCATACGAAGCGGGGGCAGCTGCGTGTTCATGGAATTGCCGAAAACGTGGGATGAATACGTGAAAAAGCTGTCGCGTAAAAGCCGCTACAACATAATGAAAAAAGAGCGCGACCTTGCCAGTAAATGCCGGCTGGAATTCAGCGTATGCGATTCGGCCACCGCATTGAATGAGACGATAGAAACGCTGTCCGAACTGCATCGCAAGCGCATGTTGCAAAAAGGAATATCGGGCAGCAGCATTACCGGCGGTTTCTGGAAATTCCAGAAGGACGTGGCCGGGGATTTTTTTGCAAAGGGCTGGCTGATGATCGGCTTATTGAAGGCCGACGGCAAAATCATAGCCTGCCAGTACGCATACCTTTACCGCAACAAGTTGTTCCATTATCAATCGGGATTCGATCCCGCCTGGCGCAAGTACAGCATAGGCCTCATATCCAACGCCCACATGATACAGGAATCAATCAGGCGGGGACTGACCGAGTACGATTTTTTAAGAGGCAATGAAGACTACAAATATCATTGGGCATCGCGTGCCAGGGCGTGCAGCGATATTATAATCGCCAGCAGGAACGTGAGGGCCAAATTCTTCATGCTGGCCTGCCGCGGCCAGGCGTTGATGCAGAATGCAAAAAGCAGGCTGGGAAGGAATTGATTATGCTTACCGCAATTTTAAAGGAGACGGCAGGAGCTGCGCTTTATCACACGGGATTGCTGCGCGCACTGCCCGGGTTGCCGTCTTACAGGGGGATTAAAATACTTGCCTGGCACAGGGTTAACGACGATGCCGACCCGATAGGCGGCATGTCCGTATCAATCGAAAATTTCCGGCGGCAGATGAAGTACTTAAAAGAGGAATGCGACGTTCTTGCGCTCGAACGCGCTATGGATCTGCTTTTTGCCGGCGACAGGCTGCCCGAAAACGGCGTGGTGGTAACGTTCGACGACGGCTACAGGGATAATTACGAAAACGCATTCCCGGCGCTCAAAAACTACGGCATACCTGCAACCATATTTTTATGCGCCGGGGCGGTTCAAAATGGCGTTGCGCTGTGGTTCGATTCCATAGCGGAAGCTGTAATGTCGTCGGTTAATGATAAAATTGACCTTTCAAAATACGGGTTGCCGGTATTAGATGCCGGTTCGCAATACGGGAAAACGGCGGCCGTGGGCGCCATACTTGCGTTTTTAAAAAACAGCAGCAGTTCCATGCGTACCGAAATACTTGAGGCGCTGCGGAAGCATAGCGGCAGGCCCGCGGCAAAACGTGCGATGTTATCGCCTGATGAGATACGGCTGATGAGCGGCGATGGCATAGAATTTGGAAGTCACGGCATGAACCATTGCATACTGTCGCACCTGGCGGATGACGAGATGGAATACGAGATAAGCCAATCCGCAGGGGTGATTGAAAAGATAACCGGAAAGCCCGTTAAATATTTTGCGTACCCCAACGGCGGCGCCCGTGATTATGATGCGCGCTCTGCGGCGCTGCTTGCGCGATACGGCTACCGCGCGGCGTTCACACTGGAAAAAGGCGCCAACAGTAATGCGGCCCGGCGATTTGCGATGAAACGCATAGCCGTTACAAGGGGCATGGAATCAAATTTCCGTGGTTATTTTTCGCGCGCGATTTTTGCGTCGGAGCTTGCCGGGGTTTTTCAGGCGATGAGGGTAAAGGAATGAACATGTCCCTTAAAAGTCAGGCGGCACGCGGGGTAAAATGGCAGGTGGCGGTGAGTGTCATTCAAAAGGTAATCACTTTTGCCACGACTATAGTTCTTGCAAGGCAACTCGGGCCGGAGGTATACGGATTGTTCGCGTTTGCCCTGGTAGTTGTCAGCTCTTTCGAGCTTTTCAAGAGCATGGGTATAGATTCCGCCCTGCTTCGCCGTAAAAATGATTTCGACCGCGCCGCCGACACGGCTTTTATTATAATACCCGTGCTTGGCGTTGTTTTGTTCGGGCTTTTATACGTTACGGCGCCGTTAATCGGCAACGCTCTCGATAACCCGCAGATGGCAGGCGTGGTTCGCGTCCTCGGAATAATATTCGTGATAACGTGTTTTACGAAAGTTCCCGTCATTATGATGGAGCGGCAGCTTCTTTTTAAAGGTGTTTCGATAGCCGAAATAATCGCTGCCGCAGTGTTCTCAGCCACTGCGCTTATGCTTGTTTCTCTGCGGGCGGGGATATGGACTTTGGTGGGGGCGTATATAATGCGAAATATCGCTTACATGCTTATTGTATGGTGGTGGTCCGGCTGGAAGCCCGCCTTTACTTTCGATATGCGCCTGGCAATCGAGATGTTTAACTTCGGGAAATTCGTATTTCTCGCCGCTGCGGCGTGGTTTTTGAAGACGAATCTGGATAATATTT
>MGVN01000163.1 GCA_001800515.1 Elusimicrobia bacterium RIFOXYB2_FULL_49_7 | reverse complement strand
AGGAAACTGGAGCACGGCAAAGGAACTCCCCAATTCATAGCTGCCATGACCACGAGCAACCATCCTCCGTATTCGCTTCCTTCCACCTATTCACCCTTAACGCTTCAGGTCAGCCCTGAAGTAGCCAGCCGTATTACAGGCGACAAAGGCCTTGCCTGCAAGCGTTTCCTCACGTACCAGTACGCAAACACGCGCCTGGGTGAATTCATTTCAAAGGTGAAAGCTTCACCCTTCGGAAAGAACACCATCATTGCCGTCACAGGGGACCACAATTTCTGGGGAGTGTTCGACTACACGACCGAGGAATACCCTGGCCTCTACGGAGTGCCTTTCTATCTCTATGTGCCTCGTGAGCTGCGGCGGCCCGGCGCCGGAGCCGACGTGAGCGCTTCCCATATTGACATTATGCCGACCCTGTACAATCTTGCCCTTTCGGAGCAGAAGTATGTGTCGCTCGGCAACGACGTATTCGACCGGTCAGTGCAGCACAGGGGGTACAATGCGGACGGCTTCATCCTGACCGCTACCGTCTCTGCCAGGTATTCGATGGATAACGGATCGCTCCAGTATTTTGAACGCGACAAGGCTTCACCCGCACGGCTCTGCGTCGCCGCTGAAAATGACGGGCATCTCGCGCTCATCAGGTACTATAAGGCCGCCATAGCCGTTACCGACCATCTTTTACAAAATAAATACCTTGAGAAAAAGCAGTAATTTTCCATTCCGCATTGAAAATCCACTGTAAAAATAGTAGTATATAATTCACTCTTCAAGACGGAGAACACACGTTATATGAACAAGAAGGAACGCTCCTCATTTACTGCCAGAGTAGGGCTCGCGCAGATCAACTGCACGGTCGGGGACCTTGTCGGCAACTCCAACAAGATACTGGAACGTATACTTGAAGCCAAAGAACTCGGGGTTGACATTGTTTCCTTCCCGGAACTCGCGCTGTGCGGATACCCTCCCGAAGACCTTCTCCTTAAACCGAAGTTTATCGAAGATAACCTGCATAAGATCAAAGAGCTTGCCGCCTCGGTGAAAGGCATGGTGGCCGTAGTCGGTTTCGTCGATTCCCGAAAAGGTTCTCTCTACAATGCTGCGGCAGTTATCAATGAGGGGAAGATCAAAGGGATCTATCACAAGATCCTCCTGCCTAATTACAGCGTATTCGACGAGAAACGGTATTTTCAGAGCGGCAAGGCGTATCCCTGCTTCTCGGCCGGGAATATCGTGTTCGGCGTCACTATCTGCGAAGACATATGGTTTAAAGACGGCCCCGCAATGCGCCTGGCGCGCCAGGGAGCTTCGCTCATCATCAATATCAACGCGTCCCCGTTCTGCATCGGAAAACTGAAAACCCGCGAGAAGATAGTGAAGGAACAGGCGAAAACGCACAACGTTTCGATCTGTTATACCAATCTTGTGGGCGGGCAGGATGAGCTTGTCTTTGACGGCCAGAGCTTTGCAGTCAGTGCCGCGGGGAAACAGATCGCAGGCGCCGATGCTTTCAAGGAGCAGCTTCTTGTTGCCGATATCCCTCTTCCAAAAAAGGGCAGGTCAAAAAACGCCATCATCGCGGCCCCTGCACTGCCTGAGGGCGGGAAACCGCGGCTTGCGGCCGCCAAAACACAGCTCCTCACCACGGAAGAAGAGGTGTACGGCGCGCTCAGGACGGGCCTGCACGATTATGTCGTAAAAAACGGCTTTAAAAAAGTGGTCATCGGCTTGAGCGGCGGGATAGATTCGGCACTGGTGGCGGTGCTTGCCGCAGACGCGCTCGGACGGGAAAATGTCATCGGCGTATTCATGCCTTCGCGTTTTTCATCGGAAGAATCCCGGAATGACGCAGAAGAACTCGCGAAACTGCTCGGTATCCGGCTCCTCACCATTCCCATAGAGAGCGCTTTTAAAACATACCTCTCCACCCTTGCTCCCCTCTTTGAAGGGAAACCCGAGGATATCACTGAAGAGAATCTCCAGTCGCGCATCAGGGGGAATATCCTGATGGCGCTGTCAAACAAATTTAACTGGATCGTGCTTACCACCGGTAATAAATCGGAAATGAGCACAGGATATGCTACTTTGTACGGCGACATGGCTGGCGGGTTCGCGGTCATAAAGGACGTCCCCAAAATTCTGGTCTATGTGCTTTCCCGCTACAGGAACTCGCTTTCCCCTGCAATCCCGGAAAACACGATCTCCAAGGCGCCGACCGCAGAACTCAGGCCGAACCAGAAAGACACGGACTCCCTGCCGCCCTACGAGATACTTGACCAGATATTGAAGCTTTATATTGAAGAACATCGCAGCCTTGACGAGATCGTATCAGAAGGTTTCCAGCCCGAGCTTATCGCGAAAGTGATCCGCATGGTGGACCACACTGAATACAAACGGCGGCAGGCGCCGCCCGGGATAAAAATAACGCCGCTTGCGTTCGGAAAAGACCGCCGCATGCCTATTACGAACAAATATAAAGGCTGACGTCGTTAGTACTAGGAGAATACGCTATGATGCTGCAATCCATACTTCGTTCTATTTTTATCGACAAGTCTCTTCTGTGGGACATCAAGTTCCTGCGGAGAGTGTCGCTTTTCAGCGACCTGCCCGAAAAGGTGCTCGCAGAGCTTATCAACATTTCCAATCTCAAGCACTATGCCGCGGGTGAGACCATTTTCGAGGAAGGTTCAGTGGGGAAAATACTCTACATCATAAAATCCGGCGAAGTCATGGGGATGAAGGCCGGCAAGGATATATTCCACATGCGCATCGGCGACTATTTCGGTGAGATGGCGCTTCTGGAAGAGGCTACCCGTTCCGTTACCATCAAGGCGGCACAGGAGTGCGAACTTTTCCTCATCTACAAAGTGAAATTCGACGGGTTCCTCGACGAGGACCCGAAAGCCGGAGTAAAGATACTCAGGAACCTTGCGACGAAATCGTGCGAACGGCTCCGCCTCATGGACGAAAAATACGTAGGATAACCGGGATACCTCTATGGCACAAACACAGACAACGAAAACAATGCTTGCGATAGTCCTCATAAGCGTAGTGGCATGGTTCTTCTTTCTTGTCAGAAGCATCCTGCTGCCTTTCATCATTTCTGCGATCCTCGCCTATCTGCTTTCTCCCGTCGTGAACTGGATTCAGACCGTCACCCGCTGGAGAAGGGCTTTTGCCGTTGCCATTCTCTACCTCTTTTTTATCATAGTGCTGGGGACGCTGGCGATGCTCCTTGCGCCGCGGATCACCGAAGAAGTGCGCTCCCTGCAGGAGAATTTCCCGGGCTACGTACAGAAAGGGAAAGAGTTCCTCTCGCAGATGCAGAACACCTTTGAAACAAAATATCCGATCATTGAAAAATATGATCTTTTTGAAAGAAGCGTGGTCAAACTCCGCGAATTTCTTTTCACCGGCGTCAAGAGCCTTCCCGGCTATCTGATGGGCATTTTCTCGATCTTCTCAGTCATTTTCCTTATCCCCGTAGTAACGTTCTTCTTCGTGCTCAGCGGAAAGAGCGCGGTCAATGCTATCGTGAACACTATTCCCAGCAGGTATATAGAGACCAGCCTCAGCCTCTTCTGGGAGATCGATGAAGTGCTCGGGAAGTATATCAGGGGACTCATCATTGAGGCGGTAGCGGTAGCGATCCTTACTACCATAGGGCTCATTGTCATTGACGTCAATTACGCGTTCCTTATAGGCATTATTGTCGCGGTCACGAACATCATTCCCTATCTGGGGCCCGTAATGGGAGGCGCTGCAGCCATCATAGTCGGTATTATCCAATACCAGAACTTTTCCATTGTCCCGAAGGTGCTTATCGTCATCGTAATAGTCCAGTTCCTGGAGAACAACTTTATTCAGCCTATAATCCAGAGCCAGGGCATGGAGCTGAGCCCTGTCATTATCATGTTCGCGGTATTTGCGGGCGCTGAGCTTTACGGGGTTATCGGCATGCTCGTGGCCGTGCCCGTGGCTGCAATGATAAAGGTAACGCTCAATGTAATGATGCGCAAGCGTTACGAACAGGCCAGAAACTGAAGGTACAGGACATAATAGACAGTCTCATATCAAGGAGCAATCAATGGACATGTTCAAGATGATCAAAGAAGCGGCGGCAATGAAAAGCAAACTCTCGCAGATGGAGAAGGATCTGAAGAACAGGATTATCGACGTCGAAACAAAAGGCGTAAAGATAAAGATCAACGCGAAAGCGGAGATCCTCGAGATAAAGCTCCCGCAGGAGATCCTCAAGCAGGACGTTGAAAGAACTGAGAAGGACATCCTCGCAGCCCTTCAGCAGGCGAGCAAAAAATCCCATGAGATCATGATGGAGGAAGCCAAGAAGATCACCGGCGGCATGAATATACCCGGATTGATGTAATAGCAAGGGGGCAACCATATGACTGAGACATTATTTTCAGAGATCCCTGTGAGCAGCCTCAAAGAGAACCCCTTCACCCTTATCGGCGAAGAGTGGATGCTTATTACCGCGGGGGATATCAAATCCTTCAACATGATGACTGCAAGCTGGGGCGGGCTCGGCGTCCTGTGGAACAAGAACGTCTGTTTCTGCGTCATACGCCCGGGCCGCCACACCTACGGCTTCATGGAGAAAGCGGACCACTTCTCCCTGTCGTTCTTCAGCGAGAAATACAGGGATATGCTCAGGTTCTGCGGCTCCAAATCAGGAAAAACCATCAATAAAGCAGAGGCCACGGGCATCACGCCTGCGGCATCCCCGAGCGGGGCCGTTTATTTCAATGAAGCGCGGCTTGTCCTTGAGTGCAAAAAGATCTATTTCCAAGATCTGCAGCCACAGCACTTCCTTGCCCCTGATATAGAGAAAAACTATCCTGCCAAAGACTATCACCGCATGTACATAGGCGAGATCGTCCGCTGCCTCGTCAAAAAGTGACTATGATAAAGATCGGCACCTCTGGATTTTCCTTCAAAGACTGGAAGGGCACGGTCTATCCGCAGAAGCTGGCGCTCAAAGACGCTCTCGGCTACTATGAAGACGAACTCGGCTTCGACTGCGTTGAGATCAACTCCACCTACTACACCCTCATTTCAGCCCAATCATTCGAAGGCATGGAACAGAAAACAAAGCCGGGCTTCGAGTTCGTAGTCAAAGGCTATAAAGGCATCACCCACGACCCCTTTGACCCCAGGATGAGCGAAGCGGAAAAGCCTGACCATACCCAGGTAAAAGAAAATATCAGCCGCTTTCTCTATTCGCTCCAGCCCCTTGTCGAGAAGAACAAGCTCGGCGCCATACTCCTCCAGTTCCCTGTCTTCTTCAAATCCACCCAGCGCAACAAAGACTACATTCTAGAATGCAAAGAGGCTTTTAACTCCACCCCCGTCGTCATAGAGTTCCGCAGCCGAGACTGGGCCACCCCCGAAACCTTCGAATTCCTCAAAACAAACACTGGTTCAACGCCCCCGCCGAGGAACGCTATAATTATCTATATTCCAACAAAGAACTGGAACCCTACCTCCCCGAAATAAAACACATGTCCACCCGCGCAAATAAAACCTTCATCTTCTTCAACAACTGCCACGCCGGCCAAGCCGCCAAAAACGCCATAACCCTAAGAGACATGCTAGGCCTAAAATCCTCCAGTTCGAGATTGCTATAGAAGTCTGACCATTACCATAATGCCATTATCGTTTATTTATACGACAATTGATACATTTAGTCGAAAGAAACAAAAGCCGAGGCTAGTTAAGTTGACAATTTAACTACGTCCCCTGAGTCCTAGCATTATGGCCTTTAAGAAAGGAAGAACAGTATGCTTAGTATAAAAGGATGGATCATTTTAAGTATCTCCATTTTTTTAGTATTTATTATTATTTTTCCTTTCACATATTTTAACGAAATGAAAAGTGATACATATTTGACTGCAACCCGTTTTATTAGAAAAAACACTACAATAAAAGGATATATTGGTGAATTAGAAAGTGTTAGATTGGCGATTATGGGAAAGCATTATACACGTTACGTAGGAGATAAAGGTTATTGTGAAAGTCACCTAATAGTTTCTGGGAAAAGTCAGAAAGTAAGAGTACATATCTATATGGAAATGATAAACACTAAGTGGGAAGTTAAAGCATGTAATCTTACTTTAAATAATGGAGAAGTGATCTCTATACTAAAATCTGCCGAATCTCCATTAATTGATGATATAAAAAGTGGTAGAATACTTTTTTAGAACAAGCTACGACATTATCAATATTTTGCAGTAATCGGCATTTTTTTCTTGCCTT
>MGVN01000162.1:9352-10597 GCA_001800515.1 Elusimicrobia bacterium RIFOXYB2_FULL_49_7 | reverse complement strand
CGGGCGGATCAGACTGTCACGGCGGTTATAATGGCGATGCACCGTCGATCGGCTCCCTCAAGATCCCGTATCATTCAGTTGCTGAACTAAAAAAATTGAAAAGCAAGATACGCTGATCGCCGTCGATAGTTCACTCTCATTCGTACCACAGCTTGACATTGACACCCCCTTTGTAATAAAATACAATAACAAATACAGAGCCGTACTACTGCATCATGGGGGAATCGATGTCTACTATAAAATCATATATAGCCACACTGTAAATCTAGGTTTTCCGAGACGAGAAGCGTCAACAACTCGAAAGACTACCACTAACCTGGACTTTACACCGTGGTTTTTTTATTTGTCAACAAGATGCAGCAGATACGCAGTCGCAATTAGAATAGTATGTTTTCAACTTAGAAGGGTTCAGCGAAACGAATCCCGCTACCGGCGGGATGAGTGAAGCGCCGAAGGGAAACTTAGTTTCCCTTGGGGAGCCCCCCAATGATCCCGCTTTGCGGGATCAAGACATGGGGGACTGAACAGAGCATTCCGGCGTCTTACATCTATAGCCGGAACAATCCCTCTCCCGGTTGAGCGGGAGAGGGTAAGTCCCGCCAAGGCGGGACGCGACATAGGGGGGAATATGATCGTTATTGAAAAGAAGCGTTTATCAATTGAAACAGAAGACGGGGCAGGGGTACGCCTGCGCCGCCTTTTCCCTACCCCGGACATCTCGAACTACGATCCCTTTCTACTCTTCGATGAATTTTTCCTTCAACATCCTGCAGGTTTTCCGTTCCACCCGCATCATGGATTTGAGGCGGTCACCTATATGCTTGAAGGCGGCTTCCGCCACCGTGATTCCATGCACAATGAAACGACCGTCATGTTCGGAGGCGTGCAGCGGATCACGACGGGAAAAGGCATCGAACACTCGGAGATGCCCGGGACCGAAGGGATGAACCACGGCATCCAGCTCTGGATCGACCTCCCGAGGGAAATGAAGGATATGGAGCCCGACTACCAGCAGGTGGAACCGTACGATATTCCTATTGAAGAGACGACCGATGCCGTCATACGGACCATTATCGGCGACAAGTCACCCGTATTCGTCCACGCAAAAGTCACCTATCGCGATATCATACTCAAGACAAAACATGTGTTTGATTCCACCGTACCCCGCCATAACCGCGGCATGGTCTATGTGTTGGGAGGGGTAGTGCGGATGGAAAACCAGGAACTTCAACCCGGGGAAGCATA
>MGVN01000162.1:2884-9330 GCA_001800515.1 Elusimicrobia bacterium RIFOXYB2_FULL_49_7 | reverse complement strand
CGGGAGTACACCGGACATGATCAAAAACAGCAGCGGAAGCGGACGCAGATGGCAATGAAATTGTTTCATACTATCGAAGATAAAATCCCGCCTTTTTAACTGGCGGGACAAAGGGGAGGAGTATTGTCATGCTATCACACGGAGATCTTGTAAAAAAAGTATTTGTGCTTATTGAAACCGGCTATATAAAACAGGCGGGCGCAAGCCTGACCGAGGATTTTGAATATATCGGGCCATTACCCGAACCAATTCGAAAAAACCAGTTCCTCAATCTTCACCAGGCCCTGGTCAGCGCTCTTCCCGACTGGTCGTATAATATACGAATGCTGCAGGAGGAAGACGATACCGTATCGCTCAGAACGCACATTACCGGCACCCACACACAGGAACTCCATATCCCGTCGATGGGAGTTCATTCTCCTGCGACGGGACGGCGTATCGTCATGCCGCTGGAACCTATCGAGGTCAAGATAAGGGAAAACAGGATCGCCTCTATCACCGTAGGAAGGGTGAGGAACGGAGGGGTCATGGGCCTTCTCGAACAAATCGGCGTGGAGCTGCCTATCCCCGCAGGTGCAGCGGTTTAAAAAACACTCATTGGCCAAGGAGCGCCCTTCAAAATAAGCTTGCAAAAACGCCGGGAAATATAAACGCTGCTTAACAAAAATGGGGCGGCGGTATATGCTGGCGGGAAAATAATCACAAGACTTGCCGCTCGAAACTTGTCCAGGGCGGCAATGCGACAACCTCTACAGCCTCCTGCAGGGGAGAAATCCCGCCTTTGCCCAATCGATTTGCTCTTCCTCATATGCTTATTGAGAAAGAGCTGGCGCAGCTTATCCGAGACACCAGCAGGCTGCCTCTTTTAAAAATGACTTGACGTAAGAGCGTACTGCTACTATACTAATTATTACCCGCATCTTTGATCTTGCTTCCATACATCCCCCAGGGGGGATTCCATGCACTCAGTTACGATAAGATTGTTCGTCTTGTATCTGGAGAAATCGTACTTTGCTTCACGAGATGCTATCGTAGTTGAGCCTCCTGCCATCATTTCAACCTCGCTCTATAAGTAAAAAATCATAGCCACGCCTCCACCCTATTGATAAGGAGATAATGAGAGCCCTGCTCACAACGTTCTCGCCCTAAATTCTCAATACCAAAGGATCTCTAAAGCAGTAAGTGCACAACTCTCCCGCTCCTGCGGGCATCCTATGAGAGGTAGCTATGATAAAAAGAATCTGCTTCTTGATGTGCCTTTTGCTTTGTTATGGTTTTCAGAATAGTTCCTTTTTAGCACAGGCAGCCAGCAATACAATAGAAATGGAAGACCTCCTGTTTATTGATGTACCCTCCATTATTACCGCCGCAAAATTCCAGGAAACCTTGATAGGCGCTTCGGGGACAGTGTATGTGATCACCGAAGAAGATATTAAAAGATACGGCTGGAGAGATCTAAAGGAAATTCTTGCCTCTATTCCCAACATTGATTACAAATACGATTACAACTGGCTTCAGGGAGGACAAAGAGGTTTCACTGGAAATTTCAGCGGAACGCTGCTGCTCCTCGACGGCCGCGAAGTGCAGAACCTTCTAGCCGATGAAGCATTTATTACCAACGGTTTCCCTTCACACCGCATCAAAAAAGTGGAAGTTCTCATGGGGCCCAATTCCACCTTGTACGGAGCCAGCGCGATGCAGGGCATTATCAATGTTATCACGAAGATCGGCGATGATCAGACGGACACCAATGAAGTGGAATTTATCCAGGGCCAGGCCGGCACTCAGCAGATCGCGGCTGTTTTTAAAAAAGGTACCCCTGACGGGCTTTCTATAGGGTTCAGCGGTTCGTATTTTACGACCGACAGGAACTGGGATACACTGCACCGGTTTGCAACTGACGACAAAAACTATTCCAGGTCGAGTCTGGATCAATACCGCGACCATAACCTTCAGCGAGTATTTATAGGAGAAGAGGACTGGACTTTTGATCTGAACCTCCGCTATAAAGGAGTGTACGGAAACATCAATTATTTCAAAACCAGGAACTCCGAAGGCCTTGAGTATATCAGGTATAGTTTCAATACTCCTCTCTCTGAAAGAAGCTACAAGCTGATCACCCTGGGTATTGACCACGAGTTCGGCAAAAAACTGAAAGCCAATGTGGAGTACAGGCACTTGGCCGATCATGACGAAAACATACGGTTTGAGGGCGCCGCTATTGATCCGGCCACGATGTCAAGTTATGAAGATATTAACACCACTTTTGAATCAAGCACATGGCTTGGAGCATTCTACCGTAACCAGTTCCTCATCCAGGCAGATTACCATCCCAATGATAAACATCGCATTATAGGCGGAGTAGATCTACGATATCAGAATAATGACCATACCTACCATGCCTATAATACCCTGCGCATCTATCAGAATCAATACGGTTTAACAGGGCCCTATGCAGGCACTTATAAATCTCCGACTTCTCGTTCATACTATATTCAGGACTCTCACTTTTTCATGGAAGACAAGTTGAGATTAAACCTTGGGTTAATGTATGATGACAGAGACTTTGTTCAAGCCACTATACTTCCAAGATGCTGTGCCATTTTTCAACCCAATGCCCAAACCGCGGTAAAGCTGACCTATGGAAAAGGGTTCAGGTCATATAACGTGTGGGAAGTAGATGCTGCGGCCGGCTCTAATATCCCTACCCAGCAGATGGAAATGACGGAGCTTAATTATTCTCAGGAAAAAAGAATTGATAAACTGCATTTTGTTAATATTGCCGCGTTATATCAAATGAAATCCTTGAATATGCTCATTACAGGAGCTTTGCCAAATGAAAACAGCAGTTACAGCGACTCTTTCACCGTACATGGGTTTGAGGATATGTTGAAATGCAGGTATAATAAATTACAGGGATTTGTCGGCGTCAGATATGTATTGCCCGATAAGAATAAGGTGCTGGGTACGGAAGAGGTACTGAATATACCGGCGACAAAAACGAAGCTAGGTATTTCGTATGATGTTTTAAAACACCTGATCGCCAGTGTGTTCTTAGAGAACTGGGCAGAAACGAAAATAGAAGCTGCTCAATATGACCCGACATTGGCGTATACTTCAGGCGCAACAGAACTCTACACGGTTCCATCGTGGACGGTGGTCAATATGAACATAGTGGCGTCTGAGTTGAATCTGGGTAATGGCGCAAAGGCGAGTTTGTCATTCTATGTAGAAAACCTTTTTGATACCGACTATTACCATGCTAATACGAGAGGGACGTCTCCGATACAGTATATGCAGCCGCCGCGCAATATCAGAGTAATGCTCTCGGCAAAGTATTGACTCCCGACAAACGGCAGATCGAGCCTCTAAACAGAGCCTCCCGTCCACCACGGCGGATAGCAGGCTCTGTTCGTATTATTTGTTAAAAGACAGATTTCATCCATAACAAGACGCCATAAAAAAGGGGATATACTCATCCATCCGGCACATTTTGACAAGGGTGCCTATATTTGATAGGATGTCCATCGTAATCGGAGAAATACCATCCGTACACACGGAGGCATCATGGGAGCCGTTCGCATTGCAGGAAAACTTTTTCTTCTGCTTGCCGCATTGTATGTTTTTTCGGTCCTGTTCATCTTCGCGCCGCTCTATAATATACGGTACGTCAAAGAAGTGGGCTGGGATGCCTGGATAAACAAAGGCGAGCTTATTGCGACCGGCCGGGCGATCGTCTGGCCGTATTATGCGTTCGCCGCGCAGCCCCTGACCGTTCAGTCGTCACTCCCGCAGGTGCCTGTTGTCTCCCTGTCAACGGAGGAAAAAGAAACCGCGCAGCATTTCACCAACACCATCAAAGTGTGCGGCGAAATGCTGGAACTCTTCAAGAATACCAGGGCCGTTGCCCGTCTGACCCCCGAACAATCAAAAAAGGCCCTCCATATCCTCACGGTCGTCCTTGCTGAAACATCGTACGTGAAAGATGATTTTCTCCTGAAGCTCCACCCGGAAATGCCCGTGCAGTATAACCAGGGAATAAAAAACAGCCTTCAGATGCTCGTTTTCGCCATTCAGAGGAAAGATCACATGGAGATATCTTCCGCTGCCCTTTCCTTCCGGCAGTTCGTCATATGGTTCAAGGACAACAGGATCGACGAAAAGATCCCTGCTTGACAGTGATGCCTGAAAATACTATGATGTGGTATCTTTGACATACACCATAAGCTGAGGAAGTCCCGTACCTCTCCGGAAGGAGACATCCGGGCACTGCCCCGCAACGGTAATGAGAGCAAGGTATCGCCCCTGTTTCTCGAGTCCGGCCGACAGCTTTCTGGTTTAATAGAGTCCTTTCGCGGGAAAGGTTATGTACTCCTTATTAAGAGGGGATATCCTAACTCATTTCCGTACTGAATGAGTTTTTTTTATTTTAACCATCCCCGGATGGTTGAAATAACCCCCGATGCCGTGATCCCGCCAAGGCGGGATCATTAGGGTGTAAAAAAGGAATAGAGCCTATGCTACTTGAGCGCGCTGTAATAGAAGATGCCAGTCAAATACTGGAAATCCAGAAACTGGCTTACCAGAGCGAGGCAATTCTGTACAATGACTCCTCGCTCCCGCCCTTAACTCAAACTATCGATGAACTGAGACAACAGTTCACAAGCTCTGTTTTCATTAAAGCAGTAGATAACAACCAAATAATAGGCTCTGTACGGGCATATGAAAAGGAAGGGACCTGTTATATAGGAAGGCTCATTGTACATCCTGATCATCAAAAACAGGGGATTGGCACGAAACTGATGCATGAAATTGAAAAAATATTTATTAAATCAACGAGGTTTGAATTATTCACCGGGTCAAAAAGCAAGAAAAATATACGTTTCTATGAAAAGCGCGGCTATATAATGTTCAAGATCGACAAGATCAATGACAAAGTAAACCTCATGTTCATGGAGAAATTAAACAGATGATCATAGTCAATACAGGCAATGGGAAGGGAAAAACAACAGCAGCCATAGGCCAAGTGATCCGTGCTCTTGGAAGGGGATGGAAAGTATGTATAATCCAGCTTTTCAAAGGAAAAGAATTCTACGGAGAGCAAAAAATACTTAAAAAATTAAAGAATATTGATTTTTTCTCATTTGCAATGAAGCATCCCTACTGTTTCCCTGCTATTCCACATAAACAAGTAAAAAATGAATGCAAAGAAGCCCTGGAATGCTTCAAAAAAGCTCTCAAAAGCAGAAAAAAATACAATCTCATCGTGCTTGAGGAGTTCAATATTGCCCTCAGGGAAGGATACATTGAACTTAAAGCATTGCTTGAAGTGATTAAATCAATAGATTCAAAAACTAATATAATTATTACTGGACGATGCGCACCAAAGAAGCTTATTGACTGCGCTGATCTTGTCACTGAGATGAAGGAAGTCAAGCATCCTTTTAAAAAAGGATGCAAAGCAGTCAGAGGTATAGAGTACTAACATGGCAAAGCTTATTTTTCTCACCGGCGGGGCGCGTTCAGGCAAGAGCAGTTATGCTCTGGAGCTTGCGAAACAACATGGAAAACGCGTCACCTTTATCGCGACCTGCGTTCCCCTTGATAAGGAAATGAAAAAAAGGGTGGCTCTCCATAAAAAAGCAAGGCCGTCCTCCTGGCGTACCATAGAAGAACCCTATAAACTTATCGAAGCCCTCAAAAAGAACTCCCCCAAAACAGATGTCTATATTATCGATTGCCTCACGCTGTGGCTCTCCAACATGATGCTTTCAGGAAACACTGAAAAATCAATCAAAAATTATATTCGCAAATTTACAAACTTCAAGCAGAACTTTAAGCCCGCTATCATACTTATTTCCAATGAAGTAGGCTCAGGAATAGTCCCGGAGAACAAGCTTGCCCGCGATTTCAGGGATCTGGCAGGGAGCATCAATCAGGCCATAGCCCGCCACAGTGACGAGGCATATGCAATGATCTCAGGATATCCCATAAGGCTTAAATAGGAGAAGCGACATGAACAGGCTCACCGATACCCTCTACAGTATTACCGGGTTAGATGTTGCTGCCATGGACAGGGCACAGTCCAGGCTCGACCGCCTGACAAAACCCCAGGGAAGCCTTGGCAGGCTTGAAGAGATCGCAAAACAGGTTGCAGGAATAACCGGCAAAGATACCCCCCGGGTTTCCAATAAGGTCATTGTTACCGCTGCAGCTGATCATGGCATAGCAAAAGCAGGGGTGAGCGCGTTCCCGCAGGAAGTGACTGTACAGATGGTGCAAAATTTCCTCAATGGCGGCGCAGGCATCAATGTACTGTCCCGCCACATAGGCGCCCGGGTAGTGGTGGTGGATGCCGGGGTGGCGGTACGGACCGAAAACCCGGTAATAAAAGAGAAGAACTGTACCTATATCGAAAAAAGAATAAACGCAGGCACCAAAAATTT
>MGVN01000162.1:976-2822 GCA_001800515.1 Elusimicrobia bacterium RIFOXYB2_FULL_49_7 | reverse complement strand
GACATTATCGGCACCGGCGACATGGGCATAGGAAATACCACTTCTTCAAGCGCGATCGTCTCTGCTATTACCGGCGCAGACGCTCTCGTGGCAACAGGAAGAGGGACAGGGGTGGATGACGATACCCTCCAGCACAAGGTAATGGTTATCAGGAAAGCGCTCGCCCTGCACGCGCCTGACCCCTCCGACGCGCTCGACGTGCTCTCCAAGGTGGGCGGATTTGAAATAGGAGTGCTCGCGGGAGTGTTCGTCGGCTGCGCAGCCAGGCGTATCCCGTCAGTGATCGACGGGTTTATTTCCGGCGCCGCTGCCCTTATCGCCTCTACGCTGGAACCAAAGGCCAAAGAGTTCATGTTCGCCTCACACTGTTCCGTGGAAAAAGGGCATATCATCGCACTCACCCATATGGGGTTGAAACCGCTTTTTAACTTCGACATGCGGCTCGGCGAAGGCACCGGAGCGGTGCTCGGCATCTCGATCATTGAAGCAGGGGTAAAGGTCATGAACGAGATGGCAACTTTTGATGGAGCAGGCGTCTCAGAAAAACTATGAAACACGTTCTATCAGCGCTCCAGTTCCTCACCATACTCCCTCTTCCGTTCAGGCAGTCTGCCCCTCTGCGGTTCTCGGGAATGGTCGCATCATTCCCTCTCGCGGGCCTGCTGCTCGGGCTCCTGCTTGCAGGAACGGACGCGCTCCTCTGCCGCCTCTTCCCTGCCACGGTGTGCGGGGTCCTGCTTGTCGTGCTCCTTGCTCTGGTCACCGGCGGCCTCCACCTGGACGGCCTCGCTGACACTGCCGACGGGATAGGAAGCGGCAAAGACAGGGAACGCACCCTTGAGATCATGCGAGACAGCAGGATCGGCGCCATGGGGGTCATTGCCCTGATCGCCGTATTCCTCATGAAAATATCGTTCCTGAGCCTGCTCCTTGGCCCGGGCCGCTGGAAAGCGCTCCTCCTCTTTCCGGTGCTCGGCAGATGGGCTATCGCCTACGCAATTACCGTGTTCCCTTATGCACGAAGTGAAGGAAAAGCGCTCAGCTTCTTTCAGGAAACTACACCCGCGGCCCTTGTCATCGCCACGCTCCTTGCGGGAGGCGCAGCCTTTAGCCTTCTCGGTAACGCAGGACTTGCCGCGCTCCTAGCCGCAGGGATATGCGCACACAGTACCTGCTCTATCGTTCGCAAAAGAATTGACGGCATTACCGGCGACACGCTGGGAGCGGTCAACGAACTCTGCGAAACAGCATCACTGGCGGTACTGGCTGTTTTCTTACGGTGACCCTATGAAACGCTTTCTTGCTTTCCTCCTGCTTGTGTCACTCATCCCGCTCGCGGCATCGGCAGCACCCACGCGCATCGTCTCGCTCGCGCCGTCAATAACCAAAAGCCTGTACCTGCTCGGCGCTGAAGAACAGGTCGCGGGGGTGACCATCTACTGCCCTCCTGAGGCTGCGGCAAAAGAGAAGATCGGGACCATCCTTGAGCCGAATATCGAAGCGATCGTCGCACTCACGCCCGACCTTGTCATTGCCACGAAGGAAGGCAATAGCCCTGCCACTGTCCAGAAACTGAAAAAACTCGGCCTGCAGGTGTACGTGATGGATTCGGTAAACAGCTTTTCCGATATCTGCAACGGCTTCATCGACCTGGGGAGTATCGTCGGAAAAGAAGAAAAGGCGCAAGCCATTGTCGCGGACGCGCGGCACAGGATCGAAACGGTACGATCAAAAGCACGGAGCCTTGCCCCTGTACCGGTATTCTGGGAAGTCGGGGCGCAGCCGCTTTTTACGGTCAGCAAAAACAGCTTCGTGAATGATTTTATGGAATTTGCCGGCGGGAAGA
>MGVN01000162.1:0-897 GCA_001800515.1 Elusimicrobia bacterium RIFOXYB2_FULL_49_7 | reverse complement strand
CCTTGTTGACATGGGGGACGTGACCTCCTCGGAAAAAAAGCTGTGGGAAAAGTTCAAGACATTGAAAGCAGTACGCGCCGGCCGCGTCCACGTGCTCAACGACACCCGCTTCACCGATCCTACGCCTGCGGCGATCGCGGACGGCGTCGAAAAACTGTTCGATATTCTTCATCGCTCTCATGAATAAACCCTTACGCATTGTTCTTCTTTTTTTCCTGCTCTGCGTTATCCTTGCAGCGTCCGCCGTGCTTTCCCTGATGTTCGGCGGGAGCGATCTGCCTCTGCGTGATGCGCTCTCGGGCCTGTTCCATCCCGGAGCCGGGGACACTCTTTCGATGATCGTCTGGCAGATACGGATCCCCCGGATGCTGCTCGGCATGATCGTCGGCCTGGGCCTTGCGGTATGCGGCTGCGCTTTCCAGGGGATGCTCAGGAATCCGCTTGCAGATCCCTACACCCTTGGCATTTCCGGGGGAGCAGCGTTCGGCGCGAGCGTCGGTGTCGCCGCGGGGCTTGCGCAGATCAACAGTTTTCTTATCCCGCTGTGCGCGTTCGGCGGCACGATGGCAAGTGTCGCGCTCGTCTATGGCGCATCGATGAGAAAAGGGTTTTCTCTGTCGAGCCTTATCCTGAGCGGCGTGATACTCGGCTTTTTGTTCTCTTCGCTCGTCCTGCTCGTGTACGCGCTCGCTGACTCCCAGAAAGTCTATGCCGCGATACTCTGGCTCATGGGGGACCTCTCGTCGGCAGATACCCGCCTTCTGCGCCTGTGTGCCGCCATCATCCTGCCCGGCTGTGTGTTGCTCGCATTCTATGGAAGGGAACTTGATATCCTCACCCTGGGTGAGGAAAAAGCGTCACACCTCGGCATGGACATCATCGCAGTGAAAAAACTCC
>MGVN01000161.1:6455-7765 GCA_001800515.1 Elusimicrobia bacterium RIFOXYB2_FULL_49_7 | reverse complement strand
TTGTTGACGGCGAGACGTGGTTCGATGGAAGGCGGAGAATTAACCGTTCACCCCAGGAAAGGCGGATAGGGTTCGTGTTCCAGGAATATTCCCTGTTTCCCAATATGACGGTGCGCGGGAATATTGCGTATGCCGCCAACGGCAACATGAATATCGGAGAACTGCTGGAATTAGTGGAGCTGGAAAACCTCGCGGATTGTTACCCTCATACGTTGTCGGGCGGGCAGAAACAGCGGGTGGCGCTTGCAAGGGCAATAGCGCGCGGCCCCAAAATACTGCTTTTGGACGAACCGTTCAATTCGCTCGATCCCGCGATGAAAGAAAAACTACAGGACGAAATTATGCGCATACACCGCCATAATCCCATAACTACGATCCTTGTCTCTCACGACATGTCCGAGATCCGCCGCCTTTCATCCCGCGTTATAACCATTGACAAAATCGCGTCCGACGGAACCCCTTTAATGGCACCCGTGATGCCCGCAGGCATTTTCCGGGGTAACCTCTTCTAAATTCCCGGCCTTGTAGCTTTCAATTATTTCGGCCAGGGTTTCGCCCGTTGCTTTGTATGCCCGGATGCCGCCTTCGTTGAGCTTTGCCGCCGCCATCGCTCCCATGCTTCCGCAGACAACCGCGCCGATTTTCATGCCGCCAACTACGCTTAGCGGCTGGCACATGCCGTGTGAATGGTGCTGGTTTTCATTATTGACGAATTCTGTAACGTTTCCCTCGATGTCATGGATGGCAAAGTAAGCCGCGCTGCCGAAATGCCCCGAAACCTTTGACGCAAGCCCTTCATTTTTTTCTACCGGAATACAGATTTTCATGTTTAATCATCCTTTTTTTGTCTTTTTTGCGGCAGGATACGCGCATTGATGCCCCGCCGGATTTTTGTTGAACCGTAATTACTCCTCCTTCTATCCTCAGCGCCTTTGCGTTGACAAGGAAATCGGAAACCTTCCTGTGCGCCGAGTCAAGTATGTTTCCGAACGTCTGCCTTGATACGTTCATCCGCAGGGCCGCGCCTTCCTGGTACAGGCTCTCGACGTGCGAAAGGCGCAACGCTTCAAGCTCATCCATGCTGAGCGTAACTTCCGCAAGCTCGATAAGCGGTATGCCCTTCGGCTTAAAATAAAGATGGTCTGGTATGCAACCGATTCTCCTGCACTTAAAAGGCCGCGGCACGATACGCCTCCCACATTATTGGCATATGCCAATAATACTTAAAATATACGCCTTTGTCAAACAGCGCAAAATGCGCGCTTGACATAATTAAGTTCTTATAGTACAATCTGCATGTTCAATATAAA
>MGVN01000161.1:5400-6411 GCA_001800515.1 Elusimicrobia bacterium RIFOXYB2_FULL_49_7 | reverse complement strand
GACCTTTGTCCGGATTAAAACCCGGACGGAACCTGACCTGGATAATGCCAGCGTAGGGAAAGGAATAAGCATAATTTTCCCGACCTATGCCGACGGCATGGGTCTTATTTTTTTACAGGAGGAAAATGTATGCTGGATGAAGTGATTATCTCAAGGGCGATTACGGAAAGTTTCATGAAGACGTTTATGGATTACATGGATGTTGACGTTGCCATCGCCGGCGGCGGCCCGTCCGGCCTTGTTTGCGCGCATTACCTGGCAAAAGCGGGGAAAAAAGTAGCCCTCTTTGAACGCCACTTGAAAATCGGCGGCGGTATGCCCGGAGGTGGAATGATGTTCAACAGGATAGTTGTCCAGGAAGAAGCAAGGCCTATACTTGCCGGCGAGTTCGGCATCCATCTTGAAAAATATAACGGCGATCATTATGTGGCCGATTCACTGGAAACAATCTCAGCTCTTACCCTGGGCGCAATCAAGGCGGGAGTGAAGATATTTAACCTGATGAGCGTCGAAGACGTTATCATAAGAAAAGACACGATTGCCGGAGTGGTGATAAACTGGAGTTCCGTCGGGTGGTCGCATCTGCACGTCGATCCGTTGTGCGTCAGGGCGAAGGCGGTGGTTGATGCAACCGGCCACGATACGGAAATCTGCAAAATAGCCGAAAAAAAATCCGGCGCGATCCTCAATACCGAAACCGGCAGGGTAATGGGCGAGAAATCCATGTGGGCCGAAGCCGGCGAGAGCGTTATAGTGGATAATACCAGGGAGGTCTACCCCGGCCTGTGGGTTTGCGGAATGGCGTGCAACGCCGTCTACGGTTCCCCGCGAATGGGAGCAATATTCGGAGGCATGATCCTCTCCGGCCACAAAGCCGCCCGGCTGATAGCCGGATAGGATGACAGAAGGTCATTGCCGCTAAGATAATCTGTAATTCTTCAGGTTGTAGGGCGCGTTCCCCGAACGCGCCGCTGAAAATTTCCGTCGAACGGCCGGCACGCTCGGGGAACG
>MGVN01000161.1:1722-5393 GCA_001800515.1 Elusimicrobia bacterium RIFOXYB2_FULL_49_7 | reverse complement strand
CACTGCCTGTTAATGGCGGCGTTGAACTTAAGGGTGTTTCCATATAATAAAATCTGCTATAATTCTACCGTGGTGATAAACAATGTAAGAGTTCATGAAGATATTACAGCGGGAATAGCGGTATGAAAAATTATTTTTACTGCATTGTCGCCGCAGCTCTCGCGGGTTTGTTTTTTGCGCAATATGCGGCTGCCCGGCCTACCGTCAAACCCGTCATCCCCCCGCGCGCCGGCCAATCTTAAAATAAAATAATAACCTTCAAAATGTTGTTGACAAAATAATTTAATAATGCTAAATATGTTATGAGCATATGCTCATAACATAGGGAGATAAACAGTGCGGCCTAAGAAAACAAGATGGATAAAGTGCATGCCGGAGGAACGGTGTTTCAGGCCGAAATGCAAACCCCTCAATGAACTGGAAGGCGTTTATCTGACGATTGACGAATTTGAGGCCTTGCGATTGGCGGACCTTGAAGGGCTTTACCAGGAAGCTGCCGCAAAACGCATGAAGGTATCCCGTCCGACATTTGCGCGCATAGCCTCTTCCGCCCGTAAAAAGCTTGCAGACGCGCTTGTGAACATAAAAGCCATAAGAATCGAAGGCGGCTGCTGCAAGATACGTAAGGAGAAATAAGTGAAGGAACGGACAAAACTGCTTCTTATCGTCGTAGTATTTCTGCTTGCGTATTACTTTCCTTTTTCTCTTCCAAGGGTGCGGTCCGGCATAATGGAAGGGTTTTATCTTCTCCAGGATTATGCGCGCCTGCATGTTCTTACCTGCCTTGTGCCGGCATTCTTCATCGCCGGCGCCGTCTCCGTATTTGTTTCTCAGGCCTCGGTTATGAAGTACTTCGGCCCGAAGGCGAACAGGGTACTGTCTTATGGCGTGGCATCCGTTTCTGGCACTATTCTCGCAGTTTGTTCCTGCACGGTTCTGCCGTTGTTTGCAGGTATTTATAAGCGGGGTGCCGGCATAGGGCCTGCCACCGCGTTTCTCTATTCGGGGCCTGCTATCAATGTCCTTGCCATAATCCTTACCGCACGCGTGCTTGGCGTTGAAATAGGGCTTGCCCGTGCAGCGGGCGCCGTCATATTCGCGATTGTTATCGGCATCGCCATGGCGTTTATCTGCCGCAAAGAGGAAGCCGCAAAATGCGCGGATGAAAAGATGTTCACCGCGGATATCGAAGAGCCGCGTCCGTTATGGCAGACCTCGGTTTACTTTCTGACCATGGTTCTTATCCTTATCTTTGCGACATGGGGAAAATCAGAGGATCCCGCAAGCTTTTGGAGCATTGTTCACCGGGTTCACTGGTATATCACGGGCGGCTTGTTGCTTGTGCTGGCCGGTATGCTGAAGAAGTGGTTTTCAGGCGAGGAACTCTCAACATGGGTTGACGCCACATGGGCCTTTGCAAAACAGATATTTCCGTTGCTGTTCGTGGGAGTGTTTGTTGCCGGTATCCTGCTGGGACGGCCGGGTTTTGACAACGGTTTGATACCGAATAGATACATTGCCGTGCTTGTCGGCAGTAATTCAGTGTGGGCCAACTTCTTTGCGGCATTCAGCGGAGCGCTTATGTACTTTGCCACTCTAACCGAGGTCCCGATTCTACAGGGGCTGATGGGAAGCGGTATGAACAAAGGCCCCGCCCTTGCATTGTTGCTGGCCGGCCCCGCGCTGAGCCTTCCCAGTATCCTCGTACTTCGAAGCGTAATGGGAACTAAAAAGACACTTATATATGTGTCGTTGGTAGTAATAATGGCAACGTTTACCGGAATTATATTCGGCTGGAGGTTATAAAATGAAAATCGAAATCCTGGGTACAGGATGTCCGAAGTGCAGGAAGCTTACGGAATTGGTTACTGAAACCGTCAATGAAATGGCTATCGCCGCGGAGATAGTCAAGGTCGACAGGATAAACGACATCATGAACTACGGCGTGATGATTACGCCCGCGCTTGTCGTTGACGGTAAAGTCGTAGTCGCCGGGAAACTTCCTTCAAAGGACGAGATAAGGAAGTGGCTCGACCAGGGGGAGGATAAAAAGAGAATTGTCAGAGAAGGATATGCCAGGGTTGCCAAAGAAAGCGGGTCATGTTGTTGCGGCCCTTCAAGCTCCTGCTGCGGCGGTGGTTCGGCAAAAGACATCAGTAAAAAGATAGGATACTCGGATAAAGATTTATCCGTAGTTCCCGAAGGCGCAAACCTGGGGCTGGGCTGCGGCAATCCCCTGGCGCTGGCATCGTTGAAAGCCGGCGAAACCGTCCTCGACCTGGGGTCAGGGGCCGGGCTTGACTGTTTTCTTGCCGCGGACCGGGTTGGCAACGGCGGCAGGGTGATTGGCGTTGACATGACGCCCGAGATGATACAAAAGGCGACTGAAAACGCAAAAAAAAGCGGGTATAAGAACGTGGAATTAAGGTTGGGAGACATCGAAAAACTTCCCGTCGAAGATAACAGCATTGACGTTATCATTTCGAATTGCGTAATTAACCTTTCACCGGATAAGGAAAGTGTTTTCAAGGAAGCTTTCAGGGTGTTAAAGCCGGGCGGAAGGGTATTGCTGTCCGACATAGTGCTTCTTAAAGAGCTGCCACAGGCGGTGAAGCAGTCGCCGGATGCATACGTTGGGTGTGTTTCAGGCGCAATACTCAAGGATGAATACCTGCGTCTAATGAAAATTGCGGGTTTTGCCGAAGTGAAGGTAGTCGAAGAAACGGCCGCGGGCATAGAGCATATGACTGATACGCTCGACGACAACGCCGGCCTCATCACAAGCGCAAAAATCAGCGGAGTAAAACCCGCGAAATAATTTATTACAGTGAGGAAAGCAGAATGAAACTTATTCATTTTCCGTTAGTCGTATTATCAATTTGCATTTTGGGATTGTCCGGGTTAAGCTGCGTGGCCGCGGAGCCAGGCACGCAAAAGTCTCTCAGGCAGGCCGCAAAGAAAGATAAGACGGAACAGAAAAAGAGCGACATAAAGGTTACTTTTGTGGAACTGGGGTCGGTCAATTGCATACCATGCAAAATGATGCAGCCGGTTATCGCGGAAATCGAGAAAGAGTACGGCGGGCAGGTAAACGTGGTGTTTTACGACGTATGGACAAAAGAAGGAAGCCCCTACGGCGATAAATACAAGATACGGGCAATCCCGACACAGGTATTCCTGGATAAAGACGGGAAAGAATTTTTCCGTCACCAGGGATTTTTTCCGAAGGAAGAAATCGTAAAAGTTCTAAAAAAGAAGGGAGTGAAATAGTGTTGGTGGAGCTTTTTACATGGTTATCGAACATCCTCTATTCGACGCCCGCATTGGCTTTGCCGGGTTCGTTTATTTGGGGAATTTTAAGTATTCTTCTCAGCCCGTGCCACCTGGCAAGTATCCCGCTGATTGTCGGCTTTATTGACGATCAGGGGAGAATGTCGGCTGGGAGGGCTTTTTATCTTTCGTCACTTTTCTCGGCCGGAATACTGTTGACCATCGCGCTCATAGGATTGATCACCGGCTTAATGGGAAGGATGATGGGCGATATCGGCCCCTATGGAAATTATTTTGTTGCGGTAGTCTTTTTTCTGGTAGGCTTGCATCTGCTCGATGTCATTGCTTTGCCGTTTGCCGGTAAGGCCGCTTCGCCCGTCTTTAATAAGAAAGGGTTGCTG
>MGVN01000161.1:0-1714 GCA_001800515.1 Elusimicrobia bacterium RIFOXYB2_FULL_49_7 | reverse complement strand
CATACTCGGATTGGTGTTCGGCGTCGCTCTCGGGCCTTGCACGTTTGCGTATATGGCGCCGATACTGGGCGTTGCGTTTTCCGTTGCGGCGACGAATCTTATTTTTGCAGTTTTGCTGGTATTGGCGTATGCGCTTGGACACGTTTCCGTAATTATACTTGCAGGCACATTTACCGAGGTAGTGCAAAGGTATTTAAACTGGAACGAGAAGTCAAAAGGCGTGGCTATAGTAAAAAAACTATGCGGCGCCCTGGTCCTGCTAGCCGGCGCGTATCTTCTCTACAGTTATAGGGGACGGAGTTAACATTGTCAGGTTTTACTTACGTGGCATGTTGCGCCACATTGACAACCTTATAAAATGTTGTTAATATATACAACATGCAAGCCGAATTAATACTCAGCGAACGACGTGTGATTGCCGGAAATGCTTTTGTTGAAATAGTAGTCTGGCGGTTGCCTTTGCCCTTAAGAGGCAGCCGTCATCATTTTAAATACAGGCTCGCCTTGATCGTTAATGGCTGTTGTGCATTACGATATGATAATGAGCTTGGCAAAGGCGACCATAAGCATATGGGAAAAATTGAAAAACCGTATATTTTTACCACTCCTGAAGCTTTGCTTGACGATTTTTGGAAAGATGTAGATACGAGGAGGTTTTAATGCAGACAATAACACTGGAAGTTTGTTCGAGGGAAATAACCAATAAAAGATTTTTACGTGCTTCTAAAGGCGAGCCGCAGGGGGCATTTATAAGTTTCGAATCTCCGGCGCTTCTTTTTAAAGTTCTCGGCGGTAAGCGGTGGGAGCTTCTTAAGTCCATCACGGGAGCGGGACCATTGACTATACGGGAAACAGCGCGACGGGTAAACAGGGATGTGAAAGCGGTTCATACCGACATACATGCGTTGCTCGATGCAGGCATACTGCAAAAAACCGACAAAGGCCGCATTATATTCCCATTCGATGCCGTACACGTAGATTTCATCCTCCATGCAGCATAACAAACTTCGCATTTTATTGATGTTGCCCTTCATTACCGGCCGGCCATGGGAGTGCCGGTGTCAGGCTTTACTTACGTGACTGAATCGCACCGGCGGCTACATAGCAAAAGTGTTCAATCACCAATAAGTCACGTAAGTAAAGCCTGACACCGCGACCATGAAAAAGATTATCAGCTTATTCGGCATGTTCATCGTTTCATTTTCACCGGCGTTGTTTGCCGCCACCTATTATATGCCGGATGATTTTCCCAGCCTGCAAACTGGTTTTTCCGGCATGGCGGGTGGCGACACGCTTATTATCAGGGACGGGACATACACGGGTGCGGCAAACATGATAACCAACTCCGTGCGCCCGCCGACGGGCAGTTCGTCAACGTGGACGGTTATTAAAGCCGAGCATGACGGCGAGGTATTTTTTGACGGCCAGGACACGTTAAACATGTTTAATTATACCGGCTCCGGCAACGGCCTGTATTGGCAATTCGAAGGGATTATATGGGGCAATACGCCTGCAAGCAACGTGGCTTTTTCCAGCGCCGGTTTTTTGAAATTTTTCAGGTGCGGAGCGTTTGACCCCGGGACGGGCAACACAATCAATTTCCTTGCGGGCAGGTATTCCTTCGACGCACTTTTTGAAAACTGCTATGCCTGGGGCGGCGGCAGGTATAAATTTTCCGGCTACCAGGCCGACAGGATAATTTTCAGGGCGTGCG
>MGVN01000160.1:5490-6523 GCA_001800515.1 Elusimicrobia bacterium RIFOXYB2_FULL_49_7 | reverse complement strand
TTATCTATATGCCGGCGTGAATAACAGCATATCCGGCTGCAGAGTTTACAGAGCGCATATAGGAGAAGATGATGTCTCGGGTCTTCAGCCCGACGTCGCCATTCCTCCTCAGGATGCAGTCATTGGAAATAATGTTATCGGCAGTAATTCGGGCGACAGCGTTATTGTCTATACGGATGTTTCGGGATCCGCGGTTCTTGACGTGACTGTTTATGACATTTCCGGCGCAACTATTAATGGATGGACGCAGCCGCTGGATTCGAATAATCAGAATTTTACCTGGGACGGCAGAGACAGATCCGGCAATGTTCTGGAGAGGGGCATCTATTTCATTAAGATAGAGGGCGCCGGAATCAAAACTGTAAAGCCGGTTGTTATAAGATGAAGATTAAAGTTAAAAGTGAAAAGTCAAAAGTAAAAAGTGAAGGGCCGCCCGGCACGGGGAAAAAATTAGCTTTTTCAGGGGCCGTTTTATTTTACCTGTGCTGTATTTCATCTTTACATCCGGCAGGAAATTATATTCTTTTAAACCATACCATCCGGAGCGCCGGCATGGGTAACCTGAGCATTGTTTTTCCGGAAGCGTCGGATTCTTTCTGGAACATGGCAGCCCTGGGGTTCAAAGAACGCAGCGAATTTTCTCTGCAGGGCGGACAGATGGGAGGGTATGACGGTCTTTCCACCGGTTTATCTTCCATGAGGCTCCAGTTTCCGGGCCGCAAGGTATCCCTGGGGTTTGAAATATTCCATAAACAGACTTCGGTGGATACTTTCGACTATTACGGCAACGACACGGGCGGCGTGGACTGGATTGCGGATATTTTTACCCTGGGAATGGGCTGGCACCCGTCGAAAAGTTTCGGAATGGGATTGAGTTTCAACGGCCTAAGTGACGTCATATCAGGGGATGGACTTTTAGCCGCAGGCGGAGAAAGCATGTTGAGCGCTTCTTTTTCTAATTTATCTCTCTTCTGGAAACTTGGGAAAATCAATATGGCCGTATCCGCGTTTAATCTTCCGGGAGCGGTATTGA
>MGVN01000160.1:199-5403 GCA_001800515.1 Elusimicrobia bacterium RIFOXYB2_FULL_49_7 | reverse complement strand
TTGAGAGCGGAGACCAGACCATCTTGGACAATATTAAAAAAAGGACCTCGCTTCCCCGTATCAAGCAGTTCGCGCTGGATGCCCGGCGGGCAGGCATCCTCATTCACGGCTGTTTTATGGTGGGCAACCGGGGCGAAACCCGGGAAACGCTCAAGAAGACCCTTGATCTCGCACTTGAAATCAATCCGGATACGGCACAATTCTTTCCCATCATGGTTTATCCGGGAACGGAAGACTATGCCTGGGTCAAGGAAAAGGGCTATCTGATGTCCGAAGATTATTCCAAGTGGGTGACCGAAGACGGACTCCACAACTCCGTGGTCTCGAATCCGGATCTCACCTATCAGGAATTGGTCGCTTTCTGTGATCACGCTCGCCGGAAATTCTACCTCCGGCCCTCTTATTTCCTGCTAAAAGCCCGGCAATCTCTCAAAGACCCACAAGAAGGATTACGCAACCTCAAAGCGTTCAAGACCCTGGCCGGCCACCTGTTGCGCCGGTCCGGAAGCATGGTTAAAAAGAGCGTCCGCTAACCGGACAAGGTCGGAGAATATTCGGCCTCTGATGCAGGTTAATACTATCTCGAAAACCCATTCTCCTGACGCAGAGAGGCACGCCCAAAAACAGGCGGATAAAAAAGAACGGAAAGAGGTCTTTCCTCTTTTGCCCCATCGGCTTATAATATCTGCTTTATTTTCGGAACCGTGTAACTCATGTCCTTGTCATCCAAAGCCGCTTGAATCTCTTTTGTCAACGCGCGCTCTGTCATCGTAACAGGCGTTACCACCCACACGCCGCTGATAAAGATATGTTGGTATTTATACAGCGTGACTTCCCATTTGACATCGTAAGAATTGGCATTCTGAATAAAGGTGTCGTACTGAGAGCGGAGGGCATTATCATAGTTTGCCTTGCCATCCCGATCCAACAAATCCGGGGTAAAATCAATCTGGTTGTTATCCAGCCTTTTTTTACACATCTGTTTGACCGTATGAAGCGGCTTGTTGATGGTGTATTGCAAATAGACCACTTCCGGATGGGTCTTATTGGAATTCTCCCCAATAGTAACCGGATTGTCTACAATTTTGGTATCATAAATAACCGAATACCGGTTATGATCTTCCTGCAACCATTCAATCAAAACAGGCATCCCACGCTTCACCAGACAGGAAGCAGCATAAACCTGACAATCGGTGAGACGGTAAATATGATACTTCTTTGCTCCTGGAAAGGTCTGCATATCCTCCGGAGATTTGGCATTAAAAGCGGCTGTCTGCGCTTGCCCCAATGAATCAATCTGGAGATATTGTAAAACAGGAACAAGCGCCGCTTCAGCACTGGAAAATGATGAGAAATCCGAAAACCATTTTGTCATATCGGATTTCCGGTTCTCCTTTGAAACACCCGCATCTCCTTCTATCGAGGTGGAAGCACAACTCCAAAAAAGTAACGTCATAACAAGATAGACGACAACAAAACGCATAACTCCTCCTGGAATGGTTTAACGGTTATTCTCTGTCAGCAAATGCATCCATCATATTGGTATACTGATTTTGAAGATCTTGGACCTCGCGTTTCCAAAATGTATCCGTACCCCATTCCGGAAATTTGGTTTGAAACTGAAAATCATTCCGCTGCATATTGCACCAAGCTGTGAAATAAATCATTCGCATGGCGCGAAGTCCTTCGATGATAAGCATCGAGCGAGGCGGGATATCGCGAAACTGGCGATATCCGGATAACAGTAATTCCAATTGATATTGACATGCCGGATAATGGTCCGGCAGCAGCAACCAGAAATCATGCACTGCCGGGCCGTTCATCATATCATCGAAATCTATGACCATAAGCCCTTCCCCCGGCCGTTCCAATACATTGCCCTGGTGGAAATCACCATGGATTCGAAGGGTTTCCAAACCATCAAAATAAGGAGAAATGGTGTCAATAATTCGATTGGTGATATCCTTGAACTTTTGCCGGTTATCCGGATCAACACCGTCAGCCACCAACTGATCCGCATAAATACGAGTGGTGGTCTGCGGCGTCAACAAAAGTCGGGCAGGGGCTTTTCGTCGGCTCCCCACCGTATGCAAGCGACCCAATAAAGAACCCATGCGTTCAAAGCTGTCATCACCTTCGACATCAAACTGACGACCCGCCCGTTTAGGAAAAACGGAAAAGGCGATATTGTCCAAATTTCCGAGTGTCTGTTGATTGGCCAGCGTGAGAGGAGCGACAACGGGAATTTCCGCTTCCACACAATCGGTCAGAAAGGCATGTTCATCCAAAAGCGCATCGATACTCCAGCGACCCGGACGATAGAATTTAGCCACAAAGGATTTTTCATCCGAGGTCCGGATTTCATAGACTCGATTAATATAGCTTGGAAAGGGGCGACTGAAGGAATCCAGCTCTTCACCCAGCGCCTCTTCAAGGGCCGGCAAAAAACGATCCGGGGTCAGGTCTGAAAAATCGGCCATTGACATTAAGAAACGCCGCCCCGTTCGGCGATACGGTATATTTTACGTCGGGTGGATTCGTGATAGATGCGGATGTTGATTTCACCAAGAAGGCCCATGGTGACAAATTGAACCCCGATAAAGCCCAGAAAAATAGTCAGAAAAAGAAAGGGGTTACCGGTCATATCGATTCCCTGCGCGGTTTTCATATAGATAAGACTGGACAGGGAAACCAAACAGAAGAAAAAGGCATATAACCCGAATTTGCCAAACACCTGAATGGGCCGAGTGGAATAACTGATCAGGAATTTGATATTTATCAAATCCAGCACGATGCGTGGTAATTTGCGCAGACTGTATTTGCTTTTGCCCCACTGGCGGGCATGGTGGGTCACCTCTTTTTCCCCGATCTTAGCACCCGTCCAATGTAACAGGGCAGGAATAAAACGGTGCATCTCGCCATAGAGATGAAGCTCTTCTAAAATCTCCCGACGGAAAATCTTCAGCGTGCATCCGGTATCGTGAATTCGAACCCCCGTGATTTTTTTGATGATGCGATTGGCCACATTGGATGGCAACACGGACGTAAAAAAGGGATCTTTGCGATGTTTTCGCCAGCCATTGACAAGATCGTATCCCCCCTTTTCGCATGCTTCCAAGAGACCGGGAATATCGGCCGGATCGTTTTGCCGATCACCATCCAGCGTGACAATAAAGCGGCCCGTAGCACAATCGAGGCCGGCAGCCAACGCAGCCGTCTGTCCGAAATTCCGTTTAAGGGAAAGATAGATGAATCGATTGTCTTTGTCGGCCAATTCTTTTAGAATCGATAGCGTTTGATCCATTGAGCCGTCATCCACAAAGATGGTTTCATAATCATAGGCATGGGCTTCGCAAACAGTACGGATAGCCCGGTATAAGGGCTTGATATTGCCCTCTTCATTCAGCAGAGGAACGACAATGGATAAATATTTTGCCATGTCAGAGATTCCTTTGCTTACGGCGCTGCCGTCAGGTCGGTTCGTATAACAAGCTTCCGGCCCACTCGAAGCAAGGTTCTACCGGAAATATGGTTTAAGGCACAGAGTCGTCGAACCGTGGTACCATACCGCCGGGCAATACTGCCCAAATTATCGCCCCTGCGAATAACATGGGCAATGGTGCTGCGAGCTTGGGCCAGATAATCGAAATTGGCCTTGGTCAAAACCAGCGTATCGCTCTTCAAGACGAAATTGTCAAAATCAACGATATCTCGGGGGTCAAAGGGTTCACCGCAATACCGGATTTCAAAATGAAGGTGACTGCCCGTGGAACGGCCGGTATTACCGCCCAATCCGACCAATTCCCCGGCCTTCAGACGCTGTCCGACCTCCACTTTGGCGCGGGAAAAATGGCCGTAGAGGGTTTCAAGTCCCCCATAATGACGCACGACAACCACCTTGCCGTAGCCGTAACGATCATTCTGAATCACACGTACAATGCCGTCAAAAGCACACCGGATGGAATCCCCTTTTTTTACCTTGACATCCATTCCATAATGCCAAAAAAACTTGCGCAATCCGAATGGGGAAGTGATATACCCGTTGAAAGGGTGGCAATAGCTTCTGCCCAAAACGGAATCACGAAGGACAATTCGAACCGTGTCGGTCATCTGTTTGTAGTCAAAGTGGCCTGCATTGATCTTGCTCGTGCACCAACCCGTGGTGTCAATCGAATCCGGCACAAAGAGGGCATCCACATTATCCTGAAAATTGCTTTCCTGCATTTCCGGGTCTGCGGAGACCGAATCCCCGGTGGTCGAGTCTGCGGTCATCAGGGTGGTGCTGTCTTGGATCAGAGCCTTTTGCGGCAGAACAGAATCCGGCTCTGCAGCAAAAAGGAATATAGAGAAGAGAATAAAAGCGATAACAAATTTCAACATTTTATAAAATATAACCAAACAACGGAAAAAGATGCTTTTAAAATCTTAAAACTGCCATTTCCATTCTCTTTCTCGCTTCAGAATAGGTATATTTCTCTCTTATTATAGTCACTTCTTTCTAAAGGATCGTATCATGAAAAGAACAAAGAAAAACTGGAAAATCATTCATAAAGGCATGGAGCAAAAGTCACTGGATCTCTCCTTATTGAATCATATCGAATACTCCCTGGCCAAAGATCAGCACACCGCTACAATCAAAGACTTCTATTATGGTACGGCACTGACTGCGCAGGATCGACTTATCGAACGCTGGATCAAAACACAACAGACCTATTACAACAAGGACATGAAACGGCTCTACTACCTCTCCATGGAATTCCTCATGGGGCGAACCCTGGGCAATGCGCTTTACAATCTGGGCCTCTACGATACCTGCAAGCAGATGGTTGAGCAAATGGGATACGATATAGAAGAGTTGCGTGAACAAGAGGTCGATTCCGGACTCGGTAACGGCGGTTTGGGACGGTTAGCCGCCTGTTTCCTGGATTCCATGGCCACGCTTCAACTTCCGGGATACGGTTATGGCATTCGGTATGAATACGGCCTGTTCCACCAAAAAATCGACAATGGCTATCAAAAAGAAGATCCGGACCAGTGGATAAGCGGCCTCAATCCCTGGGAGGTGGCACGCACCGATCTGGTCTATCCCATCCGCTTCTACGGACGGGTCGAACACACCCAGGACGACACGGGACGGGAAAAATCAACTTGGGTCGATACGCAAACCATTTTGGCCATGCCGTACGATCTTTTCATTCCCGGCT
>MGVN01000160.1:0-170 GCA_001800515.1 Elusimicrobia bacterium RIFOXYB2_FULL_49_7 | reverse complement strand
CTCTGGTCAGCCCGCTCCTGCTACGAATTCGACTTTCAACACTTCAACAGCGGCGATTACTTCCGTGCCTACGAATCGCGCGTGCTTTCGGAAAGCATCAGTAAAATCCTTTATCCCCGCGACGATCTGCGCGGCGGCAAGGAACTCCGTTTGAAACAGGAATATTTCTT
>MGVN01000159.1 GCA_001800515.1 Elusimicrobia bacterium RIFOXYB2_FULL_49_7 | reverse complement strand
ACAATGGAAGTTGCCAGGCTGTCCAAACAATTTTTGAGGAAAACGGCCATGGTAACCCCGGAAATATACCTTTTCACGCCTTACCCGGGCAGCATGATATGGTGCAGGCTTGAAACCGAAAAAGCCATACCCGCGAACATGGACTGGCGCAGGTTCAGCCAGGAAGAAACAATAATAAACCTTTCCGCCATCCCGACCAGACAATTAAATAAGTTGCGGGCTGCGATGTACATTGCGTATTACCTGTCCAACCCGCTGCAGGCGGCGCGCCTTATTTTTTCCGCGCTGATGCACCCCCGCGCAATTATTGACAAAATAATACACACGTTAAAACCCGGATTTGCAGGTATATAAACTATGGCTAAAAAACAGCGCAGGCAGGATGTCGTGGAAATTAAAAAACATTTCATGGACTCGCCATGGATATATATTCTTCCGCTTGCATGGGGAAGCGTTGTCCTTTATTATTACCTGAAGGCATACCCGGTATCGTTTAAGTCCGCATCAACGCTGGTTTCGCGTTCATGGCAGGGCGCCGGGATCACCGATATTCTCTACGCCGCTCATTACCTGCCGCATATTCTGCTGGTATCGCTTTTCACAGCCGCTGCACTGGGCATCGGGAGCGCGCTCTTCCGGTTATTTAAGCTGAGCTTTGACGATCCGGCTGTCGGGGCGGCGATGAAAATCGGTTTGGGGTTCACTACCATTATATATTACCAGTTGTTCACGGGCCTGATGGGGCTGCTATACCCTGTTGCGGCCGCCATACCTCTTTTAGCGGGGTTGGCATTTACTTTGCGCCCTATCCTGCGCCATGGCAAGAGAGGTGATATACAGTCGCCACGCACGCGGGGAAACGTTTCTCTTATCGTAAAACTATGCGGCGTAATAACCGTCGTATTCCTCTTTTTTATCGTACTCGGCGCATTAACTCCGGAAACATTCTACGATTCCCTGAATTATCATGTAAGCGTTCCGCTCTACTGGGTTCAGCACCACGCGATAACGCCTGTTTCGCATTCCGTTTATTCATATTTTTCCAACAATATACACGTTTTTTACAGCATGGGATTGCTTTTCGGCAATGAAATAACCACGAAACTCATGCACGTTGCGTTCGGCCTGCTTATCATGTTCGCGCTATACAATTGGAGCCGCCGTCATTTTTCGCGCGAGATGGGCATCGTGGCGATGTTTATTTTCATAAGCGTTCCTTTCGTGCCAATGGTAATGTGGAAAACCGCCATCGAGCTTGGCCTCGGCTTTTTTGAAACGCTTGCGGTTCTCTGTTGCCTGTATTACGTCTCGGGGGAAAAAGAAAACAACAGGCAATTCCTTGTGCTGAGCGCCGTTTTTTGCGGCGCGGCCGTGGGAGGAAAATATTTCAGCGTCTACTCGCTTGCCGGAATCCTGTCCGTATTGGCAGCCGCATCGCTGCTGAAAAAGGAAAAGGCGGGGCGTATATTTATTACGCTTCTTATTATGTCGTCCATAACAATGGCATTTCTTATTCCATACCTTGCCCGCAACTATGCCTGGACAGGGAACATGACATA
>MGVN01000158.1 GCA_001800515.1 Elusimicrobia bacterium RIFOXYB2_FULL_49_7 | reverse complement strand
ATGGTGTGCTTGGGCTCAATGCCGCGCTGGCGGTCGTATTCCGAAAAACCGTAGGCAACCGCTTTGCCCACAAACCCGTGTCCGATAACGCCGATTGTGCTCATAAGAAACTCCTGAAAGGGTGATAAAAGTCAATTCCTTGAATAGTAAAAATAGTTTAATGATTTCGACTGTTGCAAAAAAGTTATGGAATGGGTATTTTTTTAAAATATGAACCAGAGTCTCCCTTTTTCCGGCCACTTGCTTTCCATTTTACGTGACTATCAGAGCAACGGGGTCTCCCCGATGATATGCGCCACTTGTCCGGCCCTCTGTTGCAGTCAAGGTGGTTTTGCACTGTTGGAAAATGTGCTCCGGATATATGATCGTTACCGACAGGGACGCCTGAAGCGCGAGGGATACCGGTTTGCGCCAGGATTTTCTTTTTGTGAATTTATTTTCGAATACTTTGATGTTTGGGCGCGAGAGATTGACGATCCTACCGGTAAAAAACACGCCTTGCTGCTTTTCCATATGAAGACACTGGGTCCGGAAGGGCATCTGGTGTCCATTCCGGATGCCGGAGATTACTGGGAGATTCGGGAAGGGCTTTTTGAACTGAATCCCTGGATGAGCCGGGGTTGTGTTTTTTTAAGCAAACCTTTGCCGAGCTGGATGGAGGGGGATGATGGTATGACTCGTCACTGCATTCTGCATACGCCCCAAAGCGCTACTCATCTAACCGAAAAGCCGATAGATTGTGTACTCCATACCTGTACTTCCCGGCTTAAATCCAAACGTCCGAATGAGAAGCTGATGCGGAAGTGGTTCGTTGAATTGGCAACCGCTTTTCCAAATAGCGTCAGGCGGTTCCAAAAGCTCCAGGGAAAATAAGATGCCTTCTCTTTGCCTTAACGGGACTTCCTTATATTATGAAGAACTCGGTACCGGTGTTCCTCTGGTGCTGTTGCATGGGTTGGGTTCCAGTTCGCAGGATTGGCGGCTTCAATGTCGTCAATTGTCGGACCGCTACCGGGTTATTGCACCGGATATGCGGGGACATGGCCGGTCCGTGCTTTCAAAAACGGGCTATTCGATTCCCCAATTTGCCCGGGATGTTCAGGCGCTGTTTGATGTCCTTCAACTGGAAAAGGCCCATGTGGTCGGATTATCCATGGGCGGTGCCATTGCCTTGGAATTCACTTTGACATTTCCGGAACGGGTTGAACGCCTTATTTTAGTGAATACCCTGCCCGATTTTACCCCGCACTCTTTGCTGGATTATGGCCGGGTTTTTTTTCGCTTTAGCTTGTTGACTCTATTCGGCATGAAGGGATGGTCAAGGTTTTTATCCAAGCGTCTTTTTCCGCATCCGGAACAAAAAGCGTTGCGGAAAGGATTTGTGGAAAAGTTTTCTAAGAACGATCCGACGGTGTACCGTGCTGTCCAGTCGGCCTTATTTGTCTGGAATGTGGAGGCGCGGCTCCCGGAAATCGGCTGCCCGGTTTTGGTGCTGGCGTCGGACCATGATTATTGGTCCGTAGAGCGCAAGGCCGCTTATACCGCCTGTTTTAAGAACGGACAGCTTCGGGTGGTGGAAAACTCCGCCCATGCCATGCCCGTGGATCAGCCGGAACGATTCAATACGCTGCTTCGGGGTTTTCTGGAGGGTCGGCTGTTGAAGGATGTGAAACATGATTCCTGATTTGATCTACGACATCGGCTTTCATCAGGGCGAGGACACGGCTTACTATCTTTTTCGGGGGTATCGGGTGGTGGCGGTGGAGGCAGATCCGGGATGGGTGGAAGCGGGTCGCGTCCGTTTCGAACAGGAAATAGAAAGCGGGCTGTTAACCCTCCTGCACGCCGGAATTTCAGATGATGAAGAGATTAAACCTTTCTGGGTTTGCGATACTCATCCGGAATGGAGTTCCTTTGATCGTACGTTAGCTTCCCGTCAGGGCTCTCTCTGTCATTCGGTTGAAGTCCCCTGTTCTACCTTTGGACGGCTTTTGAAGCAATATGGGGTACCCTATTATCTCAAGGTGGATATTGAAGGAATGGAGGGCGCTTGTTTGCGTGCCCTGGACAGAAAGGAATTACCTGCTTTTGCCAGCGTAGAATGTTCACAGGAGAGTGAACGTGCGCTTGTGGCACTGGATTCCAACCGCGTATTTGGCTATCGGACTATCAGTCAAATTAATTTTCTGCCCTTGGAAACTCCTTTTTCCAGGGAAACGTGTCAATATCTTGCCTGGCAACATCGGTTGCAGAGCCCCGCTTTGTTTTGGCGTATGGCCCGTCGGATGGGCGGCAGGAGGTGGTTTGAGGAAAAATTGGCCGGTTTTCGACGGGACGGTTTTTGGGATTTTCCCTTCGGCAGTTCGGGCCCCTTCGGTGATAAAACGCCGGGCCGTTGGCAACCCTTGGATGAAATGCGGGAGACGTTGGCGTTTTATCGCAGGTTGGCGGCTTCCGGCAAGGCGGCTCCTTTCTGGTTGGCCGGTGAAAAAGGTTTTTGGGCGGACATTCATATCCGCTTTGTCCAGCAAGAATGTATATTCTGAAGGAGTCGGAAGGAGGAAACAATGAAAGAAATCGTCATCAGCGAAGCGCTCATCGCCCGTTGCGGTCTTTATTGCGGCGCGTGCGGCGCCTATCTCAAAGGTCGTTGTTTGGGCTGCGCTGAAAATCATAAGGCCACCTGGTGCAAACTGCGGTCCTGTTGCCTTGAACGGGGGTACGCCACTTGCGCGGAATGTGTTGATTTCTCAGATCCGAAAGCGTGTGCCAAATTCAATAATTTCTTCAGTAAGCTCATAGGATTCGTTTTGAATTCCGATCGGGCGGCTTGTATCGCCCAGATCAAGGAAAAGGGCAAGCGAGGCCACGCTGAAACCATGGCGGTACTCAAGCGTCAGAGTCTGAAGCGCAAAAAGAAATAGCGATCTTCCGTGAACCCCGTCGATTCCGTTATCAATGATTCTCAGCGTTGTCTGCGCTGTGCCGGTTGTGTGGCGGTTTGTCCGTTTGGGGCGATCTTTTTTGAGACCTTGGATTGGCGGATTCGTCCGGAACGGTGTACTCGCTGCAACCGTTGCGTCCTCTTTTGTCCGGTGGAGGCGCTCCGATGAGTCTGAAAAACCGGTATGATCTCGTGGTGGCCGGCGGCGGCCCGGCGGGTTCGGTGGCAGCCCGGGCAGCGGCGGAGGCCGGTCTTTCCGTGCTCTTATGTGAAAAACGGGCGCAGGTGGGAGTCCCGGTCCGATGCGCGGAAATGGGCGGATACGAAGACGAAATGGCCCGTTTTTTACCGATTCATTCCTCTTTTATTGTCAACCGGCCCCGTTTTTGTCAGGGCATTGCCCCTTCCGGAAAAGTGTATGAACGACCTCTGTCGACCCGTCCGATCATGGTTGATCGTTCGAAATTTGATCGCGCTCTTTTCGACCGGGCCATTGCGGCGGGTGCCCAGGGTGAGACTGCCGCGGCTGTGACGGGTGTGGAGCAGGATGCCGAGGGACGCGTACGGTCGGTTGTCATCAAGCGCGGAACGTTTATTGAACGGGTGGCGTGCGGATTTCTGGCCGCTGCGGATGGGGTGGAGTCCGAGGTGGGACGTTTTGCCGGTTTTTCCACCGGTTGTTCTTTGGAGAATATCTATTCCTGTTATCAATACCGTGTGGGTCGTTTCAGCGGCGCACCGGATGCCATGAGTTTTTGGGTGGGCAATCATTTATGTCCAAACGGCTATATCTGGATATTCGCCCGAGGCAATGGTACGGCGAATATCGGTATCGCCCAAATTCCAAGCCTTCGTCCCATTCAACCGTCCCCTCAGTTTTTTTTGGATCGCTTTTTGGCGACCCATTTTCCGGCATCGGAGATTTTGGAAAGAATGGGCGGCGGTATTCCGGCGGACGGTGGTCTTAAGCGGTTTGTGCGCCGGAATGCCATCCTGTTGGGTGATGCGGCCCACCATACCAACCCCTTTTCCGGCGGTGGGATCATGAATGCCATGGAGGATGCGGAGCTTTTTATACGCACCCTGGTCAGGTACGCGGGTTCTGATCGAGCGGAAAAACTTCACCGTTATGAGTCGATTTATTTCCGGAAATACGGGTTTATTCTGAAGGCGCAGAAAATAGCGCGTAATGCTTTTTATCTTTTGTCGGACGAGAAGATGGAGAAACTGTTCTCGGATATCAATTCAGCGGTCCCTGCCGCTGATTTTCGCTATCCCCGGTTTTTGGCGGCCATGTTCTTCGGATTTTTGAAGGTGACGCCCTCTTTATTGAGACATACGCGGAAAATTTTTAAATAGGGAATCCTTTTCTCATCTAAAGGATTCTGTTCCTTTCGGATTTCCTTAGTCTTAAACGGGTTACGAAAGAGTTTGTTGTAGTTGATAATAACATAGATATATATTCTTATTTTAATGCCGTTTGCCGGAGCGTAATGCCTTTTAACCCAAGGAGCGTGTGATGAAAATCACGTTCAATCGCGACAAATTACTTAATCTCGAATTCAGTTTGAAAAAGGAATATTTGTTGACAAACGGCAAAGGGGGATATTGCTCTTCCACTATCCTTGATTGTCATACGCGCAAATATCACGGTCTGTTGAATGTGCCGGTGGCGAAGTTCGGGAAATCGTTCAACTTATTGTCCAAAGTGGAGACCATTGCGATTGTCGACGGATGCGAGTTCGAACTGTCCACGAATAAATATCCCGGCGTTTTTTATCCCACCGGCCATCAATTCATCGAAGAGATCACGGTTGAGTCCGGCCCGGTGACCCGCTACAAAATAGGGGACGTAGAGCTGCTCCGATCCATGTCCATGGTCCGGGGCGCCGATACGGTCCTGATACGCTGGGATTACGCCAAAGGGAAAAAGGAAATCACCCTGAAGCTGCTTCCCTTTCTCGCCTACCGGGACATCCATTCGGAAACGCGGGAGAATCTGACCATCCGGCCGCGTACCTATGCGGAAAAGAACGGTTTCAAAATTTCGCCCTACAAGGAGATGCCGGTTCTGTACATGCAGACCTCCCTGGCCTCTGAGTTCTTTCCCTCCCCGCTTTGGATTAATAATCTCGAATATCTCAAGGAGCGCAACCGCGGATATAATTACCAGGAGGATCTCTTCAGTCCCGGCGTTTTTGAAGTGACGCTGAAAAAAGGGGAAAGCCTGATTCTGCGCGCCTCTACCGAAAAGCTGAAGGGATTCATCAAGACGGAGTGGACGGAGGAGGAGCGTCGCCGGCGGATGCTCGCCGACCGGTTTGTCAAGGAGAAGGAGCCCCTGCGCACCCTGAAAATCGGGGCCGAGGATTATCTTTATGAAAATGAAAAGGGGATGGCGGGCATTATGGCCGGTTATCACTGGTTCGGGGAATGGGGACGCGACACTCTGATTTCCCTGGCCGGCATTACGCTCCTTCGCGGAGAAAAAGAAAAGGCCCTGGATATTCTCGAAAAATACGGTTGGCTGGTGAAAGACGGCCTACTGCCCAATATCGTTTCCGTAAAAGGGGAACATGCCTACAATTCCATTGACTCCGCGCTCTTTTATTTCTGGGCCGTGCAGCACTATCTTGTTGTCACAAACGATTGGGCTGCGGTCCGGAAAAAACTGTTGAAATCCATGGAAGCCATTGTGCGCGATATCCTGAACGGGAAATGCCCGGTCGCCTCCATCGGCCAGGACGGTCTTTTTTATGCGGGCAATGAAAATACCAACCTGACCTGGATGGATGCCATGATCTACGGACGTCCGGTGACATCCCGGCATGGCGCGGCCGTGGAACTGAATGCCCTCTGGTACAATGCGCTGTCCATGCTGGAGGAGGATTTCGGGGAACAGGTGGAGAAATCGCTGTTGTCCCGTATTGCGGATGCCCGCCGCCGCTTTGCCGCCGTTTTTCAACTGGCCTTCTGGAATGACGCGGAAGCGTGTTTGTATGATGTCGTGCGTCATCCGGAATCCGACTGCGCCATCCGGCCCAACCAGCTTTTTGCCGTGGGACTGCCCTATACCTGCCTGGATAAGGAGATTATGATTAAAGTGGTGGATGCTGTGAAGCGTCACCTGGTCACCCCCTATGGATTGCGTACCCTCTCTCCGGACCATGCCGATTATTGCGCCGACTATTCGGGGGATCAGAATAGCCGCGATAATGCCTACCATCAGGGCACGGTCTGGCCTTGGCTGATCGGGATTTTTACGGATGCGGTACTTAAAACCGGCACCAAAAAAGAGGCCAAGAGCTTTGTTTTCTCCGCGTTCGACGACCTATTGTCAACGCACCTGTCAAGATATGGATTGAATCATGTTTCAGAAATATTTACCCCCAGCCTGCCTTATGCCGCCAAGGGTTGCATGGCGCAGGCCTGGAGTGAGGCCGAGCTGATTCGGGCCCTGGAAAGGCTGAAGTAACAAACCATGCGTGTTTTAATGTTCGGGTGGGAATTTCCGCCCTTTATCAGCGGAGGCTTGGGGACGGCCTGCTATGGATTATCGAAGGGATTGGTTCAGAACGGGGTGGAGGTGGCGTTTGTGCTG
>MGVN01000157.1:27415-33158 GCA_001800515.1 Elusimicrobia bacterium RIFOXYB2_FULL_49_7 | reverse complement strand
TAGGCATGGGCCGGGTATCGTTCGAGAAGGTATTGATCTGCCGTTATCAATGCAAAAGGAAGCCTGTCACATTCTTTGTCAGGGGTAAAGGCAAAAGAACATCCCCCATTAGAATACACGCATAGTAGTGTCAATTGCTTACTCTTGCAACCTAATTTCGGGTTTTTCTTAAAAAACCATTCCACATAATCAGCCAATTGGCGGCGCGCCTCTCCCTCTGAAAGTGATTTATAATTCCGTTTATTCCATTCCATAAGAGCCATTTTAATATCCGGTTTTGTCAAACCTATCCGCTTCAAATCATGGATGATTGCAAAGCACAAGGCCTCAAAATGATCCCGGCCTTGCGCGCCTTCCGTGAATCCAGCCCGGATACAAGGGCGCATTTTAGGAATGAAAGTTTCCATTGGCGTTAGTAAATATTTTCCATCTTTTGTTGCGTGTCAAAGGCTTTGAGAAAGGCGCGTACCTTCCGGATTAAATCATGATCCGGTGGCGTGTAGCCATTCAAGACTCGGATCAAGCGGTCATAAGAAACGGGGATGGCTTCGGAAATTTGCCGGGTGCGTAACCCGCGCCGCGTGATTTCTGCTTTGAGTTCGTAAAGTATCGCTGACATAAATCCTCCAAGAAAAGTTTTTATCACTTTTGCATGGAGATAATTTAACTGAAATTTTTGAAATCAAAAAGGAACCAAACTGGAACTTTTGAGGAAAACAAAATGATACTATAGTGCGTTCCGGCTTCCAAGTCTGCGACCGGGTTTGCCCTTTTGAAAAGTCTTATTAAATTTCTTGGCTTGTTTAATCAATCCATTTCGACTATAACCTGTTCTTCTTTCAATCTCACTCCATGGTGCTCCGACTTGCATCATGCGTCTTGCGTGTTCAAGAGTCGTTGGCTCATTTCCTCGAACCAAACCCCATAACACACTGTGCGGGATAAAATCATTTTTATTTTTCCCGATATAATAAATTACATCGACCGGATCATCTAAAAATAACCGCCATGTTTCCAATAATCTATACATAGTTCTTGGAAAGGTAGGCTTTCCAGCCAGTATAGGCGTAGGTGCTTTCCAATACTCATTTGTAAATAAGCTTGAAACACCCTTCTTTTTGTAAATAATTTGCTCAATAGAAATTTGTGTCAACACATACGAAATTATATATCTAAAACTGTCTTCAATGTTTAATGCTTGCCGAAAAGCAATATTGTTCAATTCTCGACACATCCAAGATGATACTTCTCTGGATACCGTTTCGCATATTAATACAACACCTATTCCTTTGTCAATCTGACCGACTCTGACTTGAATTTGACCTTCTCTTGGATATCCATCACTGTCAATAATCTCAAATCTATCAAGCGAAATTTTAAGGGCGCTTTTATCACATTGGAATTTGAGAATTTCTTTTAATGCACCGTAGTATTGCTTGCTTGTCATATTGACCTTCCCTTTCAAGGATAGACCCTTCCAGAGAAATCAGGCGGGAAACCGGGGAAAGGGCACCGGCTTGTCAGGAGCTACCCTATCCCGCCATAAAGAAAAAGTAATTCAAAATCTTTTTAAAGAGAAAGAAAAATATCAAAACAGATTCCAACGCGCAATTTAACCGCTTGTCCATTTTTCCCGGAAGGCTTCATTCTTTTTTTAAGGGAGCCATAACCCATACCAGTGCTTATTTTTTTTCCAGAGAGCCGACATTTATGCTAAAAAAAGCCGACCCGCATGGGAAATTTTTGCCGGAGGACCCGCGAATACACCCCCAACCACTAAGCCATACTGCTATGACAATACAAAAAGTATTCAGAGTGAGAAAGAAAGTTTGGACTTGTCAGTAGTAGATACCTATATTCAAAAAAAGGATAATCGATGTATAGAATACTGGTGTTTATTTTTATAACTATCTGTGCTATTTCCGGCCAATCACTTGACTCTTTGAATTTCAAAAACCTTAAGATGGACATCAGCAAAATACAACAAGGGAATTATCTATCGGGAATAGAACTAAAACAAGCCGCTGACAACGCAATAGCCGGAATCTTTATTGGCACAGCCGGAGCAATCGTTTCGTCAATCCTCATCAATAACGATAAAGGCACACCCGGAATAGTCGTTGGAATATCTTCCGGAATTATATCTCTCCTGCTTGAACTATCCGCATGGAACCACATTAAAACATCAAGTGGATATATGTGCCCCGGAAGCACAACCTTTTAACGAATTGCAAATATACTCTTTAAGCGAAAAAATGGGTTAAACAAACCCCATCTTCCTCTTGGGCCTTTTCTTTTCCGGCGGTTCCAACAAGCCCTTGATGGCATTAAGTGCCGCGCCAATCTGCCTGTCATGAATATCAACCCGCTTTTCCAGATTCTCAATAGCCCGCCGAAAGTCCGGATTTGAGGCAACCATTTCCCGAAGCCGGATAAAAGCACGCATGATTTGAATATTGACCAGAGCGGCTTTTTTGGAATGAAGGACGCTGGAAAGCATGGCCACTCCGGATTCCGTAAACGCATAAGGCAGATACCGTTGACCACCACGGCCATTGTTTGAGGTCACAATTTGTGACCTCAAATCCTTGAACTCCTGTTTCGTTAGTCGAAACATGAAATCTTCAGGAAAACGATCCAAATTACGAGATACCGCTTGATTCAAGGCCTTGGTTTCAACTTCATACAGTTCAGCCAAATCCCTATCTAACATGACCTTTTGGCCGCGCAAAAGCAGTATCCGCTTTTCTATACCTTCATGGGGAACGATATTTTGCATGGTGAGTCCTTCCTTTTTAGATAATTTAACAAATCGCCTTTCTCTTTTGCACCCCCTTTTTATGGTGCCTCTAAGCGCCCCCTTCAAAAACCCTGTCTCCAAATTGTCTCCACTGCCAATAAAAACCCATCAAAAAATATAGAGTTACATCAAAAATGAAGGCGTTACTTTTATCAGGATTTCAGAGCTTAGAGGGGTTAAAAGTGGCGATTTTGAGCAAATTTCGCCAAAAATGAAGCCTGTGATGGCGGGAAATATAAATCGGGGTGAGAGGATTTGAACCTCCGACTCCTTCGTCCCGAACGAAGTACGCTACCGGGCTGCGCTACACCCCGAAGAAGAATTAATAAATATAATTATTCCGGTTGATCCGATTCAATATGATTTTTTAATCATTTTGCGATAAAAATACAACTAACTAGTCAAATGAGACTTGGTTTCCTTGCATTTGACACATATTATTATTTTATATTACCATTTAACTGCTTAAACTGCATTTTATTATCAGGGGGCTAAAGATGAAAAACACCCATACTGTTTTTATGTTTTTACTTATAGCAGCGGCTTGTTTGTCCGCCCAGCTTTTTTCGCCGATGCGTCATTTTGTCAACACCGACTCCAATCATACGGATCGTATTGTTATTAATTACGAAGGTAGTGCCGACGGTAATACTGAGGCCCAAGTCCGTATGACTGCCCGAGGAGGCACGGTAGGGCGCTCTGGCCTTAACATCACTCTTGTATCCGATTTTAGCGGTTCCATGCGGGAGTCTGCGGCAGATACGGCAGCCCAGAAAGTTAAGCTCATGGGATCTGCTGTTCGCCTTTTTATCGATTCCTTTCTTCAAGACGATGATGAATTAGCCATGATGCGATATCAATTCGATTGCCAGTTCATTCCGGAAAGAGAATATCCAAAGAACTATGGCACGTATGCACCCAATGACACGACTTATTGCGACACCTTCTATTATATTCCAGGCTATCTTAGAGGTAACGTGGACTCCCTCTTTATCCGAACAGACTATTATGGTGTGAATATGTACACCATGCTGATAAAAGGAGCGCCAGGAAATGTTTATCTGTCGTATGGCATTGAAAGCTTGTGGTGGACATTTTGTCATCAAGTATGGGTAGCTGCATTTTCGGGCTATACACCCTCTCCGACTCTTGACACGGCCGGCACTTACCGTATTTTAGTATCTGCGGAACAAGGATGGTGGAACAACGGCTCCAGCGTCCATCCTATTGATCCTCGAACAGGCGGACTGATTGATCCTGATTTCAATCCTGCAACTTCCAATAATATATATATCGAAGACGGGACTTCAACTTATTATACATTATGGCAATCGATTCGCTATGCACGTGCGCATAGTACTAAAGCAGCTCAACCGGTTATAATTTTATTATGCGATGGTGCTGACAATTATTCCGCAAAACGGTTTCGTCACCTTGATGATTTTAGCACTTATCCTATCCCCCGCCCAAGTTTTTTCCAAAAAGACAGTTTGAAGTCAGACGATAGTCTAAATCTAATGCGGATCCAATTTGTCCGTTTTATGGATAGTATAAAAAATAATACGCCAGGAGTAAAACTGCATATCGTTGTACTTGACACCACCTCCAAACCTGATTTTACTGTTTTAAGAAATGTCGCGTTAGCAACAGGAGGTTCTTTTAATCGGGCAAAAGGCAGGGACCTGGATTCGATATACAGCATGATTGGTGATGCAATTCATACACAAGTCGCTCGTACGGTTAATGTCTCTACCCCTATTTTTAAAGAGGAGCTTTCACCGGCCATCCACCTTGTGCCCAACTCACTTGAACCATTAGCATCCAATACCGTGTCATTCGACAGTATTGTAACATCCTCGGTGGCCGGCAAAACGATTATATCGTTTTATATGTCAAGTATCAATGGGATGTGGGCATCGGATGTTTTTGACTATCGTTACAGATTCACCGCCGCGCTCTCCGCCCCTGCCGTTGACAATACACCTATCATCATCAATCCCACGGATATTGATTCACGTGCTATTTATCTGACTGCCGAGAATTTAGCCGATACTCTTTATTTTCCGGAAGACACAATCTGGGTTCGCAGCAAGGTCAACGGATTGGAAATCTCATCCAACAGTGCTTCCTTTGACACAACAGGGACAAATTACCGCCACATAAATTACGATCTTTCCACCAGCACCTATGATACCGCAACCACCTTTTATGCTTTTTTGAGTCTCACGGCTACAACAGGGACAAATTACTTCCCGATCAATACTTCCACCTGGTCTTTCAATCCGATTAATTGGATTCAATATGATTCCCGTTCCATTTCAGACGTATCGGCACAATCGGTTCGGCCTTTTGCTATCATCACTCAGACCGCTAATTCGCATACTGAGGAATATCCCCTTGTCGCTACTTACACCATTCCCCAAACCGGACAAAAGGTAAGAGACACGGTTCGATATGATGCCATTCCCGGCAGCACCAACGATTGGATCGATAACATCGTCTTCAGCAACTCCCGCTCTCAGCGTACGGATATCCCTACCATTCAAGGCGACATCCAGTATTTAGCCACTTATTCAGGATTACGTCTATATGCACTCGGTCATTGGCGCATTGCCAATACCTATACCCTGATTGAAGCGGATTCCTGGGCCGCGACAGAAGGATTCAGCCGGTATACCCAGATCCCGACCCAAATGGCCACTCTCCGTGCTGACTCCAGCCGGATTCTGATGCTAAAACCGGATCCGGATGTGGGCAGTTCCGCCAATCAAAGCGATTCCGGGACCATCAACATCAATTATACCAACATCTTAGGCACGCTTCTCAGTCAAACACAAAGAATCCGAATCCTTGACACCACACCCATGAATATTCCCAATGCCATTGCGATTTTCCCAAGTGACGTGTATGAAGCCAATATGACGGATTCGGCTGCGTTGGCGG
>MGVN01000157.1:0-27404 GCA_001800515.1 Elusimicrobia bacterium RIFOXYB2_FULL_49_7 | reverse complement strand
TATTATGACACCCTTTCTCGTTATACCTTGGCTCCAAATGATACTATCAACCTAACGCTCTATGCCCTTGTTTTCAGTGTTAATAACGGAGCCGCCACCTATATCGGTCTTGACGCTCAAGCAGACTGGATCGTCAACAGCAGCATCATCGGCCGCTCGTTTTCCCGTACGGATAATTCTCAATTGACCTATAACAATACCCTGGCTCCTCGGACCGACAACATTTCTTTAAGCGGCGCCACCGGAACACAAACCCTGACCATTGTCTGGAGTTACGGTTCGGAACGCCGTCTGAGTCTTGAGTCGCAACCGGGCATTATTAACGACAATACGGGCTCTCTTCCTGAAAAGACACAAATCATCCTGGATCCTACTATCTCCGCTGATCAAGCACATGCCGTGGTACGGGATCAATTCGGCAATTACATCCCCTTTTCCGGAACAATAACCTGGTCTGTCCCGGATGCAGGTTATGATGCCAACATCTCGATTACGGCAACCGGCACTCCTTGTGTTGTCACTCGTCTGCAAGTCAGAAATCTAACTTATAAGCTTTATGGTGTTGTTCCAACAGGAGAGGTCGTCGGCGGTATCACCCTCTCAAATCCAATAAAAGACAGTTTAACGATTATTATGACAGCCATCGGATTTGACGGAATCACCATTCGCGTACAAAGCGGAGAAATCCGGGACACCTCCGGTACGGTTTATACCTTCTCTACCGACTTGCCAAGCGATCGCGTTGTGGAACTCCGGGCAAATACGGATCGTCCCCGGTTTGCGGCTTATAGTCATAAGCTGGGTCAATCTTTAAGCTTCCCAACGGAATACGAGGAAAATCAGAATGTAGTCTGGTCTGTCACCAATACGGCACCTTTTTTAACGGATCCAGGGAAGACCGGTTTTGTGGTTGAGCTGTCGCCGAGATATGCCGTGGATCTGGATACGCTGATTGCGGAATACGATTACGGCGGTACCTTTTTCCGGGATACAGTGCTTTTTCGGGTTAAGCCGGGCTATCCCTCGAACATACTGATGACACTTCCCAGCACGATTGTTGCCGGCGAAACAGAGCCCTTTTCGATTGTCCTAATCGATGCGAACGGAGATACGGTCACGGATCCGGCTCTTTTCCCGCAAAAAATATTGGTTTGGGCCAGCGATACGACTGTTGCCGTAGATTGGGGAAACGGCTTTGAAGACGGTTTTGATAGTGTTTATTATTCGGAGTTTCCCATTACATTTGGCCAAGGAATCTCCATAGATTCAATTAAATCCTTGCTGGCCGGCACCTCATGGGTAAAGGTGGCTCTTATCACAGCCATTGGCGAAACCCTTTATTATGCAGATACCTTTACCGTTTATCCGGGCGCCGCAAACAACCTTTCTATTGTCAAACAAGGCAGTAGCATAGATCTCATTGCAGATACGTTAGGGTTAAACGCCTCGACCGGTTACTATGAAGCCCTTCTTTTTGACTCGTATGGCAACCGAATTAATGACCCCGCCGTTTTAATTAATATCACTTGGTCCGCTCTTGGTACCCTGGACACCTCCAGCGCAGCTTTCCGTCCAAACCTCTACCGGTTGACTTATTATGCGCCTTCTATCAGCGCTTCGGGTCGTATCCTGGCCAATTATTCTTCTACCATAAAGGATTCCTTTCATCTTTCTATTTTTGCGACCGCAAGAATATCCCGTATCATTACACATGAATGGATAGCAGATACGTCCATTACTACGGGTTTGACCGTTAATCAGATATTGTCTGATCTTGGGCTTTCAACCGCCATCTCCCTTGACAATGCAACCAAGCTCGACACCTTGAGAAACAGAGGCTATTTCCCCTATCAAGACGGCTATCTCGACTATCTTGACATTACTCTATCAAGCGAGGTTTATCTCTCTCTTAGTGCTCTCAATCGGATTTCTTATGCACTGATAGATAGCCAGGAAATCGTCTGGCACGGACTATTTAATAAGGGCGCAGCATCGGCCTCCCTTTATTCAATTGTTCCAATTGACGGGAAAACAAACACGTCAACCGATTCTACGCACAGCCGCTACCGTCTCTGGCTAAAACCGTCATTTCTTATTCGGAATAATTTTGAACGCCGCGCCTTTGTGGAATGCCTGGAAACAGGTTTCCTGCCTTCGATTGTCATCAACAATAATATTGTCGAAACCCAAAATCCGGCCGGCATCACCTTTGGTTCAGCCGACACCTACACATTCGGTGCTTCCGTTTCCGTTGACTCTGCGGATCCGGTTATCAGCAAAGCTCTCTACTACGACAACCGATGCGATAATACGGCAAACAAACTCGAAATTTATTTCAGCGAACCGGTCAAATCTTTTCCAAACGTCCGTTCAACCTTATCTAATTTCCGCCACATTTTGGCCTTTGGCGTCAGAAAAGCAAATCCGGTCGGCCCGGAAAGAACAGACTTCATGGCGGATCATTTCATTGTAGATTCCGCGGTATGTCTTACGACAAAAATGTATGCCAATAAATATGAAACCAGCAACTATATTGATGGCAACACCCAGCAAATGGTCTGTTACACCCTATATCTAGCTGACACAGCCTCTGCCATTGAGCTTCTTTCGGCTGCCGGTAACGCAATTCATCTGGCCCTACCTCAACAGCCGGCAGATCGTCAAGTATACGATGTTTCAGCATCTGAAAATTGCGGTAATGAAGCAAAAAATAAGTGGGTCCCAATTACCACGGGTATTACTTTAAATGGCGCTATTTGTGATGTGGCAAAAATTACGGAATCAAAGGTGACCGATGCCGTTAATTTCACATGGACCGGCAATCAGCCTCTTTTTCCCTATTGGGGTCCAACCATTACCAATCCCTATGGAGATTCGGACCCGACACGTCCTCCTGAGCCGATTCACATTCAAGTGCAGATCTTTGATCTTCTTGGAAATCTGGTGGCCTCTCCTGATAAGAATCCCTGCCTTGGGGTCACCATTGAACCTGACGTTTTCCAACAAACAGATGGTTCTTATTCTAAAACCTATCGGCTCGGGTATGATTTGTTGATTCAATCCGGCAGCGGATCCCCCTGCGGCATAGTCCCGGCCTGGAATGCGCTTAATAATAAGGGCAGAATGGTCGCTCCGGGCGGTTATCTGGTCAAAGTATTGGTGGATAATCAGGTAAATAAGCCGGAAAGTGTTGATCTTAAACTAATCATGGGAAGATAGAGAGTCAAAGAAAATGATTTGGAAATGGAAAGAGCTGTCACGCGCCTTTACTAAAAAACCGGGAGAATTTATGCGATCTTATACCCTTGTAGTGCTTGTATTGATATTCGCGGGTCTGACAGAAGCCCAGGTGTCGGTTAATTCAAACGGATTTCAGCACACAGTGTATTGGAATGCCGGTGACAGCACATTGTATCATGTATCAACGAGCGGAGGAGTGAGTGACACCCATTTGGTGAAGCATTATCGCAGTCGTTTTTTGTCTACTGATGCCACCATTGACATCGGTGTTTCTGATATTGTTTCCAGTCTTTGTCCCAACAGCATCTATCAACCTCGGACTTCTGCAAAAGCGCCACTGACACCCAGCTCTAATGATTCCATTGAAGTTCGTTCTGATACGGTATTTTACTCATATAAACTTGAGCGAATGAGTCCGGTTATTACTTTATTTGACACCTTAATCCGCGTTCATCTTGGAGAGGGAGCGAATCATACAGGTGAGATTTCTTCAAGCATGAGATATATCAACAAATTTGATTATTTGGTTGTAAACGGCATCCGTTGCCAGGTAAAAGAGGTGACAAACGAAAACGGTTATTCTAACACGGACATGGTGGTATTGGTTGAAAAGCAATGTCCTGTCGGAAATGACATGCAGGTGAATGCTGTTTTCCGGACGCTTCCTTGTTTAAAGACACTTTCCCGGAATCAGGATTACCGTCTTTTGGCAGACCCGAATTTTCAGAATAAGTTGTTTTTATTTTACATCAGTGACAGTGGGCGGGTTATTTCCCAGGTTTCCTGGGACAATGGTTTGACATGGGAGGAATGGTATGATGCGCGTCAGAATACAATCATGACGGATTCTTCGGGTGCGCGTTCGGGTTTAAGTGCTTCCATTAATTCTTCAGGCTTGATAACGCTTTCCTGGACCGGGAATGGGTCTGGCACCACGCTTCAAGCACCTGCTTCGATGAATGTAACGACTTATTATATTAATCCTTCAGGGAACAAGCTTGATGATGCAAGTTCTCGTGACGGCAGTCTGAGTCAACCGTTCAATTCAATGGATCGTGCATTTACGGCAATGATCATGAATGAAAAGGCGGTGACCTATGAGTATGCGCGGTTGCAGGATTATGGGGCCAGCGGTAGAGATCCCAATTATACCCGTGCCGTGGCTTCTCGTTCTTATGTGATTAAGTTGTTGCCGGGCATTCACCAACCTCACTGGAAGGATGCGGATACAGCGAACAATCAATATACGAATTCCACTCATTTGAATCGTCTTATTTTTCCGGACTGGGATCGTTCGTTGACAATAGAATCCTATGGAAATGAGGTTAAAGATTATGCTGTTATTGCAGATGTGGATCTTGGCGGAGGCTATGGTTCTCACTATTTCGCTTTTTTTGGCAGTACCAGCACCAGCAAGGCAACGAACATTGTTAACACCTACCCCATGGAAGTAGGGCACATTACGCTTAATAAGTTAAAGGTGACAACGCTTTTCCGGTCAACCGAAGAACAGGCTTCCGAAAGATTTTTTCTTCTTCCTGCGCACTTCATTCAATGCTCGAATATTCGAGTCATGAACAGCTTGTTTTACAGCATGGATTCCACCCCATGGATTACTTATCACAAACGTTCTCTTGACAACCTATTCGGAACATTGGAAATAAGTTCTTTTCGCTACTACAACCATGTAGATAACTTCGCTTTTGTAAATAATATCTTTTCCAGCCTTCAGAGCAGCTATTATAGAGGCAACACAAGGACCTATCCGGATGATTATAGCGGCGGGTATATTTTTGCGCACAATACCTTTTTCAATCATCGGGAATATTGGGAGTATTTCAATAATCCAAATTATGTTTTCATCCCCAAGCTTCAATCCATTAATAACCTTTATCAGGGCTCTTGCGTTGTTCCACAGACATCGAATTTTTTACGGGCGCCTTCTGTCGGCAATCTAAGAAGCTGTATTAAACGAATTGGGGAAGCAGGCTATGTGGATACGGTTTTTACAGACTCTCTTTTTTATCGTTCTACGTTTTGCAAACCGGATGCAAATCGCGGCATTCATTCTAAAGCTATTCCGAGTGCAGCCTTGGATTCTGCGTTTCACACGGATTATTACCAAATTCCCCGTTCCGCATCAGGTACGCCAGGCGCCTGCCTGCCCGGCCCGGCCAATCCTTTAACGCTGTCAGCGGAAACAGATCCTGCTCTACCGGCTCAATATATTACGATTTCCATTGATAGTCAATCTGCTCTTGTTGGGGTGGACACCTTTATTCTTTTTCGGGATTCTACCGGTTACGTTATGGATATTACCCACTTTCCTGACACCGCGTTTAATTTGGATAATTTACCGGCTTCATACAGGTCGCACAATTTGTTTTCAACCCGTTATTATTACACAATAGCGGCCGGCAAGAAGATGGCGAACGGGTTTGTCAACTGGACAACAATTGACACCTTGCTAAACAGTACTATCGCTACGGTACGCGATCAGTTTCCGCCGGAATCAACTTATTATTGCGATTCCACTTATGTAGGGTCGGACACGATTCATTTCCGGCTGCGTTCCCCGTTTCCCTACGGGTATGATCTGTACGGTTCATGGCGGATGCAGGTTCCTATTTCTCAGCATGATATCAGTCGGCTTTGGATTTATTTCGGGACAGATACGACAACGCTTTTCAATGCCATATCAGCGAATGATTCTTCAATTTACGATACGGTCTTCAGTTTTATTGATACCGTGATTGCCGCCTATACTGACACGACCTATTTAGACAGTACGATACTCAAGTATTCGGGCTTGTCGCAGAATACCGATTATTTTTGCGCGGTGGTAACACAAGATTCCAGCGGCAATTTTTGTCGTGCGGATACGGTCCGCAAGCATTTGAGCAAGTTAACAACACATATGGCGCCGCCGAATGTCCTGCATATTTCTGCGACCACGGTCAGCCGCGCCCGATTTGACAGCCTCACAGTGACACTCTCCGGATTTTCAAGTCTTCCTGGGTTGCCGGCCACCCATGACAGTGTCAAACTTTTCGTTCGTCATCAAACCCTGCCGTCGGACCGATATGTTCTTGATCCCAGTACGGAAATCAATGCGTTTACAGGATTCAAGGATACCATCGTCAATATCACCGGCATAACCGGTGATACAAAGGTGGTTGGATTGCGCGGGCTATTACAGGACACCTCCTATTTTCTAAGCGTGACGATTCAGAGTCTGGAAGGGTTTTATTCACGTATTGCGGAAGGAGTCAACACCTGTTCAACCCGGACCTTGCCGCCCGAAGACATCACACCGCCCGATGTCAGCGGTCTGACGCTGCAGGTTTCCAATACCGCGACCCAACCGGAACTCAATCTGCAATATAAAGTCAAGAATCTGAACACAATCACAGGGCGTGACAGAGATTCTCTGTGGCTAAAAGTCATGTGGTCCACCTCTCTTGCCGATGTGGCGGATCCTCACCGGGATATTTTAGGAGACACCATTTATTCTCCCGCCTTTCTAAATGGGAAGGATTCCATTTCCGAGGTCGCATCAAACAGTAAAGGCATTTATCCGGGTCATCAATACTATTTTCGTGCTTTTGCACGGGACAGTGCCATGCAATGGTCTCTGGCAGTCAACAATCTTTTGGATTCCGGCACCACTCCCTCCAATGCGACCCGTCCACTAAACAACTTCAGTTGGGACATTCAGGACAGTGGCTTCAATGTCTTGACCGTCTCTATTCCCTCGGAATTCTCCGTTGATGATCATCCGGAAACCATTGATGGGGATGACATAGAAGGCGTTGGGATATGGGTGCTGCCCGCCCGAGATGGGTATTCGGATACCACCAATTTCAATGCCATTGTCGATCAGGGTCACCCCACCTTCTGGGTTGATTCTTCAAATATGTATCTCCTGGTCCGAAAAGATACGCTTGTTCATCGAACTCCTTATTATGTCCTCGGTTCTCCAAAAAACAAGTTCGGCAACTGGGGTACTGTCGCATTAGGAGTCAGCGCCCTTAAAATCGTCACACCCTTTGATTCCACACTGGTGACACGTCCAGTTGGCGACAGCATTAAAGGTTTTGCCATGACAGTCATGAAGGCAGCGGATTCCGTCAAAATATCCTTTAATGTCAGCAGTTACCAAGCGTATAATCTCGGTGTCGACACCATGATTCGTTATGACAGCCTTGTCCTCTATTACCGGACCGATGGGACTTATCCTGTCCGTTCCGGGAGCAGCATTACCGGAAATCGTCTGGGCGGTTTTAAAATTGACCCTACCCATTTGGGTGTCAACAATGTTTCCTTGGGAGGAGTCAATTGTTTAACCCGTTATTATTTTTCCGCCTTCTTGGTAAATGAGGTTCCGCTTGCACCCAAATACATCAATCGATATTCCGATGCGGTGGCTACGGCCCAAGCAGGTTCCCTTCAGCCGCCGTGCGCAGTGTCTAATCAATTGGTATTGGACGCCGATGTACCCAACCCCACTTCTGCTACTGTTAGGGTTCATTGGACCTGGACAGGTGAAGTCAGCGACAGCCCGGAGCATATTCTTTTGCTTTATAGGATTCCCTCACAGGGCGACATGTTAGTTCCACCAACCTCTTATGGGGACGGCCTTTTCGGTAAACTTCCCTTTTACAATGTCAAATCGTCCCCGGACCAAGTGGAGGGGGAACTCTATTTGCAGAACCTCTATTTTGAGCGGACCTATCTGATCGCAGCGTACAACGGAACAAGCGATACCGTCTGGTCCACCTCTCCCATCAGTACGCTAACCAGCGGTCCGTGGGATACGGTAAGTACTCCGGATTCCCCTGAAGAGGGCCCTCAAAACGAATTGAGTCTTTCCGCAACCGCGGTCAATTCCAGAACGATACGGCTGGATTGGTCAGACCCGAACGGGACATTGACAAATCTCAAGTCCGGCTATGACAGTCTGACCATTTTATTCGGATATAAGACCAATGCAAGTGAGCCTTATGTATGGATACCGGCAGCCGATACGGGCGAGGTGCTTTCCAAAGATAGTTTGATTTGGGCCGGCAATATTGACCCGCAAAATCCGGTCATCTCCAACAAGACGTATTATCTGGTCATTGCACCGGCCAACCAATACTTTGCCGTTAAAGATACGCATGCTTTGGCGCGTGATACGATTACTTTGACGGTGCCGAACGCGCCGGTGGAAAGTCTGTCCATGGGTCCCTTGAGCGATACGGCATTTTATGTGGACTATCATCTCCTGAACAATCAGGACCCGTCCGACCTCATCGCCCAAGACGCTTATCTCAAAAACGGTCTTTTATTAGTCAGTGATACCGGTATCATTGATACCAATATTTTCAGTAATGAAGATATCACCCGAGACATCATCAACGGGACAAACAACCGTTCCGGACGAGGCTTGTCAGATACCACGTTCATTGCCACTAACTTCGGGTTGGCATCCACACTGCCTGTCAAGATCGGAATGGTCGGTGAGCAGATCTATTTGAATAAAATGCATTATGTCTCCTTTGCCCTGTTAACAGACGACTTTACACCCGGAAAACCCCGTTTCGTTGATTCCATTTCCTATGTGTTGGCAGATCCCTGGTTCGACTTACTGACCATGGCGCAGATCAACGATTCCTTTATTCGCGTTACCTTCCGGGCCAATGATGCCGTCGATCCGGAATTGGCCCTTAAAATCCAATACACCTTGAATGATACGGCATTAACAACTTCGTTGCGCGATTTTCAATCCGGCAATTTCCGTTCCGGATATTATTCGGATGTCTACAATACCCACATTGTTCCCGAAAGTACTTATACGGCCTATATCCGTATTACATCCGCTTCTCTCTTTTACGATGCCTCCAATACAAGACGTAGTCTGGCCAATACGGATACCAACACGTTATCTATTGCCTTTTCTTTAAGCGACCAAATGGGCCCGGTTCCTGCGGCGTCAGATACCTTATACAAGCGTTCGCTTATTGTGGATGCCCGTCCCCCTTCACCGGCCAACCATTCCCTAAAAGTGGTTCTTAACGTGGATGCGCCGAACCAAATCCTGCACATTATGGCCATCAGCGACACGACCGAACTGGATACCATCAGACTGTCCAGAACAGACCCTCAAAATCTGGATTCAATTATCGTCGTTACCTCGGACACCACCCGCATTACGGTCGCCAATACGTATGGCGCCTATATGCGCTTCCTTGACAGGTTCCAAAATCATTACGATACAACCTACTTCCTGCCCGGTTGGAACCCCGGGGATAATCAGGGAGAGGTCATCCTGCCCGGCGAATCCCAATCCTACAACAATGGTGATTTCATCATTTCCCTTCCCATCTTGACCTATTCTGACACGGTGCGCTCTCTTGTGGAAGCCCTTCGTACGGATACCGTCCGCTATTACAGCAGTGTTTTCGCCTTTCCTACCGCCACCTTTAACACCCTTGTCAGTAACGGTCTTTCCTACGCGAATCCCGGAGGATATGCCATTGCCGTTTCCTTCCCCAAAGCGGATGATCTGTCGATGTGGGAAAAAGGCATCACCCTCAGCTTTGTTGTTGATACCACGCTTCCCGGTTTTGACCCGGAATTGGTCGCCGTCTATAAATGGAATAAGCTGAATGGAACCATCGAATATGTCGGTGGTGAATATGATGCCGTGCAAAACAAGTTAGTGATAGCCAATCAAACCTTTCCGGGGGTAACGGATATCGCTAATGCGACCACCTCGGATTCCGTGTTCTACTTTGTTTCCATTGATACCGCCAAAGTCCGTATCGATGGGTCCGGAAGCACGCTCACGCTGAATTCAAGCAGCGATTCCCTTTACCTTCGCTTTCAGGCCACGGATAACACCGTCAACTTGACTGCTGAGGTCAAGCTTTTGGCGTATAATGAAGGAACCGGTTTCGTGGATCTCTTTTCTCAGTCATTGTCTCATCAGACCCAAGTTTCATTGGATACCGCCATTTCAATCGGAAATTTGGTATCAGATGAAGCCATTAAGCAAGGCATTTTTGCCGCCTTTTGGGTTACGGATCGAAACAGCAACAATCGCACATATCGCCAATATCGCTATATGCGCTGCACAAAAACATTCGACAGCGTACAAGTAACCTATCGGGATGTGGATAATCAGTATCAATTATTGAGCCTCCCCTATGACTTGCCCGAAGAAAACAGGGATATCCTTTATGTGATGAAGGATTATTCAAAAGGTATCTACGATCGAGAAAGGTTTCGCCTATTCAAAAAAGATACTGCCACGGCAAGTGGCATTATCGAGTTTCATCCCTCGACAAAAGGAAAAGAGGGCGTAGAAGCGGATCCCGCCTTTAAAGTCAAATCCGGTGAATCTTTCTTTATGATTGCCCGTGAATTCGGGGATAAGGAAATACCGTTGAACATCCTTTCGGCAACCACCCCGCAAATCAATGTACCCAACAAAGGCTTTCTCCTGAAACATGCCACGATCGAAGGATGGTATCTCTGCGCTGCACCCTTCCTCGGCGAAGTCAGTCTAACCGCCATGAAAAACGTCTCTGTCACCGGTTCCACCCGTCCCGCTTTGGATGTCCGTCTATTCATCATTAATGATTCCATACCCACCCTTCCCTCTTGGGAACCCGTTTATAGCCAATCCCTTCTCGCCACAGACTATGCACAGGGATTTGCCGTCTATCTCTATCCGGGAGACAGCTTAATCGTACCTGTTGTCAGCAATCCGGACCTGCTTAACTACGACCCATATGCAAGCAAGTCCATTTCGGACAATACCGGTTGGTCTTTGCTGGTCTCACTTAAGGATAAGACCGGACAGGTTATCGACAAATTCAATGAAGTTGGTATCAGTGGAAACGCTTGGTCCCTGCCAGACCTTCCCTCCCTAAATAAGAACCTTTCATTTGGCATTTTGAGTGAGAAAAATACCTTGCTTTGCCGCGCAATGAAAAAAGATGAGCATCAGGGAAAAATCTGGACGCTCTTCCTCAATAATAAAGCAGAAAAAGCCTCGGATTATTCCTTCGCATTATCCCGTCTGGAATCTCTTCCGGAGGGATGGCAGGTCTGGGTAGACGACCCATCCCGTGGCTATGCCAGCAATCTGACGGGTATCAAGGGAAATTACGGCCTCTATGCCCCCAAAGGCTCAAGCCAATCTCTGAAGCTCGTTGTTGGTGATAAGGATTTTATCGCAGCCAATATCACCCGCACGGAACCGGTAAACTTCCTATTGGCCCAAAACTTTCCGAATCCATTCAATCCAATGACCACGATTCTGTATGAGGTAAAAGACTTCACTAAAGGAAGCTTTATTTCAGAAACCCATGTATCCCTCAAGCTCTATAACCTTCGAGGACAGTTGGTACGTACCTTGGTGAATGACGTAGCCAATCCGGGCTATAAGCAAATTCTATGGAACGGACACGACGATCATGGTAAGCTGGTGGCTTCCGGAATATACCTCTATCGCATCTCAATTAAAGGACCAAACAATAAGGAAATTTTCACCAAAACAAAACAGATGATAATGACAAAATAAAATACATAGGCTGGATAATAAAAAACACCGGAAGCGGGGAATAACTCGCTTCCGGTGTTTTTGTTAATAAATCCTGATTGTGATTTTCTCTATGATGCGAAATGCTCAAAACCGGTTGGCATTACTCTTTGCAGCCGGTTTTTAACCTTTAAAAAGACCCCGGTCCCTTTTTCGACACAACCTATTTTAAAGGCATAGGGCGAATGATATCCCGGTTGTGCCGTAAAAAGAAGCTCATATTCTTCTCCACTGGATAAGGCAAGGGAAACCGGATCCATTTTTACTTTTCCGGCAAGAGAAACCAAGCCTGGGATAGTTAACAATGCCGCTGCATCAATAATGAATCTTACACCTGAAGCCTTTGCCAAATGAGATAATTCTGAAGAAAGGCCATCGCTGATATCAATCATGGATGTCAACTTACCGCCTGCCATTAAAGCAGATACAACATCTATTCTGGAATCTGGAAATAGATGTTTTCGGATTGCCATTTTTTCAAGTCGGCCCATTTTGTGCTTTTTTTTCTTTAATAACATCCAACCAGCCAATGAATAACCTACCGGACCGGTAAGAAAAATGTCATTCCCGTATATTGCCCCCGAACGGGTGCATAAATTACGATTCTTTACCTCTCCAATCACTGTGATGGTTGCAGAGAAGTCATGCAAGGCAGCTGTGGTGTCCCCACCCATGATAGTAGCTTCGGACTTTTTGCAAACCGTCATTAAGCCACGGTAAAAAGCCATTACCTCTTTTTCTGACATGGATCGAGGAATAGAGATCGCAGAGAAAAGAGCGGTAACCTCTCCCCCCATAGCAGCAATGTCACTAATTGCCGACGCACCCGCCTTATATCCTGCCTGATAAAAGCTGGACCATTGACGATTGAAATGGATGCCTTCATTAAAGGTATCCGTTGAAATAAGAGATAAAGTCGTACCATCCTTAGGCAAGACAGCACAATCATCCCCTATGCCCAGAAATCCGGCCCGAAACGGCCGACCAATCTTGGACGCAATCCTATTAATCAACCTGAACTCACGCACCCTATCTCCTGTTATAACAAGCTACTACTACATCGCCAACATCACAATAAATACGCTTCAAGTCCAGCCGCTTTTTGACGATAATAGTAATGGAGAAGTCTATTTATGGAAATCAACTCACTTATTAATGCAGTAACCGGCAATATGAACCTGTCTGTTACAACTTCTCTTCTAAAAAAAGCACAGGACATACCCGCTAAACAGATTAACCAACTTATCCAAGCCATGCCCAAAGCTTCACCTTCTCCCACAGGAGTTGGAAATCGCTTTGATGTCTTTGCCTGATTAATCAACAAGTTAGCATTTATTCAATTTTCAGTCTATATGGCATAATAGCCATAACTTTCTGGTTGTTCATAATGGTAAGCATACGGACAAAAGATTGGGCTGCTTTTGTCTCGCTTTCCTCTTCCATCATATTTTGAAAAAAGCCCTTCCGTTTCGGAAAGATTTCAATATCCGGATTTTCTGAATCCTTAAAACCCGCCTTGCTTTTTGCAATATCCAAGGCATCAGCTAAATCTCCGATAACATCAACCAATCCCAATTCCTTTGCTTGAATACCGGTGTAAACCCTGCCCTTACCAAGAGAATCAACATGCTCCTTTGTCATTTTCCGTCCTTGAGCCACCTTAGTTATAAAGCCGTCATAAAATTCATTAATAGCGGTCTGAATCTGTATTCGTTGCTCGTCAGTAAATTCATGGTAATCAGAAAAAACATCCGCATTACGGCCGAATTTGATTATTTCTTTTTTTATTCCGATTTTGTCATACAAACCTTTGAGTACGAATTTTCCGGTAAAAACGCCGATACTTCCTACAATGGAACCGGCATCGCTGACAATGGTATCTGCATTGCAGGCGATATAATACCCACCGGACGCAGCAACATCCCCAATGGAGACAATAACCGGCTTGCCCACCTTTTTAAGCTCCTCTACTTCATGCCAGATGATATCCGATGCAACCCCGGACCCGCCGCCGCTGTTAATACGGAACACGACCGCTTTAACCCCGGGATCCCTACGGACATTCTTGAGAAACTTAGCAATGGTTTCTGACCCCATAAATACCTCACCGGATAGTATGTCGGTAAAGGATTCTCCGGGTACAATAGTCCCTGTGGCAGCAATAACTACGATTCGCTTCTTCATACGCCATCCGGTTGTATAATAGCTGCGCTCCTCAAGATTGACTCCGCTTTCCCGTTTGGGTGAAAGCTCTGTTAACAACTGATTAAAATAGCCGGTTCGGTTGATAAACCCTTTGTCCACCGCCTCTTTCAGTGAAAGATTGCCTAAATCGATAGCCTCCAGAACCTTTTGCCGCTCAATATCCCGGGCATTGGCAATACCGTCAACCAAGTGGTCGAAAACCGACTTGAGAAGAGCCTCTTCATTCTCCCGGAAAGCAGGTGAAATAGAGTCACGCGTAAAGGGTTCGACCGCACTCTTATACTCGCCCACCCGTTGAAATTCCGCTTTTACGCCGATTTTATCCAAAGTACCTTTAAAAAAGGTAATTTCCGCCCTAACACCCGCGACCATCCATGCTCCGCCAGGAGCCACGACAATTTCATCTCCAGCGCATGCCAGATAGTATTCCAGGAGTTCAACATCATCCAAATAACAGACAACCCGTTTTCCTGCAATCCGGAGGTCCAGGATTGCGTTGCGAATCTCCTCCACCATACCGAGACCGGATTGAATATTGCCTATCTTGAGGATAATCGAACGAATATCTTCGTCGTTAGCGGCATTTCTAAGCTGTGTCAGCACACGTCCCAAAGGCTGCGCACCCGCACCTCCAAAGAGACTGAATTCCGGATAAATATCCAGGAACTCCCCACTGATTTCAATCACAGCGGTCTGCCCGGGCAAAGGGACGATAGAGGATTTACGATCGACCCCGACCCAAACAGAGAAACGTCCTTCACCCTTTTTTTTATTAATGGGAAAAAGTGCACCTCCTTGGAAATTAGGCAAACTGAAGGAGAGGCCGGCGGAATAAAATTCTGATTTAAGTTCCGCCTTTCCCGTTAAAACAAGTCCTCCCAGATCAAACTCCGCTCCAACAGCCGGAAATAGAGTTTGATTAATATGTGTCATATCATAATGGATCGTTGCAAATTCAACCGGTCGAACAGCCACGCTGGCAGTCATTGCAGTCACCTCATCAACCCCACCGTGGATAAAGTTATCAGTTGCAACACCCAAGGAAAGGAAACTGAAAGGTCGGTACAGGAAACCGATATCGTAGTTATAGTAATCGTCACGCTCCGTGTCAACATATCCGGTACGCATACCAATAGAAAGCCCCCTACCCAGGCGAAAACCATTTGCGAGATAAAATGCACGAATTCCGTTTTTTGAATAAAAACCGAGTCCAAAACCTTTGATGGACAGCCCTCCTTCCATACCACTATCCGGATGAAAACCAGACCGGAGTGCCATATTGGCATTCCGATAGGTAGCCAGCCCGGCAGGATTAGCTATAACGGATAGCGCATTATCGGTTATAGAAGGCGATAAATCGAGGTCTGCCGCAACAATCGGCAGCACACACAGCAAGATTAGAAGCATTTTTTTCATATTGGAAAAGATAATTATTATATTCTTATCAATTCATGAAAATTACGATTTTCTTCTTATCTTGCCTTTTTTTCTTTGTCTCCTGGCTTTGGACCATGCCGGCCTCCCCCGCTATTCCGTTAAGCGATCCGGTCTACTCTTTTCTTCAGAGAATTCATCTTCGCCATAATTTTGAGAGCACTTCGTTCAATACCCTTCCTTGGTCGCGTAATGTAACTGCCGCTTTTCTGAAATCCCTTAACACAAGAGCTCGGAACGGAGAAATTCAGCTCTTGTCCGTGGAAAAAGAGGAATTGGATTATTTCCTTGATCGATTTCGGATGGAGCTTCCAAATTCAGGCGCTAATATCGGTCCAGCCCTTTACCCGCCCCTTTATCAATATTCAGACTCCCTTGGATATAACCGCCTTGTAATAAACTTGGGTCTCAAAGATTCCATCGGTCATTTTTCCGACAATGGGACCTCTTACAATACCCTTCTTTTATACGGAGGTATGCGCGGGGTTATTCAAGATAAAATTGCTTTTTTCGCCCTTGCCGAAGTAGGCAATGAATCGAGTAATCGTAAACGCTACCCCCCCCATGACTACAATCCGGAACACGGTTATCCCTACAACATCTTCCGGGATAGTGTAGCATCAGATAAAAAATCCTGGGATACCTTTGAAAGCGGTCTTTTTTTTGAATCAAAAACCTATGGCCTGTCCCTATCCGTGGACAAGATGAAATGGGGACCAGCGCAATTCAGTCCGCTTCTACTGTCCGGCAACTGGCCGCCTATGGGTTCCCTTCGCGCCTATGCTAACCTTTCTCGATTTCATTACCTACAGACCATCAACCTCATCAAAGGGGAACGTTTTCGGGATAAGTTCCTTTTTGCCCACCGCGTGGAATGTCAATTACCATGGAATATCCAAGCTGCGGTCAATGAAGCCGTGGTCTATGGTGATCGTACGCCGGACGGGGACACGACCAGGCCGGAATGGTCCGCTTTCGACGAACGCAGCCTGGATGCCATTTACGCCATTCCCTTTGTCCCCTATTTTTTTGCTCAACATTACAACGGTGATCGTGATAATACTCTGCTTTCTTTCGATCTGTCGGTCCATCCGATGGACGGCTTGGAATTCTATAGCGAACTTTTAATTGACGATTTAAAAAGTCCTGCCAGCTTTTTTGAAAAGAAATGGTATAATAAATGGGGCCTTACACTTGGAAGCCGGTACGCCCTTCCGCTCTTGTTTGCGGACATGATTTTCTCAGCGGAATACTCGCGCATCGAACCATGGGTCTATACCCACTTTTTCGGTGAAAGTCACCGTTTCCGGCACTACGGTTCTCCCATCGGCAGCTTTCTTGGCCCCAATTCAGACGGCCTTTTTCTTCGGCTGGAGCTCATGCCTCATCGGCGCACATCAGCAGCCCTCTCTTTTTCGCAAACCCGCCATGGAGACGGTCCGGGAAGTCGAATCACGGACTATCATCGAGATGGGATCGATTCCGATAACAAGCAATTCTTGCAAGGGAAAATCACCCAAACACAATGGTGCGGGCTTGAATTGCAACAGGAATGGTTGAAACGGTTTGAAGTCCGCCTGAATTACGATCAATCCATTTCCGGAAATAAAAACGCTATTTTTTCCACAACATTTGATTTCTTCTGGTAAGAACGCACCTTATTTAATCAGTGACATTCTGCGTGCGCTATGGTATCGGAGCTTTCCTTTTTCATCTTGCACAGAGATTTGATAGATATAAATACCTGAGCTGACGGTTTTTCCGGATAAATCGCATCCATTCCAGGTTACTTTTCGGCATCCGGGGCGGGCGGTTCCATCCAAGAGTCGCACCACCTTTTGTCCGGCAATATTATAGACATCCATGGTCAGTCGAGTTTTGCTGACCCATCGTCCTTTTGTAAAGTCTGGAATCTGGTAGATAATGGAGGTGACGGGATTAAAGGGATTGGGGAAATTCCCCTTCAGGCTGAAGGTTTCCGGCAGCGGCCGGTTCACGCGGCTCAATACAAAGGCGCTATCTCCAGCCACCACATGAAAGAGCTGTTCATCATGGCCTTCCATGTCAAACCGGTAGAGGCCCGGTTCTTTTTTCACATCAACGGAATAACCTCTGAGCGGATCATCCACATAGACCAGTGTTCCTTCCGGCACCTGCATCAGATCTGAAAAGCGCAGTTCCATATCCGACTTCAATCCGCTGTTTTTACGGACATTGAGTGTCCAGACCCGACCGTTTTCCGTTTTTTTCTTCCCCGCATAACTCATCAGAACACGATTCTCAACAAACCCCGCCTCGTATTGCATTCCGGGCATGACTAAATCAGGCAACAAATAATCCGCACGGGTGAATCCGAAGCCATTGAAATCATCGACACAACGGGAAGCGCCGGAAACAAGCTCATTCAGACTCAGGTTGACCATCCATTCCCCTTGCTCGGGCGATACCAACGCGCGGGCCGCCCGTTTCGGCGCCCGTTTTGCCATAAAATTAGCGTCTTCCGTAATGGGCACAACAAGGGTATCCCCTGGATACAGATAGGTTAGAAACCCCTGGCCGTATCCGGGAGAGGATTTATAAGCCGTATACGTGGCCGTGTCCTTCTTAAAGGCGCCATTTTCCAATTTCCACATACGCTCGTTCAGAGAGACGCGGTTGGCGCCCGGCGCACTGTAGGAGGCTGTCACAATGGACGATTGACGGATGGAACCCATGAACGGCAGAGAGACCAAACGCCAACCGCCGCTGCTTCCGCCGGTGGCCAGTACAAACCCGCTGCCATTGGTGTTGTTCTTGATGAAAGAAGCGTTCGCCCGGCCTGTCTTGAAAGCGATTTCCTTTTCCGAATGGGCAATGAGCAGGAAGGAACGTCCTGCCTGAGCCTCGAATTCCGAACGTCCTTTGCTATATTCAATAAACCGATCTCCGATTAAGGCATATAAGCGATACCGGGCCGGATCATAAATGCCGTGAACGCTGCTCAAGTTCTGGACAATATCCTTTTTTTCCTTCAGTTCTGCGGTAATGGAAACAATCTGCCAGTTCTTCAGACCGCTATAGGTTCCGCTAACCGACTCTTTGGAAACGGAATCCGAATAAAAATAGTATTTCGTCTTGCCGTCGCTGACCTTAAAGGACATGAAAAGGCCGGTGGAATCCACTTTTCCAAAAGCGCTTTTCACCTTATCCGAGACGTCAAGCGTACAGACCACCATGGTATCCGGAGTGGTCTTGACGCTCCCCCGCTTGCCCGAATTCAAACGGACGGTTGCCGTGTCGAATAACGGAAAGAGCGTATCCGCATTAAAGGTAAAGACGCGTAAGGCGGCATCCAGATACACGTTATTGTCCGACACGCTAAGAATGGCATAGGCCGATGTATCCGTTGCGGTCCGACGATAGCGCAAGCCGGTCCGGTTGAAATAAATGACCGGTGTGCGCATATCCTTGGCCACCACGAATCTGACCGTATCGTTGCTGCTCGGAATGGCGGTTGATGAAGAACGCCAAATCGGGGACGTAAAGCCGCTCAATGTCACATAGCCGCTGGTATCCGCCTGCCCACCCAGATATTCCAGCGAACCATCCGGATAAAGACGGAACAGCTTCAACGTACTGTCATAGGTGGAATCGAAACGGAGGCTGATATTCAAGCCGTTCTGATACAGTTCGACCAAAGAACTGCCCGTCATTTCCGTCAGAAACCAATAAGATAAGGGTTGGACTCTTTCAAAACCTTTTGTCTTAAAACTTGCCGGAATAAGCGCTGTTTGTGAAAGGCCTACATGCAAATAAGAGCTTTGCAGAATGCCCGGCAAGGTCTGAAAGCTGTTTTTGATGACAGTGATCTTGACACTTCCGTTATCCACGGTATAGGGAAGCTTTTCCGTAAAGGTGCGCTGGTAAAGGCTATCCATGCCTTCGACCAACACGGAGAAATCCGCCCAAGCCGTATCATGGTAATTGCCGTAACCATCCAGGAAGCGGACAAAAACGGAATTTGAACCGGTGTTGGAAAAGGTAGTTCGACTGCCCGCAGCGCCATACGCAAGAGTGTCCAATAGCGAATCGCTGCGCACCCCCCAGATGAGGGTGGATAAATCCCCTACCCCGGAAGCCGTGGTCGTGCAACTCATGGTTTGAGTCAGACGGCGGTAACCCAGACGGAAAGAGACCGTGGAAGGGGCTTTTCGGTCCACCCCCATTGAAATACTATAGGACGTATCTGAAAGTGTCTGCGTGGCGGGCATTCTATCCGAAACCAGGAAACGGAGTAGGAGGCGGCCGGTATCACTGTTGTCCAATTTCCGGATTTCAGGGTCCTGAACATTGAGACGCACATAAGCCGTGCAAGGTTGATTGACAGGGAGCAGAGCCGTGTCCAGCGTCAGATACCGGGAATCGGTTACGGTCTTTGGGATTTTCCTATCCGCACTGGCGGAATTAACACCGTACAAGGTGAGAATGCGGACACTATCCTCGGTGGTGTCCCGGGGTACAAAAACCAGCCTTGCCGCGGAATCATTCACCTGAGTCAACGAGAGTCCTTCGAGCCAGGGATCGTCCAAGGAGTAATGATAAGCCCCTGCAAAGAGCGGCTCAGACATCTGCCCGTAATCGAGAAGTGATGTAAAGACCGTGAGGTAATAGGTCGTATCACTCAACGCCAACGTATTGATGGACAATGCCCCGGAGGCGACATCCGTGCGGGTGGAAAGATATAACCTGTTCGAAGAGAGCGAGTCCTTGGTCGGAAGCCCCGTCTCCAGATAGCCGGACGCCTGGAGAACCACGGTAACGAATTGTACGGCAGGGTCCAATCGAAAGTTTCCATTGTTCAGGGCGGCATGCCAATCCAAGGTCATCAGATAATCGGATAGGACATTCACGGACAAGTCGGCAGAATCAAGGGACGGAACCGTTGTCCTTCCCAGAGCAAGCGAATGGTCAGCATCCACCACCGCCGCATTCCCCGCAGAATCCACAAGGGACATGGCGAAAAAGTAATTCACCCCCGGCTCCACATCAAAATAGAGCTCACCGGAATGGGATACCAGCGCAGCCGAAACCGCGGAATCGAACGGATTCACGGAAGCGGGATGGATGAATTCATCCCAACTCACATTGGAATAACCGTATCCCAACCGCAGGGTATGGTTCTCGCCGGCCTGAATGCCGGCCAAGGTCGTCGAATCCACGGACCAGGTCAGTTTCAAAGTCTTGGCATCCACGGGCACAGCTTCCAGGTCAATAGGCAACTGGGGCGGCTTACTGGTATCATTGCCCATGGGCGTCAGAATGGTCCGGCCCACATAGTTTTTGGAAAAAACAGAATCCGTACTGTATACAAAAAGAGCCACTTGATAATTCCGATTCAACACCAGACCGGAGGCAATGGTGTCTCTACCGCTGAGCGCACCCGGCTGCAAAGGCAGGGAATCAAAAGCAGGGTCATTATATACTTTCGGCGTATCCGCGCTGGTGGCATATAAGGAATACAGTATCTTGACTCCGGCCGGAAGGGTCGACACGGGTCCGTTCCATCGCCAATTGACGATAAGTGAGCAGAGCGCCGAACCGCCGCCGCCGCCGATGGCGTGCAAGTCGTCGATAATAAGATCGTTCTCCGGATAATCGCGGGTATGAACCGTACGAATCGCCTTCGCCGCCGTACCGCTGCTCCGATTCAACGGATAAGCCGTTGACAGGCTGTTCACCGTGAATGCGGCAAAAGTCAGATTGGAATCCAACGGCAGATTGGCAATGAAGGTATTCCCGGACATCTGACCGGATGACACCGGGAAAATAGCCGCCGGAAAACCATCCGTGATACCGGAAGGCGGCAGACTGCCCCCCTTGTAACGCACCACGACACTGGTTATCGGCACCGTTATTCCATTCACCATATCCGTGTACTGATAATTTGAAATCGTCATGCCAACCTGCAAGCTTCCGGGCGCGGAAAAAACCCGTGCAACCCACAAGGAACAGAGATTGGGCGGGGCCGAAATGGTGGAGGAATCAAAGGGCACGGTCAGGCCGAAATAACTCGTACCGGAACGGATGGCACCCCGGTTGCCGATGGTGTTAATCGGTGATAACGCCACATGATACCGTGCATTGTGATGCAACAGAGCATAACGGAGCGTCAAACCGGCGCTGCTGTCGATATAAATGGCCGGTGCCGCGGAATCAACACGGCGCTGCGTTATCGTATCCGGATAAATCCAAAGCCCGATTCCGGGAACCGTATCCCGGAAAGAAACCGGAATACGATTAAAGAAACCCTTGTCCCATTGAACCATCAACGTATCAAACCCGGACTGCGACACCGCATAACCGATGGAGTCATTCACCGGCCGAACCGTATCTGCCCGGGTATAACCGGTATCACTCTTGATATGCAGGGAATCCCAATTGAAAGCGCTGTCGCGCACGCAGGTGGTGAAATAATACGGCCTCCCCTGACGATTCCAAAGTGCGCCCGGAATCAGATCATACACGCTGCCTTCCAACGTATCCGCCGGAAAGGCCGACAGACTGAGATCCGAAAACTCCACCCCCAACCCGGGATTGGAAAAATTCTTGTACAAACTATCATCCGACCAATAAATGCGCAGAACGGAACGTATCCGGTCCCTGCCGGTCAGCGTATTCAATCCGCGAACCACATAATGTAATTCGCGCAACGGATTAATCACGCGCACACTGTCCACTGCAAAGGTCAGTCCCTGACCGTTCGGCGCAACCGTATCAAGCGCCACCGGCGTACGGAGCGTGCAGGTATTGGTCGGCTCAACAATGGATGAATAATTCCCCTTGGTATTGCATACGGCAATGGAAAAATAATATTTGGTATTTTGAATCAAACCGCCGATGATCACGGTGGTATCCGAAGACGCGGTGGATAAATTCAGCGTCACATAACCGGAAGCCGCATACGGGTCGAGATTACAAGCCGTCGTATTATAAAACAGACGTATCTGGCTCCGGTTCACCTCCGCGGATAAACGGTTTAAGCTGTCTATCCTGATATTCGCCACACTATAATAAGGGGCCGTACCCGACAGATGAAGCGGATTGCGCGGCAACGCAACAGTATGCATCCGGATAACGGCAAGGGTCGGGGAATAATTCCCATTCGTATCGCGCGGTGCGCACCCGATAAAATAGGTCTTTCCCGTGTCCAGACCGGAAATCTCGGGCCAATTAAATATCAAACTCCCCAACGGAAAAATCAAATCGGGCGCCATCGCCATATAATTGATCAGCAGGTAATTCGAATCACCCTGACCCACCAACGTGGATTCCCGAACCCAGAAATAAATATCGTTAATATCCTTACCCCAAAGCGGGTTATAATTCTGAACCTCCAACTGCACGGAAGTCAACGTGGAATCGCGCCGGACCAACACCAATCCGTTCACCGGTTCGTCCGTATCCATCATCAGCGAATCCGTGGCCGCGGGCGGAATGGCACCGTAAAGCACCTGATTTTTCGCCGCATCCTTCAAACCGGGCGAAACCGAGAAATATTCAAAAGCCGAATAAGCATCCGCCACCCGAATAACCACCGTGTCCCGATCACCGGTTAACAGATGACGATTCACCACCGTGTCCGGGGCCCGCAAAAAAGGGTCTGTAACAAGAGAAAGACCATGGAACAGCCGGAGAGAATCCACGTTGGGCGACAACGCACTCAGACCGCTGAGCGTCACCAAAATATTACGGTTGTCCGACGCGCTGACATAAAGATTCACGGACAAGGGGTTGCTGATCTTGGTCCAACCGGAATCCAGCGTGAGGTTACCGGACGTATTCCAATTCCCCGCACTATCCTCCACCGCCACGCCCACATGATATTTATGCGCATCCAAAAGTCCGCTGATAGTCATGACACCCGAGGCCACCGCTTCCGCACGAGTCAGCGTATCCCAGGCGGAAAGAGAACGGAAGTTCGTCACCATATTGCTGGGCACCGTATCATAGAAAAGATAGACGCTCTTGATGTCCGCCTCCAACAAAGAGGGACTTAACAGCCGGAAAGAAAGGGTGTTCGTGGTGGTGGCGGTAATGGAATCACGAATATTCAACGGTTCATCGTAATCTCCGGTAAAAAAAGAATCTATATTGGCGGAAGAAAGAGGACCATAATGCACGCCCTCCTCATAATAACGCTCATTCACCGTAAAGTAATACCAGGTCTGGCTTTGAACACCGGAAATCGGGACCGTACTGTCCGCTTGTACCAAAACCTTGCGATATTCCACAGTCGGCGTGCCGCTCGGCGTCATGAAACGGATAAGATTGCCGTTCGTACTGTAAAATAACCGCACCGTATCAACTTTGCTGTGCAGCGACAAAAGATGATGAAACGTCACGTTCAAAACACGACTGGTGCCGGATTCGGCCACCGTCGCTTTCAGCGGATTCTCCAAATCCGTAAACGAACGCCGGATTTTAACAACATCCGACCAATTCCCCAACGTATCCCGGACAGCCACGCCCACAAAATAACGGGTCGCTTCATTTAATCCGCTGAGTACGATATTGCCAAGCTGGCTCTTACTCACCACGCTCTTGGCCGTGGACCCCGTCTGATAAGTGTTCGCCAAAAGCGTACTGTCCGTATTGACATACACCCAAACAGACTCCACATCACCGCTCAAACCCGCACCGTTGAGAACCGTGATATTAAAGGAAGTGCTCGTGGTGTCCGTATAGGAAAAATCCAAAATATTCACAGGCTTGATATTGTCCACAAAAATGACCGCTTCGTTCTGACCGCTGATGCCGGCCCAATTACCGGTATAACCCGGCGACACAGACCAATAATACCGCGCATTCGTGCCCGATGGAAAACCAATCGTGTCCTGAACCGGAAAAGGAAGCGTGTAATCCATCCCCGGAACAACGGGGCTAAGAGAAGAATCCGTCACATAGGTCCCTATCTGACAGAAAAGATGAAGATGCGTGGCAAGAGGCGTGACACTGCCCAGATTATTGAAATGCACGACAATGGAATCCGATGTCGTGGAAAGACGCGACAAGGTCAGGGTCACCGGATTGGAAACCGACGCCACGATCTTCTTAATGTTAACCGTATTCGACCAGATCCCTTCACTGCTCTTTAAAGTAACCCCCAGCCAATAAACACCCCCGGGCGTAAGCGTATCTATCGACAACGGCCCCCAGGTATCCGCATAACGGGTGGTGTCCCGCCAAGCCGAAAGGGTCTTGTAATGAGTCGCCAAGCCCGTTGAATCAAGAGCAATATAAGTGAAAACGCTTTCCGCATGAACGGGCAAGCCGGCCCCATTACCCAGGGTGTAAAAAACCGTGGTGTCCGTCACGCTATTGATGGTCAATGTCGCCGTATTAATGGGCGCCGAATAATTAGCCGTGCGAACCGTGTCGCCGTTGCCCACAACGCTTCGCGTATCAATGAAACTCCAGCGGGTGCTGTTGTCTGAATTCGCCGTCATACCGCACGCCACCGTAAAACAATACTTCTGCAATCCGCTCTGCCCGGTCAAGATAAAAACACTGTCAACCAGCAAAGCAGAAGCCGACAAACGAAGTATCGGCGTATTCAACGGATTCGTCACATAAATCGTCGATTGATAGACCTGAACCGTATCCACACCGGCAGCCAAAGCTGCTGCATTGTGGACCGTCACTTGAATACTACTGTCCCCTTTCGCCGGGGTCTCAAGCACTGCAATATGAAGCGGATTCAGAGGACGGGTATAATAGAAAGTGGATACGTTAACCGCCTTGGACCAATTGCCAGCGCTATTCTTCGTCGCCACACCGAAATAATACCGCGTCTCAGGCAAAAGTCCGGAAAAACTCTTGATATCCGAACAATTACCGACAATATCCGACAAAAGAAGCGTATCCTGCGGCGTATAATCCCGGTAATAATCATTGACCAAATCCAAAGAATCCGTCACCGCAAAAATAAAAATACTGTCAATACCCAGATCATCCCCGGAAAGCTCGGCGCAATGATCCTCCAACGTATAATTCACCTGGATCGTATCAAGACCATAATTCTTAAAAGTCAACGGATTGCCCGGATAAGTAAAATCTACCGACAACTGCGCCTGATAAGCAACCGGAGAACGAAATGACCTGTTATCCGCATGATCTATCAACGTCAAATTCACCGACATCGTGTTCGGCGTAACCAAATCCGTCAGAAATAACGTGTCCATACCCAAAAATACAGCCCGCGAAATAACCGTATCTTCTTGCGAAACAGAACCGGAAAACGGATCCGTCTCGTAACCGGTCGTCCGATAAAAAATACGCACCGAATCCACGGCCGAACCCAACGTCTTGTCCGCCCACCCTATCTTGAAAATACCCGCATAACTATCCTTAAATAAATCGAACGTAACCGCATTGTTGATTTGGGTACGCATACTGTCCAACGTCGAATCCGAGGTGAATAAACCACCCGTCGTATGCGGCTTCGCTATAATGTAATACGGCGCACTCTCCGTCAACCCTGGAACCGTTATAGCCCCGCTTAATTCAGCCTTCGCCACCTTCACCGAAGGCTCCCCGGAATAAGACGCCAAAGCACTGACCCAGATATACGCAGAATCAACGTCCGAACCCAATGACGCAATACCGTAATAATGAAACGTCACACTGCTCGCCGTCGAATCCGTTCGCGAAAACAAAAGACTCACATATTCGTCCGCACCCATATCCCAGGCATTATATTCACGAAAAGCCGCATCAATATCTCCCGTGTAAAAAACCGACAAACCAACCGAATCCCCATTGTCTATCCCATCCGAACCCGTCTGCAAATGCAAATCCTCACTCCCGGAAACCGTCGAAACAAATTGCACCGCCGCGGCCTTATTTATTAGGGAACCCGTCCCAGAGGCCGTCCCATCCGAGGACATATTGTATGTGGCACTGCTAAAACTACCCGAAAAACAAGACGCCCCACAACTCAATGCAATATTATTCTTCAATACCGTCCCGGAACCGTTTGTAGAATAAATGCCGTATGTACCGGCGGCCGTATTGTAAATCGTGTTATTGTAAAGCCTTTTCCCGCTTCCACTGCCCGTTGCATCAGAAATACCGTTCCCCGTTGTATTGAAAACCAGATTATTATAAATAAGAGCATTATTTTGCGGAAACGAAATCGCAGCACCCCCGTTTCCGGATACATCCCCGTAAATCACATTGCGCCTCACAATACAATCACTCGCCCCAATCGAAATACCCACAACTGAACCCGAAGAAGAACCCCAATCCGTAAGACGAAATCCTTCAAAAACAGTATACGCATCGTTTAAACGAACCGGCACATCCGCTGTCGCAGGATCAAGCAACACACCACTCGTCCGCCCCCCTCGATGACTCTCCGCACTATCCACACTCACCCACATATAATAACTCGCATTCGTCGTCGACCCCTCAATAACCAAATTACCCGTCAAAATACCATCATCGTAACAAATACCCTTCTCCAGCCGCTGATCCCGAACCAAATTACCATCACGAGCATCCTCCCACCCCTGCAATGTCGAAAACCAGCGCCCTATCGTACCCACCCCCACAACAGGCGCAGGACTCCCATAAGCAACATACTCGCTATTCGTCACCGTTATCTCCGAAGAACTTACAACACTCTCGATCTTCCACTTATGCCCGCCGGCATCCGTAAAACAATCCTTGCTGAAAATACGCCCCGTCACAGGCGTACCCGAAAAGGTCACCGCCCAAGGACCCGAACCCGTCACAGTTAAAACCGTCACCGGAATGTCCGACAACGTACCGATACTGTATTCGTTAATACCGGATTTCAAACGAGATGTATAAACACCATATACCTGCGGAAAATACCAGTTCGGCAACGAATCCATCTCACTCGTAATGTATTGCGTAATAGCAAAATTCGCAT
>MGVN01000156.1 GCA_001800515.1 Elusimicrobia bacterium RIFOXYB2_FULL_49_7 | reverse complement strand
CGGTATTGGCAAAAGCGCATACATTCTTAAAGGCGTCATCCTGCCAGATAAGCTTGAATTCTGTTGTCTGATTTTCTATCATATTAGATTATTTCAGCACTGTAAAAACGACTCCCGTAGTCACCGCCAATTGATAAACGATTCGGGTCACCTGCTCGATATCGGTCCAGATCGACTTCTTGGGCACCAGCGGGGGTATAATAATTGTGGCACCCGGGCCTGGGTCGATCCAGTTGAATTTTGTAAAAATACCGCAGGTTTTCGAAGTCACCACGGTACCATCCGCTTTAATCAGATAGGTATTATCCTCATCTCCGGTCTCAGCCACGCCACCTGCCGCATCCAGGCACTCCCCAACCGTGTTCCGTTTCTTAGTATACACCACCGTAACCGGGGCAAACACTTCACCCAGAATTGAAATAGTATTCAAGTTCTCTGACACTCCAACAGAATCCCTATTCTCCACTTCAACATCCCATTCTGAACCTTTAAACGAGGCCAAATCGCTGATATTAAGTACCACACGCCCTAGGGGAAAGGAACTTTTAAGATTTTCCAGCATATCCATTCGCTGGCGAATAAGCATATCCCGGTAGGCCTTGTCGTCAGCGGAAATACCAGCCGCTTCCTGGGAAAGCATCTGTTCAAGTTGTTGCTGCAGCTTCCCTGCAACGGTCTTTAAATGCTCTTGTTGGCGTTCTCGAACCCTAACTCGCGTAAAGAAAATTCCGGGCAAAAAGGCGTTCTCTTTAAACCCGCCAGCCCGTTCAAAAAGACTGCTCAGCTTTTCCCCTTTTTCAGCACGATAAATCCCCGGATACCGAAACTGACCTGTCAAGTTAACAGAAATTGTCTTGCCAAAGTCAATAATTCTTCGAACAAAAACCTCATCTCCATTTTCAAGCTGATAAATTAAAATCTGCCCGCCATCTTTTCCTATCTCAAGCTTAATGATTTGCTCCTTAGCCAAGGAATCGCCAATGACTTTAGAGTGCACCACTTCCACGGAAAGCGTATAAGTCCCTTCTGCATAACCTCCTGCATGTTTAACTAAGTCGGATACGGTCATGCCTTGAACTAACTTATATTTTCCAGGTACTTTTACTTCCCCAAAAATAGTAACAGAATCGGCAAACTGGAAGTTCCATTTAGAGAAAATAATCACCTTATCATTCTGCCCAAGAACAATGTTATCCATACTGCTGTAATTCTTGAGAACCACATTTAAGTCCGATTTCTGGATATGGCTCTGTTGCCATTCAGGCGCATATTTCAACACATGCGCTTCCGGCAGATAGGTATCTTCCTTAAAACCGCCGGCCGCAATCACGGCATCAGAAAGACGCATATTGGGCGTATATTTTATCCGACCCGGCAGGCGTACATTACCCGCCACCTCGATAAAAGTGGTATCCAGCAATTCCCACCGATTGAAGATAAACAGGGTATCGCGGGGTGCCAGAACAAAATTTTGATTATCCGAATATAGCAAACCCAAGGCAAAAGGGATATATTCATAGTGATTATCCGGAGCAAAAACCCGTTTAGTTACCGCATAATCCAGAAAGGTTTCCGGTTTATAGGAAGATAAATCAGGCAACAGATCTTTAACGGTCAGATCAGGCTTGTATTGATATTTGCCCGGTGCCAGCACATTTCCAACAATAACGATTGAATTATTCTCAGGCGCCAGTAACGGAAAAACCTTGACGAAATCACCATCCTCCACGGTTACATCATTGACAAATTTTCGTTTTTGAGACTGATAGGAAACAGTCAGCACAATCCGTTCATTATTTTCCTTTATCCGTTCCACGACAATTCGCTCGCCATTGGCCATCGCATTCATTCCTCCGGCATATTCTATCAGGTCGGAGACCTTCTCCTTAGCCAGTGCTTCATAAATGGCGGGACGACGGACAAAACCGGCCACAGCCACCTTTTTTTGAACTACCGGCACAAAAATAATGTCTCCTGAAACGAGCTGTATCTCTCCGGCATCCTTGCCCTGGATTAAAAGCTGATAGAGATCAGCTTTACGATGGGTCTTGCCATATCGTTTCAATTCAATGGCACGCAGACTACCAATCTCCTTGATACCGCCGCATAGAAAGAGTGCGTTTAGGAGGGTTGTTCCGGAAGTCACGACATAAGAGCCGGGGCGCTCAACATCTCCCAAAATCATTATTCGAATAGCACCGAGTTGCCCCATGCTTACCTTGGCCTGGAGTCCTGAAATACTCTGAAGCGCTGCCACAATCTCATCCCGAGCCTGCTGAAAAGAGAGACCTGTCACTCGCTTCGGTGCCAAAGGAGGATAATTAAAGAAACCATCCTTATCAATATAAATACTGCGACTACCGGTTTCCCGACCCCAGGTATAAACAATGAGCTCATCACCCGGATTCAAGATATAATCTTCCACTGACGGGGTGGGGGTTGCTGGCATGACCACCATCTGCTTAAAAACAGAAAAACCGAATTCTTTTAGTCTTAGCTCCTGAGGGGTAGCTTTCACAAGCTGCTTATACAGACTATCCAGAGAAAGCAGAGTAGGCATTGTATCTGGCACCACTGACAGGGAATCCCGGCGGCTCTTTAAACTATCAGATAATTCAGAAGATTGACTGGATGATGTATTTTTTCCATTCCCTGGGGACTGAAGTGCAGCTTCTCCTTGTACCATTAGTTCTTGGGGGATTTGAATTTCCCCGGACTTTATTTTCTGAAGCAACTGCTCTTTGCTTTGCCCTAAAACAACCGAACAAAGAATAAAAAGCAAGAATGTCGGTAAAAAAACGTGTCGGTTCATTATTATTGCACCTTTTTGAGTTTTAAAGACACCCATCCCCTTTCAGCGGTACCCGCTTAAAAAAAGAGATTATAAAATATAGAAAATAGGGGGAAGCGAATCAATTTAAATGTTAATTTAATTTTGGTTAACAATATCTAATTTCAACCACAATTTATGGTCTGGATGACCGCATCAACAACCTGCTGGACTTGAAAATCAGTCAATTTAGGCGACAAAGGCAAACTCACTGTCTGTTGTCCGATTCTCATGGCATTGGGAAACATTTCCGGCGTCCATCCAAGCGACTTCTGATAAAAAAGATGTTCCGGCAGACTCAGATAATGAACACCCACGCCAATACCTTGTTTGGTCATGGCAGTTAAAAATCGATCTCGGGTCAAACCACATCGTTTCTCATGAATCAACAGGGTGTAAAGATGCAGCGCATGGCGGGTATTGGATTCAAAAGGTGCGGGTAGAGCAACAGGAAGCGAAGAAAGAGCCTCCTGATAGCGATTCCAGATTTCGAGCCGTTGCTGCCAGTAATCTTCCAGCTTCTTCATCTGAGGTAAGGCCAAAGCAGCCTGCAAATCCATCATGTTATATTTAAACCCGGATTCCATTACCTGATAATGACGATAGCCATCGTCGGTGAACCGCTTCCAGGCATCCTGACTCATGCCATGAAGTGCCAACCGTTTCAGACGATCCGCATACTCCTGATTTTTGGTCAGAATCATACCCCCTTCGCCGGTAAACAGATTCTTGGTTACATAAAAGCTGAAACAGCCGAAATCACCGAAGGTACCCGCCTTTTGTCCATGATATTCGGTCTCAATAGCATGGGCGCAATCTTCAATGACCAGCAAATCATGCCGCCTTGCGATTGCCATAATGGCGTCCATATCGCAAGGCCGGCCTGCAAAATGGACGGGCAGAATAGCACGCGTTTTTGAAGTGATTTTCCGTTCAATTTCATTGGGATCAATATTCTGAGTAAGCGGATCCACATCCGCCAGGACCGGTGCGGCACCGGCATGAATAATGGCATTCACAGTAGCGCAAAATGTTAATGGCGTGGTAATGACTTCATCCCCAGGGCCGATACCCGAAGCCAACAAACTTAAATGAAGGGCAGCAGTACAGGAATTAACCGCCACTGCATAGGTAGTACCTTTGTAATCACCAAAAGCCTTTTCGAAAGCCGCCACCCGGGGTCCGGTGCCTATCCACCCACTCTTCAAGGTGGCCACCACCTCGGCGATTTCCTCTTCGCCTATAAGAGGCGCACCAAAAACCAGGAATTCTTTTTGCGATTCTTCCATTAAAGCAATATACTTGATTATTTATTTTAATTGCCAATCCGAAACAGGACTTAATATTTTGAAAGAAACATTTCCAAGGATAAACCACATGGCTAAAAAAGCGCTTATAACAGGTATTACCGGACAAGACGGTTCCTATCTTGCAGAACTGCTTTTAAAAAAGGGCTATCAAGTCACCGGCATTGTCCGCCGCAGCTCCTCCTTTAATAGGGGCCGTATTGATCATCTGCATGCTGATAAAAAGTATCAAGACCAGCTAAATCTCTTCTACGGTGATTTGAGTGATGCCAGCAGCCTGAAACGAATAATCGACAAATGCGAACCGGATGAAATCTACAATCTCGGGGCACAATCGCACGTTCAAGTATCATTTGAAGTACCGGAATATACAGCAGATGTGGATGCCTTAGGGGTCATCCGGCTCCTGGATGCCATTCGGGAATTGGATATTAAAACCCGTTTTTATCAGGCCTCTACCAGTGAACTCTACGGCAAGGTGATGGAAATCCCTCAGAGTGAAAAAACCCCTTTTTACCCCCGCTCTCCATACAGTGTCGCTAAAATGTACGCCTTCTGGATTGTTAAGAATTATCGGGAGGCCTACAATCTCTTCGCCTGTAACGGCATTCTATTCAACCATGAATCCCCTCGCCGCGGTGAAAACTTTGTAACCCGCAAGATCACCCTGGGTGCGGTTAAAATCAAGCTGGGCCTGGCTCCTACCCTAAAACTGGGTAACCTCCATGCCAAGCGGGATTGGGGCTTTGCCGGTGATTATGTGGAGGCCATGTGGCTCATGCTTCAACAGAAAACAGCGGATGACTTTGTCATCGCAACCGGCGAAACACACACCGTGAAGGAGTTTGTGGAGCAAACCTTTGCGGAGCTTGGCTACCAATTGACTTGGAAGGGTAAAGGGGTCAACGAAAAGGGACTCGACAAAAAAACGGGTAAAATCTTGGTGGAAGTCGATTCGCATTACTTCCGACCCACAGAGGTAGATGTCCTTATCGGAGACTGTTCCAAAGCAAAACGGGAACTGCGGTGGAAACCAAAGGTTTCCTTCCAAGAGTTGGTCTCCATGATGACACGCGCGGATTATGAACTGTTGAAAAAACAGGTATGACTCGCCCGTTCTCCCGGACCGTCTCCCTCTTTCTGCTTATCACCACTTTATCCAGTTGGATATTGGCGCTCGGATTTTATCTTTCCGGCGGTCAATGGAATACGCCAAACGCTTTCCTGATTGCGCTGCTCTATATGTTCGGCCCCACGCTGGGTGCATTGATAACGCTGAAGAGCTCGGGAATGACGGATTGGAAGGAAAGGTTGGGACTGCGTTGGCAATGGAATTGGTGGCTGCTGCTTGCCATGGCACTGCCATTACTTTTCTCTGGCCTGACATTTGCATTCAGCCTCCTCTTCCCAGGAACCTCCTTTGCGCCGGATCTGGCCGGCCTTTTTGAACGCTATGCCAAGACCATGACTCCGGAACAAGTTGAGGCATTCAAAGCCTCGCTTCAAAAACTCCCCGTTTCGCCGCTTATTGCAACGCTGATTCAAACCATCCTGGCCGGTGCTACCATTAATGCCTTCTTTGCTCTGGGGGAGGAAATTGGTTGGCGTGGCCTGCTTCTGCATGAATGGAAGCATTTAGGTTTTTGGAAATGTTCTTTGCTAACCGGGGTGATATGGGGACTTTGGCATCTGCCGCTGATTTTATTAGGCCACAACTATCCGGACCATCCTCTGCCCGGCATTTTCATGATGACCTTGCTATGCATGGCCTTTGCCCCGCTTTTGAATTATATCCGTCTGAAAAGCGGTTCTGTGCTGGCTCCGGCCATTTTTCACGGTACATTCAATGCCACCGCAGGATTATCGTTGCTTTACATCAAAGGAGGGAATGATCTGGCAGTGGGCATTACCGGAGCTGCCGGTATCCTGGCATTGGTTCTTATGAATGCTGGGATTTTTCTATACAATCGTTTTTGCTCAAAAGAAACAATTGTATTGTAATCGGCGCTTCGACAAGCTCAGCGCCCGGACATTCTCAATAACAACAGCTAAAGATAAACGGGCGCTGAGCTTGTCGAAGCGCCGCCCTAACCTTTTGCCTGCTTTTCCTGATAAAGCTGCCCCTTGGCATCAATAAACAGGTTGGACTTTTCTACCAGCACAGGTCCGCAAAGATGGCCGAGAAGAGTTGAAATGGTGCTTTTTAGGTCAGCACGGTCAGAAATAATATCAACAAATCCATGTCCCAGGAGAAATTCGGCCCGCTGAAATCCTGGGGGTAATTCCTGACGGATGGTTTCGCGAATAACACGTGGGCCGGCAAAACCGATAAGCGCGCCCGGTTCGGCAATATTAATATCACCAAGCATGGCAAAGCTCGCAGTGGTTCCGCCCGTGGTCGGATGGGTCAGAATCGAGAAATAAGGCAATCGAGCTGCGGCATGCATGGCTAAAGCTGCACTGGTCTTGGCCATCT
>MGVN01000155.1:5820-39046 GCA_001800515.1 Elusimicrobia bacterium RIFOXYB2_FULL_49_7 | reverse complement strand
TCACCTGGCATGCCAGCGCACCCGGCGCAACTTACACGGTGCGCATCAATACCTTTTCACCTCCATTAACCCAATACACCTCTGTGGTGGGGGATACGCAATGTACGGTCACCGGCTTATCGGCCAACACGCGATATGACATGCAGATTGAAGCCCAACTGGGAGACAGCACCAGCCTGGGTCTGTGTAGACGCATTTATGCGGGCGCCTCCCCTTCCTTTGTCGCAAACTCTTTTTCGCCGACCGATATCTTGACGTCGGACAGCGTGCGCCTGCAATGGCGGGCTGTCAATCCCATGGCGGATATCCTTCATTATTCCGTTTATTTCGGCACAGATATGCCGCCCACCCTTTTCCAACCGTTCCTAACCGATTCTTTCCTGAGCGTCAAACCGATTGATGGCTGGGCGGACGGGGTTGAATATTATTGGCAGATTGCTGCCTGGAACAGCGCAGACACCACCTATGGTCCCCTCTTGCAGTTTGTTCATCAAAATCTATCGCTTCTTGCATTGGAGGTCTCGTCCGGAACGCTCTCTCCCGCATTTGACCCGGTTGTTTTGGCCTATTCCGATACGGTAGACAATAGCATGGACAGCATCAGCGTGATGCCTTCAGCCCAATGGAACGGCGTTTCAATCACAGTTGACGGAACGCCTGTTGAGTCGGACAGCTCTTCCCCAAACATCCCTTTGCCGGAAGGCAATACCATCATGACTGTTCGCGTGGCCGCTCAAGAGATGGTCACCTATCAGGATTATACGATATCGGTTCACCGGAAAAGCAGCGACGCCTTTTTGTCTGATTTGATGGTATCGGATGGCACACTCAATCCTTTATTTGTAATCGACTCTTTCTCCTATCAGGACACGGTTTCCGACAGGGTGAATGCCATCCGCTTCAGACCGACCGCACGACAGGCCAATGCAACCATCTTAATCAATGGTCTTTCCGCGCTCTCAGGAATGACGTCAGACTCTTTTCCGATACAAACAGGGGATAATAATTTTGTTATTGCGGTTAATGCAGAAGACACGACCAATTCGGCTCTCACCTATAATGATGTGCACAAGTTCTATACCATCAACGTTGTGCGTCCTATAAGCACCAATGCCTCCCTCTCCGGTCTAACGGTTTCATCCGGCGCATTGTCGCCGGTCTTTTCGCCTGACTCAACCTCTTATATTGACACGGTTCAATCGAATGTGGATACCCTTTTTGTCCTTGCCACCCTTGCCCATGACAGCGCCACCATGATGATCAACGATATATCTGTTTTATCCGGCAGCCAATCCCCAAAACAGTATTTGAACTTTGGCCTCAATTCAGGAGCCATCAGGATTGAGATCAATGCGGAAGAAACAGATGCATCCAAGACCTATCTTATTGATGTGTATCGCATGCCGGCTGTTCCCGTGCTTGCAGGAATACACGATACCACCCTTGATGCAGGTGAATCTTTCCCCTCTTATTTCTTGGATAACATTTACACGGATTTGGATGTGAATAATTCAGCGGAATTGGATTGGAGCAGTTCCGCATGGTCTGGGCTTGGCGCAAACACCACCATCACCCCGGTCTTGGATCTGGTCACTTCATTTCCCGCTCTTTTTTTTACGGAACCGGTCGGGGCAGGTGCATGGTACGGCCGTGACACAATTCAGCTTATGGCAACAGATCCCTTTGGCCTGAGTGACACCGTATCCATGGTCTTCTCCAAAGCAGGATGGAGATCAATTTCAACTATCAGTGATTTTGGTTTTTATTCAATCTGTTTTCCGGATGACAGCACAGGATATATTGCCGGAATCGCAGGGGCATTATTTAAAACAACGGATCATGGACTTAACTGGATTGCGCTTAACACTGGAAATTCCTATAATTACAACGCTGTCTTCTTTATTGATTCGCTTCGGGGTTGGATAACCGGATCGTTGGGCTATACGCAACAAACTGTGGATGGCGGTGTCAACTGGATGACTGCGGATGGTGGAATTCCGCATGGTGATGCCGCCCTTAAAAGCCTCTTTTTCTGTGATTCCGTCAATGGCTGGGCTGTTGGGGATTATTTTGATTCGCCAAGCATGATTTATAAGACCTCGGATGGCAGAAACTGGCAGGTGGCGGATGATAATCAAATTACCAGCACCATGAACAGCGTATGGGCTTTTTCACCAGACTCGGTCATTATGGTTGGCGATTTGGCCCGCATTTACCGAACAGAGGATGGTGGTGCAACCTGGACATCGATTGCCAGCAGTGGCACAGGTGAAAACCTGAACAGCGTCTTTTTTATTGAGGATACGGGATGGATTGTCGGTAACGGTGGATATTATGCCAAGTCGATTGACCGTGGACTCAGCTGGACAAGAGGCGGTTTTACGGGTACCTCAATGACCAGTATCCATTTTTCGGATTCCCAGACCGGCTTTTGCTCTGCTTACAATGGTAATGTTGCTACGGTTTACCGTACAACGGATGGAGGTACTACCTGGACCGATGTTTCCGGCGGCTCGCTTTCCTCCCCAGCCAATTCCCTGTTCTCTTTCGGTAAATATGATGTCATCACGACCTACAGTACGAGCATACAACGCTATATGGTGCAGCTCAATCCGTCGTATCCGTAGGAAAGAGCTTACGCCGTGAAATACCAAGTCCCTTTGCCAATGCCGTGTTTTTTCAAATACCCCTTTTTAACGAGTCGTTGAAGATATTTCTTAACCGTATTCCGATTGGCCTGTGTTTGAGCAACCGCTTCGCGCAGGACAAACCGGTTTTTTAACCTTGCAAATTCCAGAAGGGCTGCTTCAAGGTCGGACAAATCAGCCATAGAAAGCGATTTTTCCTGCTCCAATTTTCTAAGCAGAAGATCCTTCTGCTTTTTTAAGCTGGACATCCAAAAACGTTGCCATTCTACCATCTCTGCGTGATCTGTCTTGAAAGAAGATTGTGCTTTTCTGAGTGAGAGGTAATAGCGAGCCTTATTCTCCTCCACAATGCTTTCCAAGGAGCAATAGGGAACAAAGGTATATCCCTGTTTGAGCAGCATGAGCGTGGTGAGAATCCGGGACAGTCGACCGTTACCATCCTGGAAGGGATGAATGGCCAGAAAGTGGACTGTAAATCCGGCGATGACCAGAAGCGGGTGATGAATTTTATCCTGTATTTGTCGATGATACCATTCGATTAATTCGGTCATGAAAAAGGGTGTCTGAAATGGCGTTGCGGTTTCAAATACAATGCCCACGCTTTTTCCGGTTGGATCAAAAGCTTCGATGTGATTGGGGAGCTTTTTATAGTCGCCTTTATGGCGTTTATCTTTTCCGCTGTATTTCAGCAGGATCTGATGGAGCTGCTTGATATGGTTTTCGGTGATGGGAATTTCCTGAAAGAAATCAAACACCCTATTCATTGCATCTGCATAACCGGCCACTTCCTCCTCGTCCCTGTTTTTGAAGGAATGTGTGCCGATTGAGGAAAGCAGCTGTTCTACCTCTGTATCAGAAAGGCGGGCCCCTTCAATACGCGTTGAAGATCCGATGGAGGCGATAGTTGCTACTTTTCGAAGAATAGAAAGCCGATCTGGCGCTGTTTTTTGGAGTACCTCCCAGTGACCTTTAAATTCATCAATTTCAGCGATTAGATTGGAGATATCGTTTGGAACATGAGGACCAAGAATAATGTTGTAGGCCATATCCATAAATATATCCATATATCAAAGGAATTTCTAAGTGTTGGCAAAGGAGTTTTTCCATATCGACAGAACATCTATTATGTCAGCAAACGCTTTAAACGGAAATACCGTCTCTTGCCCCGTCAATAGCTCAACAAAAAACAGCAACCCTTTCCCCAATAACCACAATTTTGCTTGCAAATGAAGGTTTTTCGCTCTTTTACAGGGTGAATATGCCGAGTATTTTTGGGCTAAATCCCTTATATTTCAATATGTCACAACAGATAAGCCCTTCCGAAGCTATCCCTACCGAACCTCTTGTAGAAGAAAAAGCGCTTAAACGTGAACGGGTCAAATTCGGTTTCGGCTCCATCCTCTTCCAGTCTGAAGAGGTCGGATTAGGTGCTTTGCCCACGGTTGTCATCCGTTCTTTCGGGGGAAGTGACTTCCATGTCGGTCTTATCGGTGGTGCAAGTGGGCTTTCCTCATTCATGCAGTTTGCAGGCAACTCGATACTACGCTGGCAAGGCTCAAATCGGCGGGCCATGATTGCTTCCATGTTAGCCGGTTTTTTAGTGGCAGCAGGTATTGGGGCTGTTATTTTTATGGGGTCAGGGCCGGAATTTCGATCAATCGCACTCATTTTATTCCTGATTTTAAGCTTGGCCTTTATGGGGTTAGGTGGCATTCAGTGGAATATTGAGACCAATTGGATCGGCGATCTGGTTTCCAAGGAACGGCTGGGCCGTTTCAACAGTTATAAATGGGCGCTTTCCGTTTTTGGCATCGTTGCCTTTACCTATCTGATCGGGCGGGTGGCTGACCGGTTCCCCCATTCGGGCGGATATTCGGCCATTTATGCCATGTTTGCCGTCTCTTTTCTTATTGCTTGTCTGGTATATCGCCGTATTCCGGATCGCAAGCCGCAAGTACTCTCTTTTTTCAGCAAGGACGCGTCACGGGAGGTCAGATTGAATTATCGGAGTGTGGCGCTTTGGTATTACAGCCTTTTTTTCATCTTCTGGGCAGGCGGACGCAGTATGCTGTCCGCCTTCATGTTTCTTTTTTTAAAGGAATCCTACGGTTATTCCATGACCAAAATTGCCTTGCTTGTCATGATTCAACATACGGTCAGCGTCCTTGTTCTTCTTTTCATGGGCCATATTGCCGAACGGCTGAAAGGAAGCCGACTTCCGCTTTTCATTATCAGTGCCATGGTCTGCACTTCCATGTTGCTTTGGTGTACGACACCCTGGTTCGGTATTGTTCCCATCATCTTGTATCAAATCATTGCCGGCGGTGCAGGCATGACCCACGGAATGCTGGCCACGAATTTGGGGCTTGAAATCTTTCCGGCAACAGGCCGGGCTGCCTATATTGGATTTAGCCGTATTATGCTTGGAACTGCCTGCATTGTGACGCCGATTATCGCGGGCGCCTTGTTAACCCTCTTTCAAGGCTTCGAAATAACGGTTGCCGGTGCGCTGGTGAGCCGGTATCATCTGCTTTTTCTGCTCAGTGCACTAGTCACGGGCGGTTGTTTAATACCGCTTGCGGCATTAAAGAATAAGCGGGTGGAAAATTTGGAAGCAATGGAAAAAGTCGATTTCTTTTTGCTGATCGCCTTTTGTTTATCCGGTTCCCTCTATGCGGCAGGAAGTTCCTTTAGCCTACAATTATCGGTGTGAATGTTTTCGATCAATTGGTTAAGTGATTTGACCCTTCTATCGAACAGCTTTTTTTGCTCCCGTTGGGACGTGAGTAGTTACAAAAAAAAATAGTTTTATGTCCAACCTATGGCTAATTATTTTTCATTCCATGGGACCATCACCGGAAAAGTTTGCCGCGCTTGAGAAACGAATGGCCGTACTGAATGTGCAAAAGAGCGACATCACCGAGCATTTTATCCGTTCTTCCGGCAAAGGAGGGCAACATGTCAATAAAGCCTCCACCTGCGTCTATCTGAAACATCTGCCTTCCGGTATTGAGGTGAAGTGTGAAGAGAGCCGTTCCCAGTATCTGAATCGTTTTATCGCCCTTCGCCGATTAGTGGAACGGTTGGAAGAAAAGCATCTTAATATCCAGTCCGAACGGCAACAGGCAATTGAAAAGATTCGTCGCCAGAAGCGGAAGCGTTCCAAACGGGCTAAAGCCAAGATGCTCGATAATAAACGGATTCACAGCGAAAAAAAAGCGAATAGAAAAGTCTTTAATCATATAGAAATGAACTGATGTTGGCCTTCCCGACCCTTTTATTTATCGGTATCAGCCTTTCCATGGATGCGCTTGCGGTTTCCATTACCACGGGACTTACCCTTCAACGGGCCCGTTTTGCAGCGGCCTTGAAAGTGGCGCTCTATTTCGGCGGCGCACAGGCACTCATGCCCTTTCTGGGTTGGATGGCGGGCGCCCGTTTTCAGGCTTTGATTTCAACTATTGACCACTGGCTTGCGTTTGGACTTCTGACTCTCATCGGCGGCAAGATGATTTATGAAGCCTTCAAGATTGAAGAGGCAGAGAAAAAGGATTATCTGAATACACGGGTGTTGATGATTTTAGCTGTGGCGACCAGTATTGATGCCTTTGCCGTGGGATTAAGTTTTGCTTTTCTGAATGTGGCTATTTTATTGCCTGTGGTCATTATCGGTGTCACCACTTTTGTCATCTGTTTTGCCGGGGTGCTCATTGGCAAACAGGTGGGCCACTTCTTTGAATCCAAGATTGAAGCGCTTGGCGGCCTGATTTTAATCGGAATCGGGATCAAGATTCTGGTGCAGCATCTGTGTGTGTAGTGATTATGCCAAAATAGAGTTTTCTGCTTGCGTTATTTTATCTTCTCACGTCTTTGATGATAAACTTTTTCTTCCCGGGAGCTTTTTATGGGTCTTGCAGCAGGTATCGTCGGACTTCCCAATGTGGGTAAATCGACTATTTTTAACGCACTCACCAGCGGTAAGGCGCAGGCGGCCAACTATCCTTTCTGTACCATCGACCCGAATACCGGCATTGTGTCGGTTCCGGATTCGCGTCTGCAAAAGATCTCGGAGCGGATTCCGACATTGAAAGAGGTTCCAGCTTATATTGAAATAGTGGACATTGCAGGCTTGGTTAAAGGTGCGTCCAAAGGAGAAGGGTTGGGCAATCAGTTTCTCGGGCACATAAAAAATGTCGATGCCATTATTCATGTTGTCCGTTGCTTCGAAGATACGGATGTCGTGCATGTTGAAACCACGCTTGATCCTATTCGGGATATTGAGATTATTGATACGGAACTCATGCTGGCCGATCTCGACACGGTTGAGCGGGGAATTGTCCGCATGGCCAAGAGCGCCCAGTTCGGTGATAAAGAGGATAAAGACGGTTTGGCCACCTATGAAAAGGTACAGGCCGCACTCAAACAAGGCAGGCCGGTCAGACAGTTGGACCTCACTGCCGACGAAAAAGAGGTTATCCGAGAAATGCATCTGCTCACGTCCAAACCGGTTTTGTATGTCACCAATGTGGATGAGAAGGGTCTTGGCGGGAATGTGCTTGTAGAGCAGGTTCGGAAACGGGCTGCTGAGGAAAAGGCGGCAGTGGTTGTGCTTTGCGGAAAATTGGAAGCGGAGATTGCCGAGCTGCCGCCTGAAGATCGTGCCGAATTTCTTTCAGGCGCGGGCCTTTCCGAACCCGGACTTGCTACGTTGGCCCGTTCCGCCTATACACTGCTGGGTCTTTGGACTTTTTTTACGGCAGGCGAGAAAGAGAACCGTGCCTGGGTCATCCATCAGGGTTTCACGGCTCCGCAGGCCGCCGGTGTCATCCATTCGGACTTCGAACGGGGTTTCATCAAAGCGGATGTCTATTCTCTCTCTGATCTCGAGACCCATAAGAGCGAAGCGGCCATCCGGGCTGCCGGGAAAATGCGTTCTGAGGGCAAGGAGTACCGGGTTCGGGACGGAGATATCATGTTTTTCAAGTTTAATGTGTAATAAGTGGGATTTTATTGTCTATTCGTAAAGAAAATTATATATTACTATAGTTATGTCTATGGTCATATTAATGGGGGGCTCCTATGATTACTGTTGCAAAGGGTTGCTTAAAGGCACACATGCTCGAGTACTTTCGAGCGATCGAACAAACCGGTGAACCGTTGATTGTGACCAATCACCGCAATCCGGTTTTGAAAATAACCCAATATCGTGAGAAAAACAGCATTGCCGATCTATTCGCAGATGTCAGAGGCAAAGTACGCATTAAGGGCGATTTGACTGCTCCTACCACCTCTGAATGGGGTGATCTGGCATGATTGTACTGGACACCTGTTCCCTGATCTGGTATACTATGGGAAAAGAGGGGGAGTTATCCGTCAAAGCAAAGGGAGCTATTGATGCTGCAACGGAAATTCTTGTCAGTACCATTTCCTTCTGGGAAATCGGAATTAAAATCAAAAAGAAAGACATCATTTTCCCTATTTCACTGGAGGCGTTCATCAACCGTCTCAAGCAGGCTGGGAATGTCAGATTTATTCCATTAGACGAAGATCTCATCATCCAATCACTGAATCTCGATTGGACGCATAAAGATCCTGCGGATCGATTTATCGTTGCCACAGCGATGCGGTTCGGAATTCCTCTTATCACATCGGACAAGGTCATCAGCAGTTTTTATCCGAAGACTGTTTGGTCGTGACGACCCTGCTCATTTTCGAAAAATAAAAAAACCTTATAGTGTGACAAAATCAGTCACCCCTCATCCGGTCTGATCGCAGTCTGGAGAGAAGGGGTGTTTTGGGGTATTAATAATGGATTTATACGCTTCTGATTAGATTGTGTTCGCTAAGACGAGTTTGAAAACCCATGCTTAAGTCTGCATGCCAGATAATTTTATACGCCCGGAAAAATCAATCGGCTTGCTTGCTTTCCCTTTCGGCTTCTATTTCCTCGGATGCAATAAGCGCGTCTGATATGATTGGCTAAATGATACAACGGAAAGTATATTATCTCAGTTGGAAGACTCGTCGAAAGACCCTTCCAAGAAGGCGATAGCCACCGGTCGGCGCAAAGCCGCAGGAAAGTGGCTCAATATAAACGGTATCATCCGGTTAATCAGGAACGGGGAAAATGGCGCCCTGTTTTAGCCGAGAAAAGTTACATTATCTGGCTGGTGGCACATTATTAAAACCGAAACGGTAGTGATTAATGAAACTCAATTAATTTCTGAGCTTCGTCAGCTAATACAAGCGGCCCGGCAACGGGTTGCCACTGTTGCGAATGCAGCCCAGTCGCTTTTGTATTGGCACATTGGCCGCCGTTTGGTTTCCGAGAACCTTACGGATGGGCAAGCCGAATATGGTAAACGAATTGTTGCGACGGTATCGCAACAATTGACGGAAGAGTTCGGAAATGGGTTTACGAGTAGCGCTCTTTACCGGGCAATCCGGTTTTATCAGTATTTTCCGGACAAATCAATTGTGTCGACGCTATCGACACAATTGGGGTGGAGCCATTTTGTTGAAATTCTCCCGGTAAAAGATCCGCTTGCCCGCGAGTTCTATGCGGAAATGTGCCGGGTTGAAAGATGGAGCGTACAGATTCTCCGGAAAAAAATAAGTAGTCTGCTTTATCAGCGAACAGCGCTGTCGAAAAATACAGAGGCTGTTATCCGAACTGGCCTTAAGACCTTGCGAAAAGGCCAGGTAACTCCGGAATTGATATTCAGAGACCCTTATTTTCTTGATTTTCTCGGTTTGCATGGCGCTTACAGTGAGAAAGACCTTGAAAATGCCATTCTCCAGGAAATGGAAAAATTCCTGCTGGAACTGGGAAGTGGTTTCACCTTTGTGGCCCGCCAGAAACGGATGAGTATTGGCAAGGATGATTTTTATTTAGACCTGCTTTTTTATCATCGCCATTTGCGCCGCCTTGTCGCCATTGAGCTGAAGTTGGAATCATTTTCTGCCGCTCATGTGGGGCAGATGGAATTATATCTTCGTTGGCTTGAAAAGCATGAACAGGTTAAAGGAGAGGAGTCTCCAATAGGACTTATCCTGTGTGCCGGGGCTGACAAGGAACAGATTGAGCTACTTCAGCTCGAAAAAAAATCTATCCGTGTAGCGGAATACCTTACAGAGCTTCCACCTATGGAGCTTTTGCAGCGCCGGTTACATCAGGCTATTTTGATTGCAAAGGAACAGGCGGCAAGATTGATTTCAAGAAAGCGGCTCCTATGACCACGCTTTCCTGTCTGATTCATATTATTGGAGCAGTTGGTTGGATTCCTTCTGCCAAAGCTGAGCAGCAAGCCATCGCCCGTCGGAAAGCCGCAGAAAAGTGGCTCAATAGAAACGGTATCATCCGGTTAATCAGGAACGGGGAAAATGGCACCCTGTTTTAGCCGAGAAAAGTTACATTAGCTGACTAGCGGCACCTGTCCTATCAACCAGATTTTGTATTCTTGACCTCTGCGAAATAGGGTGACACTCCGACCTTATCCTAATTTATCTTTGTCTAAATTCCTTAAACGCATTCATCAGCCCGTTGGTTGAACTGTCATGTGAGGTCACAGGCTTGTTGTGTCGCAGTTCCGGAATGATTTGACCGGCCAGCTGCTTGCCAAGCTCCACGCCCCACTGGTCAAAGCTGAAGATATTCCAGATAACCCCCTGAACGAAAATCTTGTGCTCATACATGGCAATCAGGCTGCCCAGGCTGCGCGGGGTGATCTTTTTCAGCAGAATGGAATTGGTGGGACGGTTGCCTTCAAAGACTTTGAACGGCAGGAGGGCTTTGATTTCAGCTTCACTCTTTCCAGTGGCTTTTAATTCAGTCAGCGCTTGTTCTTTGGTTTTGCCATTCATCAGCGCTTCGGTCTGGGCAAAGAAATTGGACATCAGCAAGGTGTGGTGGTCGCCAATCGGATTATGGCTTTGTGCAGGCGCCAGGAAGTCGCAGGGGATGAGTTTTGTGCCTTGGTGGATAAGCTGGTAAAAGGCGTGCTGGCCATTGGTGCCCGGTTCGCCCCAGATGACCGGCCCGGTTTGGTAGGAAACCCGCTTACCGCTCCGGTCAACACTTTTGCCATTACTTTCCATGTCGCCCTGTTGGAAATAGGCGGCAAACCGGTGCAGATACTGATCGTAGGGGAGAAGAGCATGGCTTTCTACGCCGAAAAAGTTATTGTACCATACGCCAAGCAACCCCAGGATAACCGGCAGATTTTTGTCAAGCGGGGTGGTTCGGAAATGGTTGTCCATGGCGTGCGCTCCTTCCAGCAATTCCTGGAAGTTATCAAATCCAATGGAGCAGGCAATGGAAAGACCGATGGCGGACCAGAGGGAGTAGCGACCGCCCACCCAGTCCCAGAAGCGGAACATGTTTTCCGGGTCAATACCAAAGGCTTTGACATCCTTCTCATTGGTGGAAAGAGCGGCAAAGTGGAGGCGGATATGGCTTTCCGAACCCGCTTTGTCTAAAAACCATTGGCGCGCCGTATTCGCATTGGCCATGGTCTCCTGAGTGGTAAAGGTTTTGGAGGCAATCAGAAAGAGGGTGGTCTCCGGATTCACTTTTTTAAGGGTTTCGGCAATATGGGTGCCATCGACATTGGAGACAAAATGGCAGTTGATATTCGGCTTTTTGTAGGCCCGTAATGCTTCGGTCACCATGACCGGTCCCAGATCAGAGCCGCCGATGCCGATGTTCACAATATCGGAAATGGGTTTGCCGAAATAGCCCTTCCATTCACCGGAGGTAATTTTATCCGCAAATCGTTTCATTTGTTTGAGAACGGCATTGATTTCCGGCATGACATTCTTGCCTTGAGCAAGGATGGGTGTGTTTGAACGGTTACGCAAGGCCACATGGAGGACGGACCGTTTTTCCGTGGCATTAATGGCCTCGCCTTTGAACATCTGTTCAATGGCATCATTTAATTTGACCTCTTTGGCCAGAGAGATAAGGGATTTGAAGCAGGGCGAGTCGATTCGGTTTTTGGAAAAATCAAGGAGCATCTCTTCAAATCGAAGAGAGAATTTTGCAAAACGTTGCCCCTCCTTCTGAAACAAGGTTTTCAGGTGGATAGATATTAGCCGCTGCCGGTGTTTTTGAAGGGTTTTCCACGCTTTGGTTTTCTGAGGGGCAATGGATTTCAGCATAGGGCTCCTTGAGGTTAATTATATATATTATAATCAGTACCATAAAATAATCGTGTCCCACATGATCAAACAAGATTTCGGTAAATATTTCATTGAAAAAGAGCTGGGCAAAGGAGGCATGGCCACGGTTTATCTGGCCACGCATAAGGATTTGGGACGCAAAGTGGCGGTTAAGATCATGCATCCCCATCTGGCCGCTGATCCGGAATCCCGCATCCGTTTCGAGCGTGAAGCCAAGGCCATTGCCCGGCTTGAACATACCAATATACTCCAGATATACGATTTCGGCAGCCATGAAAATTGCTTCTATATCGCCATGGAACTCATTGATGGAACGGATGGTGAAAAACTCGTCAAACTGAACGGTCCCTTTCCGCCTGAAATAGCGGCCGTCTTATTCTGCGGTGTTGCCGGCGGGCTTCATCAGGCCCATGTCAACCACATCATTCATCGGGATATCAAGCTTTCCAATATCATTGTGAAGCAGGATGGGGTCGCAAAATTATCTGATTTCGGCATTGTCAAGACCGATGATGCGGCCAGTCTGACCAATGTTGATTCCGTCGTGGGAACGCCCTATTACCTTTCCCCTGAACTTGTCAGTGGCGACCCGCCTTCCATTCAATCCGATATCTATGCGCTCGGGGTCTCCCTCTATTACGCGATCACCGGCCATTATCCCTATCCCAAGAACTCCATTCCCGCTTTGTTCAGTCAGATTGTGGCCGGTACCTTTATTCCGGTGCGGGAGCGGGGGGTTCCGGTTCCGGAAAATCTGGTCCTTATCATTGAGAAATGCCTGGAACGCAAGATTGAAAATCGTTATTCGGATGCTTCGCTATTGGCGCGTGATCTGAATTCCTTTTTATCCAAAAATGACATTCCTAATGACTCTTCTGAAGTTGTGCGCTATCTTTCAGGTCCCCAAAAGTACAGTGAAGAATTGATGCAGCGCAATCTGAAAAGCCGGTTGGAGCGGGCGGCGACCTTCAAAGCAAAAGGGTTGATTTTTGATGCGTTACGGGAATATGAGGCTTTGCTTGAAATGGCCCCGGATAATGAGGAGGTTAAGCAACATATTGCCGCGCTGGGAGCATTGCATACGTCTTCGGAAAAAACGGATGTCAATCTTGAAACGATGATTATGCCTGTTCGCTTCCGACGCGGTCGATGGTTGGTGGGAGGGGCCTTGGTCGTGCTTCTTCTTTTTTTCGGAACGCTGTTATTTTTATTGATCAAGCCGTCTTATCAAACCTCTCCAGAAAAAGCAGGTTCTCCTGAACCCTTAAATCCTGTTATGGGAGAGATGAAAGCCGGGATAGATACGGTTGTTGCGAAAAAAATGGACACCCGGCCATCCCCGATGATATCGCCGATTGTCAAGGTGGAATCCATCCCCGGAATACAAAAGTCGATAACCCCACCCGATTTGGTTCCTCAATCCGATACATCCGTCCTATCCGGGGTAACGGACACCTGTTTCGGCTATCTCTTTGTTTTTTCCGAAATCTGGGGGGATATTTATCTGAATGGTGTCAAATCGGGTAAAGCACCCATGAAGGAAAAGCTGCGTGTGGCCTGTGGAGCCTACGAGATGACCATTGAAAACCCCAGCGGAAAGCGATGGCGCGATACGGTTCGGGTGGCCGGGGGTGTGACGCGGAGACAGATTAAGGCCGTGGAGTTTCAATGAACCGGCCGGTCTTTTTCTCATGGTTGCTTTGCATCCTGCCTCTTTTTCTTTGGGCACAGGAGGAGGGGGCTTGCCTTGAATCGTATCAGTTGGGGGAATATGATAAGGCAGCCGATTGTTATAGTGCCTTCCTGCTGTCCGAAAAGACGACGGACACGACACGGCTTTTGCAATGTTACGAACACCTGGGTGCCAGTCTGACCATGTTGGATAAAAAGCAGCCGGCTCGTGTTGCCTTTTCACGGTTATTGGATTACCGGAAGGATTATGAACTGGATCCCAACGTTTATCTGCCGGAAGTCATCTCACTTTTTCAAATCGCCAAATTCGAAAAACGGACGGCCCTTAGGATTCTCATCATGGATACCCTGCCGGCCTATCCGGTCGCCTGGAATTTCCTGCCCCTGGGTGGGCCTCAGTTCTTCAACCGGCAGCCGCGTAAAGGAGTAGCCGTTTGTGCGCTTCAAGCGGCTCTCCTTACTTTGTCGATCTACAGTTATCAAAATAAAAGCAGTCTGTATTCCGATCGCTTCGGATATCGTGAAGAGGATGTGGACAGGGCCCGTCAATATGATTGGGCCCAGCGGGGGACCTTTTTCGGCTTTGTTACCGTCTATATCTACAGTCTCATTGACGGATTCATGAATAAACGGATTTCATTGAAGGAATAAGCATGGGTCAGTTGTATTGGCAGAAGGAGAACGGAGAAACGGAAACGATTCCGTTGAAAAAGAAGCTGACCACACTCGGGCGTTCGTCGCAGTGCGATATCTTGATCCCGGATCGAGAAGTAAGCGGCCTTCATGCCAATCTCATTACATTCAAAGAAGGGTTTCGACTCATTGATTTGGATTCCACCAACGGAACATTTGTAAATGACTGCCGCATCCATGAGCAAACGCTCCATGCCGGAGATGTGATTCGGTTGGGCGGCCAGCGTCTGATTTTCACTGAGCCGGATGAACTTGAAGCGACCACCCTCACTTTTGTCGATCGTGATTATTTGAAAGAAAGCCATGTTCTGCTTGATCAAATCAAGACCGCGCCAGGGTCGGGTGAATTGTCCGAAAAATTGGGCAAGCTGGATCAGCACTTGGTTCAAGCCGAGGCGGTTCATCATCGGCTCCGTCTTCTCTTTGAATTGGCGGAGGCGGTCAATTCCGCTAAAAATAGGGATACCGTACTCGGTCTGATTCTGAAAAAGGCCATTTCCGCCACAGGCCTTGAGCGGGGAGCGGTTCTTCTTTTGGACGAGACGGACCATCTGTCCGTGCAGGTAGCTGAAGGATTGTCGCGGGAGCTGAGCACGGCATTAAGTCGCAGCGTCATTGATCGGACCGGCGAATCGGAAGCGCCTCTGTTTTTCGGATTCGGCGAGGAGCATTCCGAATTGGATGCAGCAGAGAGTATTGTCATGCATGGCATCCGATGCGCCCTTTGTCTTCCCTTAAAGGCGCGGAGCGGTGCAAAACTCGGTGTGCTTTATCTGGACAGCCGTTTTACGGTCCCGACAACAGCCAATCTGGAAATGGATTTTTTAAGCCTTTTCGCGCTCTTTGCCGCCACGGCCATCCAGACCCGGTTATCCGCTGAACGGGAAAAACGGATGAGTGAAGCCTTGGCTGCCACGCGGGAACGTGAAAAATATGAACGGGAATTGCTGACTCTGGAGGCCGAAAACAAGCGGTTGGTGGCCCAATCCAAGTTAGCCCGAATTGACAACGTACTGGGTCGAAGCGAGCCCATGCTCACGCTTTTCGGCTTGGTGCAGAAAGCGGCACCCACGGACCTTTCCGTCCTCCTGACCGGTGAAACCGGAACCGGTAAAAGTATGGTGGCGCGCACCCTGCATGAGCTTTCAAAACGAAAAGAGGCGGCCTTTGTGGTCATTGATTGTGCGGCGTTACCTTCGGAACTCCTGGAATCCGAGCTTTTCGGCCATGAAAAAGGGGCCTTTACCGGTGCGATTGCCCAGAAAAAAGGGCGAGTGGAGTCCGCTGAAGGAGGGACTCTTTTTCTCGATGAGATTGGAGATATGTCCCTTGCGCTTCAGGCCAAGTTACTCCGTTTTCTTCAGGAGCGCACCTTTGAGCGGGTCGGGGGCACTAAGCCTATTTCATTGGACGTTCGTGTTATTGCAGCCACTAATAAGGATCTTAAGTCTTTGGTTTCCCAAAAGGGTTTTCGCGAAGATCTTTATTATCGACTCAGTACTTTGACGCTCTTGGTTCCGCCCTTGCGGGAGCGGGGCGAGGATATTCTGTTATTGGCCAATACCTTTCTGGATGAAATCCGCCTTGAGCACAAGCTCTCTGTCAAAGGTTTTTCACCCGAAGCACGCAATCTTCTTTTACGCTATGCCTGGCCGGGGAATGTCCGCCAACTTAAAAATAGTGTTCAACGCGCCACCTTGCTGGCCGAGGATGAATTTATTCAGGCCGGAGAATTGGCTCTGGAAGGAGGCGTGCCGGAATTTTCGGTTACCCTTCGTGATGCGCGAGAAGAGGTGGATAGAAAACTTATTCGTCTCCAGCTTTTAGCGCAAAAAGGGAATCTTTCGCGTGTGGCCCGTGTTTTGGACGTGGATCGCCATACGCTCCGTGAATTGATTCGGAAATATGGGTTTGACAACCTGAAAAAGGCCGGTTCGGATGATGAACAGGATGTCTAAATTTTGTTTCGGGCTTTCCCTGATTTGCTTGGCGAGCTTTTTATCCTGTGGATATTTTGATTCAGTGGTCAGTCCGGTGGAAAGCGCCTCTGCGACCTTGTCCGGCCGCGTGGTGGATAGTTTGAGCGGACAAGGGCTTTCCGGCGTCCGCCTCACGCTGAACGGAGTGCGTGATACGGTGGTGTGGTCGGCCACGGATGGGCAATTCACCTTTTCCGTTGCTAAAACCGGCGAAAAGAGATTGTCCGCCTCCTACGACGGTTATCATTCCTGGTCTGTCTCCTTGGAACTTCAGACTTCGGAGAATCGAGCGGATCTGATTCGATTGGTACGGGCGAATCACGCCCCCCGCCTATGGAAGATGCTTTACCCGGTTTCTCATGCCTCCGCTATTCCGCTTACCTTGAGCTTTCGTTGGTTGGTTGGGGATGCGGATTTAGGAAAGATCTTTTCCGCGGAAACCCTGTTTTACCGGTTTCAATTGTCAACCCAATGGCCCCCCATGGCCTGTGACTCCGGGTTTATTAATCCGGATTCCTGCCGTGATACGCTGATGCAGAATTCCCCGGCGCTCATCGTGTATGAGCCGGATACTCTTTTCACGGATCTTTTTCCGGGTACCCGGTATTATTGGCGTGTATCGGTGCATGATGTGTTCGGAGATTCGGCGGTTTTGGGTGCGGACTCTTTTACCACCCGTTCCGCTCTGTCGGCGGTTTGTCCGGACAGCATGGTGCTGGTGGAAATGGAGACGTTGACATTCTGCATTGATTCATACGAATTTACGAATCGTGCTTACATGGAATTCGACACGAATTACACGGTGGATAGCTTTCCCCGTTTTTCCCGTACCTTTGATAGCCCTATTTCGGATATCGACTATACCCATGCACAGGCTGCCTGCGAGTCGGTCGGGAAGCGACTTTGCCATATCCGGGAATGGCAGGCCGCGAGTGGGGGGTATCGCCGGTTGAGTTATCCTTACGGAAATGAATATAATCCATATCGTTGCCATACCGATGTTGATGCCAACGATATGGCCAGGGATTCCACTCTGCCGGTCGGCAGCAAAGATTCCTGTGTGTCACCTTATGGTGTGTATGATTTATCCGGAAATATTGCCGAGTGGGTGGCCCCCATAGATGCTTTTCCCCCGTTTAGCGGCAAGGATGGCGCCAAATTATTTTATTTTACAGGGGGATATTGGGCCAGCCAATCCAAATCCGGGACCTATGACCTCTATGCTACTACGGAAGAAAAAGGGATTGATATCGGTTTTCGTTGTTGCAAAACAATCCATTAAACAGGATAGGGGTATTAATGTACAGATGATAATAATAACTGGGGAAAAGATCGCCAGTTTTGATGAGGTAATATGGGTAATGTGAACGCAACTATACGAAAGACAATGTGTTATAAGATTTAAAGTGTGGCACGAATTGTGCAATATGATTATTGAGGTGTAAAATGTTAAAAAACATTGTTTTTTTATTTCTATTCTCTTTTTTTGTCGGAACTGCTATGTCCGGTACATTGGATTCGACAATTACAGAAGAACAGATTAGAGAATTTCAGGAATGGGCTTCCGGTAGTTTGCAATGGCCGGTTTATCGGATTCCGCGCGGCAGGATTGTGGTAGATGGAATTATCGATGAAACGGAATGGCAAAGTGCCTTACCTCTCTATACCAGCGGTGAGCGGATGTGGAACCCTCAAAGTGATTTTAATAACCGCGGACTTTCCGATATTCTTGCACGTTGGAACGTGGTTTATGATTCCGACAAGGTTTATATTGCCTGCGAATTCTTTGATGATGTTCATCATGAAGGTTCCGGAAGCGAACCCTGGTTCTATAACGATGCCGTGGAGTTGACTCTTCTTTATGGGTTGAATTTAAACGAAATATTGGGTTCTGATGCGGATATCACAGGGCATACTTTGCGGCTTTTCCGGCGTTTTACGGAAACGACCGGCCTGATTGGTGTTTTAGATGGAATTCGTTTTCCGGGAGAGTTGCAGGAAACCGGATGGGTGCTCACAGAGCCCGAAGGATCCTTGCGATTGGGCGGCATTGTTTGTTGCGCAACCCCTTCCAACCATCCGGAGGTGGTAGCGAAATTTCCGGGCGCTTGGTGTATGGAAATCAGTATCCCGCTTTCCACACTTCTCGGAACCAGCAGGGTATCTCCTGTTACCATTTTGGATGGCCGAAAGTTTAAAATGGGGCTTTCTTTCAGCGATGATGACAAGGTGGAGAAGCCGCCGGAGGATAATACCATTATTACTTCCACCTTATATCGCTATCCGAGATGGTGGGGGGGCTATACGGCATCTGACGATACGGGCCGTTTTCTTTTTTCTCCGGTATTTATGCTGACCGCGCCTCGCGGTACTTCCGGAAGCAGTTCTCTACTCCTTGATATCCCGGAAGAACGGAAAATTTATTGCGGAAAGACCCGAGCAGATTATGAGACGTTTCTGGAGGAGTATACGGATATTGCCACGGGTTCATCTCAAGCTTCTTTCGAGAGCAGGCTCAATGTCCGGCTTTTTCCAAATCCCGTGGGTACAGCCGGTCGGATTCTTTTTTTCGTGCCTCAGGCGGCTCCCGTCACACTCTCTCTCTATGATTCCAGAGGCGTTATGCGTCGTTCTTTTCGCCGCTTTCCGGCGAGTGCGGGAGACAATGCGTTTGACTGGAACGGTCTCGACGATCATGGGGTTCGTCTGGCGCCCGGCTTGTATCTCTTAAGGCTCCAGACCCGTCAGGAAACAACAACGCAGCGTATTATGGTTATCCGTTAGCGGTTCGGATTAATGCACTCCGCAACGATTTTAGGCGCCCGGTTCTGGACGCCTTTTTTTGTGCCGGAAAGCTGACCCGGCATAGCCGGAAAAGAGTCTACCAGCCAGGATGAAATAGAAAAAAATAAAAAAGCAGCTTTTTATATCTGTCATTTATTATAATATGTGTTGAAGGTATCGACAGTTTCAGGAAAAGTTCTTGACGGTTTTGATATCTCAAAATGTCTAATCAGGAGTCTCAAATGGGTCAGAAGTTGTATGTCGGTAACTTTCCTTATTCGATCGGTGATGCCGATCTTGAGGATATGTTCAAAGCCTTTGGTACGGTTCAATCCGCCAAGGTTATCATGGATCGCGATACCGGCCGGTCCAAAGGGTTCGGCTTTGTGGAAATGGGCAGCGATGCGGAAGCCACAGCAGCCATCAGCGCGATGAACGGCAAGCAGGTCGAAGGTCGCGCCATCACGGTAAACGAAGCTCGTCCCAAGACCGAAGGCGGAAATCGCGGCGGCGGCGGACGCGGTCGTTTCTAATCTTGTCGATTTAAAATAGAAATTAATATTTCGAATCAGGCGGTTCTGTCTTCCGGCAGAACCGCTTTTTTTTATCTTAGGAGCAGAATTTTCTTTGAGGTGCTTTTATCCCCCCTGAAGATTTTAAGAATATATACTCCGGAGGGTTGGTTTGATGCATCCCAACGGAAATCAGCGTTTATTCCATTTTGCAAGGATACGGTCTTGCCATGGCCGGATGTCCCTGCAAGAACGCATTTACCCGCAATATCGTAAATGTTGAATTGCGCTTGTTGTGTTTGAAGGTTTGAATTCCGGATTTTAATGTGAATGACCGGATTAAACGGATTCGGATAAGTTTCGACTATGAATTCATCCTGATAGGACTTTTTGATAATGCGGGTTGATGTTGACGTACAGCTTATACAACTGACCTTTAACGTTCTTTTTGTTTTTGAGATGGGTACCGTCAGGATTGTAAAAAGACCGTTTGAATCGGTAATAGCATTACCGTTTAAAAGTGTATAACCTTCTTGATCGGTCAGTTCCCAATGATAGGTCGAGTTTGGGCCATGTTCAAGATTCTGGAGCCGTCGGGGTGTTATATTCACGGTGCAGCTTTCGTATGCAGCGACATCAATAAGCCATATCGTCATATTCCACTGCTCTGATTCATCAACAACGGTTGATACATCCCATTTAAAATAACGGTTCAGGGTGCCGGCAAGGGAGCTGTTTGAATAATTGCTACCAAGATCACCGTCAATAGAGCAGTTTGTAAATGCGGGCAAAGACTGGTTTTTCCTGAAATCCAAGCCGGAATTAGTTGTGTTGCCGTCTATCAGCCAAGCGGTCTGTGAGTGTCCGCTTGTGCCCCAGGTGAAATTAAAGGACCGTTTTGTCTGAATCATGGCTTGTGTGTATTTCCACGCCTGAGGCCAACCGATGGAATTGTCATTACTTCCGTTGCTATAAGTCATCCAGGGGGTTTCCTGGGTTGGATTTTCGGCCAAGAAATCCATATTGCTCCAGTAATCCCACACGCGGATGGAATCCTCTGCGGATACAACGTGATAACCGAATTCTCCCAACGCTTCATTAGAATAGAGTACGTGCCAGGTACTATCTCCAAATACGTCGATAAAGGAAGCGCCATAAGGGCTTTCTTTCGGGCTATGCACGCCAACCCAGGCAATGGTGTGGGAAAAGATATGACCACTGCGGATGCCCCACATGGATGTGCCGGAACCGCCCATCGAAAAGCCGCCAAGCAGAATCCGGTTGGTGTCAACACGAAAGGTCGGGATCACTAAATCGTATAAAAAGCGTAGAATCCTTACCTGCGTAAAGGGTTGGGCGGTACCTCTTTGATATGATTTTAGGGTACCCATGTTCTCGCTGAAAGCGGTCCACCAATCGTATGGAAACTGGTTGGTGGAAAAGATGATACCGCCTTCATTCTGTCGCCACCATTGACCATAACCGTCTCCTAAATTGCCTCCCATGCAATGCAACCATACACATCGGGCTGTTTGCCATACTACCAGGTGTTCTAACACGGTAATTGTAGGGTTCACTTGGAAAGGGATGTGCCGGAGGGCATTCCCATTTAACATAATCGTATAATGCAAGATCGCCGGAATAATGTGTTTCACTTCGTTTGACAATCCAGCCATGACCCGCTGTTTCGGTCACAGCATTGGAAGCGTTCGCACCTTGGATGAGGGATGAGAAGTCTTCTGCCCCGTCCACCGTATAACTGACAAAATAATAAGCGATCTCCGAACCGCTGCCATTATAATGGTGCACGTAGATGCCCATGTCGGGCTCGCCCGAAGTCAAGTCATCTATCGGATACGGTCTTAAGTAACTGGTACCGGTCTCGGAACAGTTGTTCATGCCGAATATTTTCCAGTTCCAGATGGAAAGGGGCTTGATTTCATCCACCAGTTCCGCGTTCTTGACGGCTTCTTCCGTGGTCAAAGGTGACGTTGAACGATAAATTCGATAACGATTTTTTGCGATATCACCGCTCCAGTCATTTCCGGCTTTACCGGTAAAACGAGTCTGGTAAAGGGCGGCAAATTCATTGCAGCTGATGGAAGCGTCGGAAACAAGGGGTTCGACTTCGGTAAAAGTAATCATGGCATCACCGTCTTTAAAGCGGGCATTGGCATGGGAGACCTGTTCAATCGTTGAATCCGCAACCATATTGACCATCACGCTTAATTCCAGCATTTCGTTATTTGCGCCCAGGCCTGCCGCGGTTGCAACATGAAGCGTACAAAGCGTACCACTTGCCAGCGCGCTTTGTACGGCCGCGGTTGCATCAAACGAGGTATAACGCGGCGCTAAAAGGGGAAGTGTGTCACTGGAAGTACTCGTGAGGGTCATCGTTTCTCGCGCATAGGTGTTTTCACAGTAATCATTATAGTAGTCGTAATAATGATTACTACCGCTGTTGCCATAACGGCGATTAGGATTGAAAATGGCCCTTTGGGCGGTTGCCCCATTGATGGCGGACAGATCGATGATGACCTTATTGCCCGAATAGAATATCGTGGAAGGATGGCTTCCACGGTTAGGTTTATTGGTAAAGCTATGAGTGGATAATGCGGAAAAACAGTTTATTCCGGAGATTAAGATAATTATTATGATCGTTTGCTTCAGCATGATAGCGTCCTTTGTAACGTTGTTTATATGCTTTAAGTATACGTCATTTTTTATTATTTTACCATAGGCAATTGGATAATAACTATATAATAACTAATAATATGCGATATATTGATGTTTACAGACAAGTAAAGAGCGATATTCTTAGCGGTAAGTATGCTGCCAATTCAAGACTTCCCTATGTTGTGGAACTCATGAGATTGTTTTGTGCCGGAAAATGTACAATTCAGCATGCGTTGAATTTATTGAAAAAAGAAGGATTGGTACAAGGGGTGCAATCAAAAGGAACATTTGTCAGACAGTTAAATGAGATACCTGTTTATAATAGTTCAAAACGGGTTGACAGAATCGGCTTTTTATCTTTGGTTGACTTCATCGGGGGGATGTCTTTGCCCTATTTTGCCGAAATATGTATCGGTGCAACGAGTGAATTGCAACAGAATGCTCTTCCCTATTTCCTGATTGGATGCAACAACAAAACGATATTTGAAGTCATAAAGGAAATCAATTCGCTTGAACTGAACGGGCTTATCACGATTGAACTGGATAACGATATCTTCAGACGGGAGATTGAATGTCTGCCCATGCCTGTTGTTCACGTGGATATGCTTGATTTTAATTGTAAGGGAAGAATGATCGTCGGCAATAATATTCAAGGGGGTGAACTGGCTTTAAGGAAGCTGTTTATTTTGGGCCATAAGAAGATATTGTATCTTAATCATTACAGTACTCGGAGAAAAAGAATTGAGCCCATGGGCAAGATACGGTGGGAGGGAATTAAAAAAGAGGCGGAAAAAATAAGATTGACGGGTGTTGTTCATCGGGCCGTCTCCATGGAAAAGGAGAAGGCGGAAAAAGAGATAGATTTATTTCTGGGGAAGTATAAGGATTGTACCGGATTGATTGTTTCGTCAAGCATTCTGTTTAATTATGTAAAGGCCGTCCTTGAAAGAAGGCCAAAACAGGAAACAAAAGATTTTGACGTTGTTGTGTTTGAATGCTTTAATTCTCCTGAATATATTAACGAAAAGCCTGTTTTAAGCTGCCAGTGGGACGGTAAATTGATGGGACGGACGGCCGTTAATACATTGCTTAAGAAGGGAAAAGAATACCCTAAAATACAGTATTTGCCCATGTTTTTACAAACGCCCTAAAAAAAACGCCCGGTTTTTCCGCGCACCGCGCATTGATTCTTGACACCCGCTCGGTGAAAAGGTTAATTTTATAGATACTATATGATAACAAGCCTGTTGAATGTCGGTCGAGAATTCTGAATGTTCCTCTCTTTTGTCTGTTAATCCCTCATGATTTTTCCTCGTCTCCGGTTGTCGGAACATATTTTATATAAAGGAATTATCTCATGAAAGTCCTATTGCCTGATCAATCGGAACGCGAATTGCCCGATGGGGCAACGGCTATTGATCTGGCTCGCGCCATCTCGGAGGGATTGGCCCGTCATGCGGTGGCGGCCAAGGTCAACGGTATTCTGCGTGATCTCACCCGACCGTTGACTCAAGGGGACACCGTTGAAATAGTCAAATTCGATTCCCCTGAAGGCAAAGAGGTTTTTTGGCACACCTCCGCTCATATCATGGCCCAGGCGGTCAAGGCGCTCTATCCGGATGTTAAAATCGCCATCGGCCCGTCCATTGATAACGGCTTCTATTATGATTTCGACACACAGACCCGCTTTTCGCCGGAAGACTTTGAAAAGATAGAAGCCAAGATGCGGGAAATCGTGGCCCGCAAAGCCCCTATCATCCGTCGGGAACTTTCAAAAGAAGAGGCGGTTCGGCTTTTTGATGGGCAGGGCGAAAAGTATAAGGTCGAACTGATCCGTGAGCTGCCCGATTCCGATGTGCTCTCGGTTTATACCCAGGAAGATTTCACGGACCTTTGCCGTGGCCCCCATTTACCCCATACGGGCATGGTGAAGTCCGTTAAAATTCTTTCCGTGGCCGGTGCTTATTGGCGGGGAAGTGAAAAGAATCCCATGCTTCAGCGTCTCTACGCCATTTCCTATCCGGATAACAAGGACCTCAAGGAATATCTCCATCTGCTCGAAGAAGCCAAACGACGGGATCATCGCATCATCGGCAAGGAGCTAGATCTCTTTTCTTTCCATGAAGAAGGACCCGGTTTCCCCTTCTTTCATCCGAATGGCATGATTCTGTATAATGCGATGATGGATTATATGCGGGGTGAGCTGTTTACGCGCGGGTATGGGGAAGTGCGCACTCCCATCATTCTAAACGAGGCGCTTTGGCATACTTCAGGGCACTATGAAAATTTCCGGGAAAACATGTATTTTACGGAAATTGATGAGACCAAGTACGCAGTCAAGCCCATGAACTGCCCAGGGGGACTTTTAATATATCGTTCACAGCTTCGTTCCTATCGCGACCTGCCTCTGCGCCAGGCTGAGTTCGGCCTCGTCCATCGGCACGAACTTTCCGGTGTGCTTCACGGCCTGTTTCGAGTCCGATCTTTTACTCAGGACGATGCCCATTCTTTTTGTACGCCGGGTCAGCTTCCGGGCGAAATTGATGCCATGGTCGATTTTGTACTCGATGTCTACCGTACTTTCGGTTTCAGCGAATTCGAGCTTTTTATCGCCACCCGGCCGGCTAAATTTATCGGTCATCCCGAGGATTGGGACAGGGCGACCGATACGCTCAAGCGTACCTTGGAAGATAAGAAGATGGCTTATAAAATAAAAGCGGGCGAAGGCGCCTTTTATGGGCCCAAGATTGAATTTAATATCAAGGATTGCCTCAAACGGAATTGGCAGTGCGGAACCATTCAGGTTGATTTTTCCATGCCCAAACGGTTTGAGCTGGAATATATTGCGGAGGACGGCAAAGCCACCACACCGGTTATGGTCCATCGGGCCATTTTGGGCAGCATCGAACGTTTCCTGGGTATTGTTATCGAACACTTTGCCGGCGATTTTCCGCTCTGGCTTTCACCCCGACAAGCGGTTGTCATTCCGGTTTCCGAGAAATCACTTTCTTATGCGAAAGAGGTGACCACCCTTTGCCGTGCCCAGGGCATTCGTTGCGAGACCGATACCCGTGCCGAGACCTTGCAGAAGAAGATTCGAGACAATGAAGTGGCGCGTATTCCTTATATGTTGGTTGTTGGTGAAAAAGAGGCGGCTGACGGGACCGTGTCCGTACGACGGCGGAAAGTTGCCGAGCAGCGCAAGCTGCGGTTCGATGAAATGGTCGCTGAAATGAAGACGGAAATCGCGGAGCGGAAGCTTCCGCGTGAATTGAAATAACTTTTTCCAGGAGGTATTCCTATCAGTACCAAAGGCGCTTCAGAGCAGATTCGGATCAACTATATGATCCGAGTACCCAATGTGAGAGTCATTGACCAGGATGGCGGCCAGCTTGGTATTCTCAACACGCGAGATGCCATTACGCAGGCGAACAATGCCGGTTTTGACCTCATTGAAATCTCCCCTACCGCTAATCCACCCGTATGCAAGATTGGTGACTTCGGCAAGCACAAGTATGAGCTGGCCAAGAAACAGAAGGACGCGCGGAAGAAACAACACATCGTACACCTCAAGGAACTTAAAATGCATCCCAAGACCGAGGAGCACGATTACAGCTATCGAATCAAGCATGCGAGGGAGTTTCTGCTCGACGGCGACAAGGTGAAGATAACCGTGGCTTTCAAGGGACGCGAAATGGCCTATCTTGAATTCGGACGGTCCATTCTTCAACGGGCGGAGGAGGAGTTGAATGAAGTGGCGGAGTGTGAAATCCGTGCCCGCTTGGAAGGACGGAACATGTTCTCCATTTTCACGGTCAAGAAAGATGTTTTCCGCAAAGCCAAGGCGGAAAGGGATCGCCAGCGCAAGCAGGAGGAGGAGCGCAAGCGGATCGCCGAAGGAGGCGATGCTGTCGCGCCGGTTCCGGCACCCAAGACTTCGGGTGTTGAGGATGTCCAGGGGGATGAAGAGGTGGTCGTGGACTCAGAGCAGGAAGTATAAACTTTTTATTTCAAAGAAGATGCAGAAATAATTATCTTATTCCCTCTTTGCATGAAAATCAGGAGAATATGGTTATGCCAAAAATGAAGACGAACAGCGGTGCTGCCAAGCGGTTCAAGGTGACCGGTACGGGCAAAATCAAATGCGGCCATGCCTATAAGAGGCATATTCTGACCTCCAAGTCGAAGAAACGCAAGCGCAACCTTCGTAAGTCGGGGTTGGTGCATGCCAGCGATATGGGTAGAATCCGGAAACTTCTCGGAATGTAAAGGAGTCTTATTTATGCCTCGAGTTAAAAAAAGCGTCCCTTCCCGCGCACGGCGCAAGGAAATCCTCAAACTTGCCAAAGGTGCGAGGGGGATGCGCGGAAGCACTTTCAAGCTGGCCAAGGAGACGGTTGAACGCGGTTGGAAATACGCGTACCGCGATCGCCGCTCCAAAAAACGGGAATTCCGGGCCCTCTGGATTCTCCGTATCAATGCGGCAGCCCATCAGTTCGGTCTGAACTACGGACGATTTATCAGCGGCCTTAAAAAAGCAGGCGTGATACTGAACCGTAAGGTTCTGGCCAATCTGGCAGTCACGGACGCAGCCGCATTCGAGCAGCTTGCCGTGGTTGCCAAGGAAAAAGCGTAAAGCCGATTCAACCGATTACGGTGCGAACCGGGAAAAAGGGCCGGACCGGTGTCAGAGGAATGCTCTGAACACGGAACGGTCTTTTTTATTTCTTAAAGATAAGGATGGAGATCTTCATGAACCACTCTCTAAGCGAAGACCTGAAACGGATTCAGGGAGAGGCTGTTGCTGAAATAGCGGCGGCAAAGGATGAGAACACCGTCTATCAGGTCAAATCCCGTTTTTTGGGAAAGAAAAGCAGTCTTTCCGATATTCTCGGGAAGATGGCCTCTTTTTCCATTGAGGAAAAACGGGCTGTCGGTGGAGAGGCCAACCGAATCAAGCAGACGCTGGAAGCATTGATTGAAACCCGGCTGGCAGAAATATCCGCGACGGTATCGGCCCCTTCTTTTGATTCCACCTTACCCGGTTTTCGTCCTACCATAGGCCGTTGCCATCCGCTGACACAGGTAATGAATGATATTAAAACGGTCTTCTTTAATATGGGCTTTTCCCTGGCCGAAGGGCCGGAAGTTGAAAGTGATTATTATAATTTCGAGGCGCTGAATACCCCGAAGCACCATCCTGCCCGTGACATGCAGGATACCTTTTATATCACCGAGGAGCTATTGCTTCGAACGCATACTTCACCGGTCCAAGTTCGGGTCATGGAGAATCAGACTCCGCCAATCCGGGCCATTATGCCGGGCCGGGTTTATCGCAACGAGGAGATTAGTGCGCGCAGCTATTGCCTCTTTCATCAGTTGGAAGGGTTGGTGGTGGACACGGATGTCAGTTTTGCGGACTTGAAAGGGACCTTGTCCGCTTTTGTGACTCAGTATTTCGGTTCCGATGTCAAGACGAAGTTTCGGCCCAGCTTTTTCCCCTTTACCGAGCCTTCGGCCGAAGTGGATGTCGTTTGTTTCATTTGCGGCGGCAAGGGGTGTCCCATGTGCAAGCGGACCGGCTGGCTCGAAATCATGGGCTGCGGCATGGTTGATCCCAATGTATTCAAGGCGGTCGGAATTGATAATGAACAATACACCGGTTTTGCTTTCGGTATGGGAATTGAACGCATCGCCATCTTGAAATACGGGATCGAGGACATCCGTCTTTTTTATGAGAACGATATCCGCTTCCTTCAGCAATTCAACGGATAAAGGAAGACTGCCATGAAAGCGACACTGTCTTGGCTTAAAGAATATACACCGGTCAACCGTCCGGCCGCGGAAGTGGCCGAGTTGTTCACACAGCTGGGGCTTGAGGTGGAGGGCGTCCGAGGCGCTTATGCGCCCATGCCCGGGATTGTCATCGGTCATGTGCTTGAAACCCGAAAGCATCCGGAGGCGGATCGTCTTACTGTCAATCGGGTGGATGTCGGTGCCGGAGAACCGGTGGATATCGTCTGCGGTGCGCCCAATGTGCGGCCCGGGCTGAAGGTTCCCCTGATTCTGGCAGGCCATAAATTACCCAATGGGTTTGAAATCAAAAAGTCCAAGATTCGGGGTGTGGTGAGCAATGGCATGATCTGTTCCGAACGGGAGCTCGGTATCAGTGAAGAAGCAACCGGAATTATGGAGCTTAAAGCCGAAGCGGTTCCGGGCGTTCCTTTCAGCGAAGCCCATTTTGACGCGGATCCCTTGTTTGAAATTGCCGTGCTATCCAATCGTCCTGATTGTCTTTCCATCATTGGTCTGGCGCGCGAATTAAATGTACGTCTGGCCGGAGGTCTTGTGCAACCTAAGCCGGCTGTACGAGAGGGGGGCGTCGCGGTTGCCTCTAAAGTCAAGGTTTCCATTCGAGATGCGGCTGCCTGTCCGCGATATACGGCGCGCTATCTACGCAACGCGAAGATTACCCCTTCACCGGCTTGGCTGGTTAAACGACTTGCCAGCGTGGGCATACGTTCAATAAACAACGTGGTGGATATTACCAATTTTGTGATGATGGAGATGGGGCAACCTCTCCATGCTTTTGATTATGCCAAAATAAACGGGGGTGCCATTGACGTGCGCCAAGCCAAGGCAAATGAAAAATTCACCACCTTGGATGGGGTGGAACGGATATTGTTGGAAAGCGACCTGTTGATTTGTGATGCCATCCGGCCGGTGGCATTGGCCGGTGTTATGGGGGGACTGAATTCGGAAATTTCGGAAACCACTACGGACATTCTTCTGGAATCCGCTTATTTTGAACCTGTGGGTATCCGCCGAACCAGCAAGCGGCTCGGATTGACCTCTGAATCCTCCTATCGTTTTGAACGCGGTGTGGATCCGGAAAATCTCATTTGCGCCTTGGATCGGGCTTCCGCATTAATAAACGAACTATGCGGTGCCGAAGCGGCGCAGGGTGTGATCGATGTGAATCCCGGGAAAATCAAGCCTTGGACCGTGGTGCTCCGACGCGATCGCGTCAACCGGCTTCTTGGAACAAAGTTGAGTACGGATCAAATCAAGGCTGCGCTCTCCCATATCGATCTCCGATGCGGTGACGGAGATGAATTCGCTGTGACCATTCCCACTTTCCGGCCCGATTTGACCCGTGAAGCGGATTTGATTGAAGAAGTTTGCCGACTTATCGGTTTTCAGAATATCGAGACGCGATTGCGCGGCAACATTTCTCTGGTGCGGCAACAAAGCATTCGTGATGATTTTCGTAACCGGTTGCGCGCCCTATTTTGCGGGTTGGGTATGGATGAGGTGGTGACCACCAGTCTTATTTCACCGGAAGAAGCCTCCCTATTTCATCCGACCCATCCTCCCATTGTTTTGATGAATCCGCTTAATCCGGAGACATCCGTTTTACGAAACGATCTTCTGGTCAGTTTATTGAAAGTGGTTTCATCCAATTACAATCGTAACAATGAGGATTTGGCTTTGTTTGAGATTGGGCGTATTTTTGAAAAACTGAATGATGGTGGGCTGGCCACAGAACATGAAAAAGCGGCCTGTATTCTGACAGGCCTTCGTCAACCCCTTTCCTGGAATGGAAAGAAAGAACCTTGGGATATGTATGCCGTGAGAGGGGTGGCTGAAGCCATTTTTCATCAAATTGGGGACCATTTTATTGAGATGCTTTCACTCAAAGAGGAGCGGGGAGAGGGACTTGTGATGCAGGTGAATGGTCACCCCTTTGCAAAGATATTTGCTGTTGCCGGAACGGTTTTAAAACGGTTTGATATCAAAGGAAGTGTGTTCTTTGTTGAATTTGATTTGGATTCATTGATGAGTCTGCATCGAAAGGCGATTCGATATAAATCCATTTCCAAATTTCCGCCTGCAGATCGGGATTTGGCTGTTGTGGTGGACAAGGAAGTTGATGTTGCAGATATGCTTCAGACAATTGAACGAGAGAGTGAATGGTTGGAGCGCGTCCGGGTTTTTGATGTTTTTGCGGGAGGAGGGCTTCCGGTTGACAAGAAGTCGGTTGCTTTTTCCATGCGCTTTCGAAAAACGGATAATACATTGAGCGAAAAAGAAATAGGAAGTGTTCATGAACGAATACTTAATAAGCTCAAGAATAAATACAAGGCAATATTACGTTAACAAGAAGAAAGGAAATGAATTTATGGAACAAATATTCAATGAACTGGAACAACGGATAGGGAAAGCCGTATCTGAGATTAACCGTCTTAAGGGTGAACTCAACGGTGTGCAAGAAGAAAAAGGGCGTTTTGAAGCCCGGATTTCAGAGCTGGAAAGTCGTATCCATAGTCTTGAAGGGGAGTTACATGGAAAAGAATCCGATTTTCAGGGACGTTTGGCTAACTTCTCAGAGAAAATTGGGACCATTGTCAAACAATTGGACAGTGTACTCTGAAAAATATATATTATTTAGAGGAAGAAGATTGAGCTTCCGGTTGCGAACCATTTAATATGGAATAAGATGGAAGAAAGCATCAATCGAGTCCGAGTAGTCATTGCAGGAGATGAGTACCAGATAAAGGGTAATGCCTCTGCCGAGATCATCACACAAATTACCGATTACCTGAACGGCAAGATAGAAGAGGCGGGTAAAGGGATAGCCTCAAAGGAACGTTACAAACAGGCCATCCTGGCAGCAGTGAATATCACTGCTGAACTCTTTGACGTGCAGAAAAGACTCGTAGAAAACCAGGATAAACTGGAAAAAATGGTATTTAAAGCAAAGGAGTTTTCCGAAACACTAGAAAACACAGTCGGATAGACAATTGTCGGGGAGCTTGAAATAGGAGCTCCGGGTTCGCAGCCGAAATATTTTTGATCTTCAATTGTTTATTAAGGCGTCGACTTTCCGTTGTGGAGTGCATGCTTGCCCCTAAGGCAAGACTTACGAATCAGCAGAAGCGGCACCATTTTTTTTCTGAATGGAGAGTTCAAAAAGATACTGCGGATTCCGGGGCTTTTTATTTCCCCATACCGTGGCATAACAGCTAAAGGAGTACTATCATGCATTTGACGACGATTGTTTATCTGGTGTCCGCCTTTCTGTCGGGCGGAGTCATGCTTTTTCTTATCCTCAAACTTTTTCAGGTCAACCGGATTTATCGGGCCAAGGTCGAGGCTGAACTGATTCTTGAGAAATCCAGAAAAGACGCGGAATACGAAAAGAAACAGTCTCTGCTCAAGGCAAAGGACGAGGCGCTTAAGTACAAAAGCGAATTTGAAAAGGATTTAAGCCGGCGCCAGTCCGAATTCGATAAGCGTCTGAACAGCGTCAAGGAACAGGAATCCAATCTCAATAAAAAAGTGAACATGATTAAGGAGAAGGAGGCTGAATTCAAGAGTAAGGAAGCACTCCTTCTTTCCAAGGAAAAGGCGCTCCGAACCAAAGATATGGAGCTGTCACGTATTGTGGCCGAACAGAATCAGAAGCTCGAAGCCATCTCAGGCATGACCCAAAACCAAGTCAAAGAGATGTTGAAAAAGAATCTCGAAAGTGAAGTCCGTCATGAAGCGGCCCAACTTATCAAGCAGATTAAGGACGAAGCCAGGGAGACGGCGGAAGAAGAGGCCAAGCGGATCATCACTATCGCCATTCAGCGCTGTGCGGCGGAACATACGGTTGAAACTACGGTTTCTACCATCTCGCTCGGGAACGAGGAGATCAAGGGACGAATCATCGGTCGGGAAGGCCGCAATATCCGTGCGTTTGAAGAAGCCACCGGTGTGGATGTGATTGTGGACGATTCCCCGGAAAACATCGTGTTATCGGGATATGACCCAATCAAACGCGAAGTAGCCCGTTTGTCCATGGAAAAGTTGATTGCGGATGGTCGTATTCATCCCACCCGGATCGAAGAGATTGTGGCTAAAACGGCTAAGGAAATTGAAAAACGAATCAAGGAAGTGGGCGAACAGACCATCCTGGACATGGATCAACACGGTATCCATCCTCAACTGGTGGAATATATCGGACGACTTAACTACCGTACCAGTTACGGCCAGAACGTATTAAAACACAGCAAGGAAGTGGCTGTCTTGGCTGCCCACATGGCTTCTGAACTCGGGCTCAATCCGAAACTGGCCAAGCGGGCCGGCATCCTGCATGATATCGGAAAGGCGATTGACCGTGAATCCGAAGGCACGCATGCTCAGCTCGGTGCCGAAGTGGCGCAGAAATACGGAGAAAATGAAATTGTGGTCAACGCCATTGCCGGTCATCATGAGGATGTGGAACCGATTTCCATTTATCCCATTCTCATTCAGGCTGCGGATGCCATTTCTGCCACCCGACCGGGTGCGCGTATGGAAACCTTTCATACTTACATCAAGCGGCTCGAGGAACTCGAAAACATTGCAGAGTCCTTCCGCGGTGTGGATACCGCCTATGCCCTTCAGGCCGGACGCGAAATCCGCGTCATGGTCAATCCGGAGGATATGTCGGACGCACAGGCCGAGGAAGTGGCCGCCCAAATTGCCAAGAAGGTGCAGGATGAAATGGACTATCCGGGCCAGATCAAGGTAACCGTGATCCGTGAAAAACGGATTGTAGATTATGCCAAATAATCCATGAATATCCTCTTTGTTGCGGATATTTTCGGTTCTGCCGGGAAGCGGGTTTTGTCCGAGGTCTTACCTGACATCCGAAAAGAATTCCATATTGATGTTTGTGTGGGGAACGGGGAAAACCTGGCCGGCGGCCGGGGCGTTACTGCGAATCTTCTTTCCAAACTGCGTCATTTCGGCGTGGATGTGGTAACCAGCGGCAATCATATTTGGGATAACAAGGACGGTTTGGCCTGCCTCGACAAGGATCCCTATCTGCTTCGGCCGCTCAACTATCCGCCCGGAAACCCGGGAAAAGGCTCTGTGGTTTTTACCCTTCCGGACGGACGCACTATCGGGGTCATCAATTTGCAGGGGCGTACCTTTATGTATCCTTTGGATTGTCCCTTTCGTGCGGCACTTCAGGAGGTTAACCGGCTCCGGAGTCAAACCGATGTCATTCTTGTGGATTTTCATGCGG
>MGVN01000155.1:0-5799 GCA_001800515.1 Elusimicrobia bacterium RIFOXYB2_FULL_49_7 | reverse complement strand
CGATTCCATCATCGGCATGAAAAGCGATGCGGTTATCCGGAAATTCCTGTATGAAATTCCGGTCCGTTTCGAACCATCGGAATCGGAACTGGTTTTCAACGGCGCGGTGATCCGGGCTGAGGATTCGACCGGCAAGGCGGTGCACATCGAGCGGATTCAGCGTCGGGTGGACACGACCTTGACCTCAACGACAGAGGAATAAGAAATGACAGGAGGCGAAGATGGCGCAAATCATTGATGGCAAGAAAACCGCGGAAATCATGCGCGCGGAATTTAAAATACGGATTGCGACACTTCAGGCAAAAGGTCATGTGCCCGGGTTGGCGGTGGTACTGGTGGGAGAGGACCCGGCTTCCGACGTCTATGTCCGTATGAAGGGCAAGGCGTGTGAAGAACTGGGTTTGGTTTCCCGGACTCTCCGTTTGTCCAAGGATGCCCCGGAAAGCGAGCTCTTGGGCATAATCGATCAGCTGAACAGTGATCCGGCCATTGACGGTATTTTGGTTCAGCACCCTATTCCAAATGTCAAGGATGAGAATGTCGTTTTTAACCGAATCCATCCGGACAAGGATGTGGATTGTTTCAATTCGCGTAATGTCGGCAGACTGGTAATCGGAGACGGTTATCTTTTGCCCTGTACCCCGGCGGGTGTGATTGAACTTTTAAAACGGTATAAAATACAGACCAAAGGCAAACATGCGGTGGTTGTGGGTCGATCCAATATCGTGGGCAAGCCGGTGGCCAACCTGCTTGTACAGAAGGTCGATGGGGGCAATGCTACCGTGACCGTGGTTCATACCGGAACACCCGACATTGCTTGCTTCACCAAACAGGCCGATATTTTAGTCATTGCCGCCGGACGGCCGCAGGCGATTCGCGGCGAGATGATTAAGGAAGGCGCCGTTGTCATTGATGTGGGGGTCAATCGTATTGAAGATGCCTCTAAAAAAAGCGGTTTTCGATTGGTCGGGGACGCGGATTTTGATTCCTGTGCGGCCAAGGCTTCTTACATCACGCCGGTTCCGGGCGGCGTAGGACCGATGACCATTACCATGCTGCTCCATAATACGATCCTCTCTGCGGAGCGCCGGTTTGCTTAAACCCATCAGCGTTTCCGCGCTGACCGGCGTCCTCAAGGAATTCCTCGAAAGCGCCTTTCCCTCGGTTTGCGTAGAGGGAGAGATAACCAATTTTCGCGACCATTCCGCCTCGGGTCACATCTATTTTTCACTCAAAGACGATAAGAGTCAGATACGTTGCACCTTATGGAAATGGTCTCGCCGGATTTTGAGATTTATGCCCGAAAACGGTATGAAAGTCGTCATCACGGGCCAGATCCGTGTTTACGAACGGGGGGGCGACTATCAACTGAATGTACAGTCCGTAGAACCGTCCGGTATCGGTGCTTTGCAGGTGGCCTTTGAACAGCTTAAGGAACGGTTGGCAATGGAAGGTCTGTTTGACGAAGAAAGAAAACGGCCACTGCCGCCCTTTCCGGATACCATCGGCATTGTCACCGCAGAAGGCGGGGCGGCTTTGCGGGATATGATTTCGGTTCTTAAAAGACGGATGCCTTCGGTCCGTATCCTGGTTAGTCCGGCCAAAGTTCAAGGAGAAGGAGCGGCTTTGGAAATCGCAGAGGCGATTGAAATGCTCAATGAACAGGGAGAGGCGGATCTTATCATTGTCGGCCGTGGCGGCGGTTCAATTGAGGATTTTTGGGCCTTTAACGAAGAGACGGTGGCGTATGCCATCTTCCGATCCGCGATACCGGTCATTTCAGCGGTAGGCCATGAAGTGGATTATACTATCGCTGATTTTACGGCAGACCTTCGGGCGCCTACTCCCTCGGCTGCTGCGGAACTGGCGGTCCGTAACCGTGATGATTTGATCCTTCAAATCAAATCCCAGATCGATACTGTGGCCTCCGCCCTCTACCAGTTAGTCGCCTTAAAAAAGGAACGACTTGAGCGATTGATGAAAAGTGCATCTTTGACCCGTCCCTGGGAAATGGTGGAACCTCATTATCAGCGGCTTGATCATGTGATGCGCCTTTTTCGTGCCCATCTCCTGGCCTGTTTGGAGAATGGACGCACCCGATTTTCAAATGGCGCTGTCCGACTCCAGGCCCTTAATCCTCTGGCTGTCCTGTCCCGTGGATATTCGGTTACCTTGAAAGCAGGGAAAGTCGTTACTCATATCGGTCAGTGTGCGGAAGGGGATGAGCTTCAGACCCGTCTTCAGGTCGGAAGTCTGGTTTCGGTTGTTACAAAGATTATACCTGAGTCGTAAACCATATTGTTGGAGTCGTGCGGTCCAAAATATTAATTTTCATAAAGGAACGCCTATGTCGGAAAAGAAATTTGAAGAATCGATGGATCGGCTTGAGACCATTGTGGATAAAATGGAGTCCGGGGATTTATCTTTGGATGAAGCTATGAAATATTACGAAGAAGGCATTCAACTTTCCCGGTTTTGTTACAAGAAGCTGTCGGAAGCGGAAAAGAAAGTGGAAAAACTGGTCAAAAAGAATGGGCTTGAAGGCCGTGCGGCCTATTCGACCGAATCCCTGGAATTATCCGAGGATGAGAATGGACATTAAAAGCTATTTCGAGAAAAAGAGTTCTGTGGTAGACCGTGCCTTGGATAAGCTGTTGCCGAAAAAAGGGAAATATCTCTCTACCATTCATGATGCAATGCGCTACAGCATGTTTGCAGGGGGCAAGCGGCTTCGACCGGTTTTAGCCATCGCGGCTTTTGAGGCAGCTGGGGAAAAGGGAAACAAGATATTGCCTGCTGCCTGTGCCATTGAGATGCTCCACACCTTTTCCCTTATTCACGATGATTTACCCTGCATGGACGATGATGATTTCAGGCGCGGTAAACCGACCAGTCATAAGACCTTCGGTGAAGCCATGGCCGTGTTGGCCGGTGATGCACTTTGTATTCGAGCTTTTGAAATACTGGGCCGTTATCAGAATCTTCCTCTGGCCGAAGAGATGGGTAAGGCGCTCGGTACCAATGGAATGTTGGGCGGTCAGGTAGTGGATATCGAGTCCGAGAACATGAAGAAAATTGATGAGGAACGCCTCTCATTCATTCATCATCATAAGACAGAAGCACTCATTACCGCTTCTCTGCGCATCGGCGGTCTCATCGGAAAAGCATCTCAGAAAGAGATGGCCTTATTAACCCGCTATGGTCAGTTGACCGGATTGGCTTTTCAGATTGTAGACGACGTACTGGATATTGTCGGCACAACAGAAAGTTTGGGGAAGGATGCCGGTTCGGATGTGGAGAACCAAAAAGCCACCTATCCCCGTCTTTTTGGAGTGGAAAAGTCGCGGGCCAAGGCGAGACAACTGACCGATGCGGCCAAGCGAACCCTGATGCCGCTGAAAGGGCGAGGCCGGGTACTTGCTGCTGTGGCTGATTTCATTGTGGAACGGGTAAACTGATATGGCGTTATTAGATAAAATCCATTCACCGGATGATTTTCGACAATTCTCCATTGCGGAATTGAATACCCTGGCCGAAGAGGTGCGCGAACGGATTGTCAGCGTGGTTTCTGAAACAGGCGGCCATTTGGCAAGCAGTCTGGGCGTGGTAGAGCTCACGCTGGCCCTCCATTATGTCTATCAGACCCCGACCGATAAAATTGTCTGGGACGTGGGTCACCAGTGTTATCCCCATAAGATTCTGACCGGTCGGAACGCAGCCTTTCCTACCATTCGACAGTATGGCGGCCTCTCGGGTTTTCCCAGAACCGCAGAGAGTCCTTATGATGTTTTCGATGTAGGCCATGCCAGCACTTCCATTTCTGTGGCGTTGGGGTTGGTTCATGCCCGGAACATCCGTCAGGAAAAGCACGATGTGGTGGCCGTGATTGGAGACGGGTCCATGACCGGTGGTCTTGCTTTTGAAGGACTTAACAATGCCGGCGCCCAGAAAAGCAATATCACTGTCATATTAAATGACAATAAGATGTCTATTTCACCCAATGTGGGTGCCTTGTCTTCTTATCTAAACCGGATATTGTCGGATGAACATTATAATAAATTGAAGAAGGATGTCTGGGAACTGACCGGTCGTCTGAAAGGGGTCGGCTTCGGCATCCGCAATCTCATGCGCCGGGTGGATGAAACAGTCAAGCATCTCATCCTCCCCGGAAAACTCTTTGAAGAGCTGGGGTTCCGTTACTTTGGTCCCATTGACGGACACCATATTGAAGAGATGGTGTCCCTACTGAGGAAAATCCGCAAAAATGTTTCCGGTCCTGTGCTGGTTCATGTGGTGACAAAGAAGGGAAAGGGATATGAATACGCGGAGAACGATGCGCCCCGTTTTCATGGGGTAGGCTCTTTTGAGAAAGAAACGGGCAAGTTCCAGAAAAAGAGCAATCTGCCCACGTATTCCTTTATTTTCGGTAAGACACTATGTCGTCTTGCGGAAATGGATAAGAGGGTAGTGGGCATTACGGCTGCCATGCCAAGCGGAACCGGAATGGAAAACTTTGCCGCCAAATTCCCGGATCGTTACTTTGATGTCGGTATTGCCGAGAGTCATGCCGTCACCTTTGCCGGCGGGCTTGCCGCTTCAGGACTTCGGCCGGTGGTGGCCCTCTATTCTACCTTTCTCCAACGTGCTTATGATAACCTTTTTCATGATGTGGCTTTACAAAAGTTGAACGTTCTTTTTTGTCTGGATCGGGGCGGGTTGGCACCGGATGATGGACCTACTCATCATGGTGCGTTTGATTTGTCCTATCTTCGTTGCATTCCACAAGCAGTCATCATGGCGCCTAAAGATGAGAATGAGCTGCAGCATATGATGTTTACGGCGCTTCAAACAGACGGACCGGTCTTTATCCGTTACCCCAGAGGAAATGGGACCGGAGCGGCTTTGGATAGTGATTTCAGAGCCATCACAGTAGGGGAATCTGAGGTGTTGGTTAAAGGGGAGGGCAAGGTTCTGTTATTGGCATTAGGAGAGATGGTGGAACGGGCAGAACAGGTAGCCGATATTCTCCGTGCTAAGAACATCAGCCCAACAGTGGTCAATGCACGTTTCTTAAAACCTCTTTCAACCATTCAATTAGTCGATCTCATCTCTTCCCATCAGTTTGTAGTAACGCTTGAGGCGGGTACGAAAATAGGCGGTTTTGGAGGCGCTATCTTGGAATTAATGAACGAGCAAAGGCTTGAAAAGGGTCATCGCCTGCTTCGGATTGCCTATCCGGATGAATTTATACAACATGGTGATAAGGAGCTGTTATACAAGGAGATGGGTCTTTTGCCAAAAGAGATTTCGAATACAATCGAAAACGCTTTGGAATAGCAATTTAATTTATTATTAATCAATAAGATAACAATAGTCATTTCAATATTGCATTCTTGCCTTCAGATTTCTTCTTTTATTTCCGATAAAATAATGAACTGTTTATGGATGAACAGGGAAAATACACATGGAAGTAAGAAAAGGAAAATTCGAGCATTTCTCCTCTGAGGAGAAAAAGGCCTATATAAACCGCCTGAAAAGACGCTTTCAGGCCGGTTATCTGAATTCCGATAAAGTTATGGATGGGATTGTTGAAAAGCTCATCGGTTGCTTTGAGAACGAAGTGGCTCGCTATTGCTAATCTCTGACACTATTTATATATTTAGCTACACTGGGGGCGTAACCGGTTTCGACGGTAGCCGGCAAACGTCGATAGCATGCCGAGGATCATGGTTGGCCTCGTAAAATCCCCATGGTATTATAACTGGCGAATACGAATACGCCATGGCTGCCTAATTAGGT
>MGVN01000154.1 GCA_001800515.1 Elusimicrobia bacterium RIFOXYB2_FULL_49_7 | reverse complement strand
AAAGCCATCATTTTTCATTCTGACGCTGTATGCACTCTGGGAACCGGAAAGGGGGAGCAAATCCGCGCCGAGTTTGGTTACATCCACCGGTATAGTTCCCGCAGTGCATACAGCGTCAGTATGAAAAATGATGCCTTTTTCTCGTGCAATTTTAGAAATCGCTTCTATGTCCTGCATAGTGCCTATTTCGGGGTTGGCGTGCTGTATTGAAATAAGTATTGTGTCCCCAGAAATAGCTTTTTTTACTTCATCAGGAGAGACGAGGCCGTATTTGTCGACAGGAATATAAGTGACGGTGAACCCCGCCTGTTCAAGCCGGCGGGCGCTGTAAAGCACGGAGAAGTGTTCAATGGCGGAAACAATGATGTGCCCCTTGGGGCCGGTTTTTTTATACGCGTCAGCCGCGCCCTTGACCGCGAGGTTATTTGCCTCTGAAGCCGTGGCGGTGAAATATATCTCGTTCTCCCCGGCGCCTATGAGCCCCGCAACCTGTTTGCGCGCCAGGTCAAGAGCATCTTTGGATTTCGCGCCGATTGAATGCATGCTCTGGGCGTTGCCGTAGTTCTCTTTAAGGTACGGAAGCATCGCTTCAAGCACCCGCTCGTCAACTTTTGTATTTGAATGGTTGTCCAGGTAGATCTCTTTCATAGCTCTATCTCGTCAAACTCCTTGACCGCGAAAACATCAAAGCCGTAACCGGCGTCTTTGCACATTTTTTTATATCTGTTCTCGATTTTATTCAGGTCTTCGTCCTTGCGGTTGGGATCGTGATGGAAAAAGCCCACGCTTTGCGCTTTTGAATCCTTCGCCAATTGAATAACCTGCTCGTAAGTGGAATGCCCCCAGCCCTTCCTCTTTTTATACTCTTCGTCAGTGAACTGCGCGTCATGCACCAGGCAATTCGCGCCCTGGCAGAAATTGACCAGCTCTTCCCTGGTGATATCCGGCTTGTCCGAGGCAATTTCATTGTCGGTTATGAAAACAAACGATTTGCCGCCCTTTTCCACCCGCAGGCCTATGGTGAATATCGGGTGGTTGGTCCGAAGGACTTTCACGGCGTGGCCGTCTATATCGTACTGCTTCCCGCAGGCCTCCAGGAAGCTTATTTTTGATTTCAGATCGGAAAAACTGACAGGGAAATACTCGTACGACATCTGTTCGCTGAAAATGCTTTTCAACTGCTTGTAGGAATTAGTGCACCCGAAAATATTGATATTCGTCTTGTCGGAATAGATCGGTTCAAAGAACGGGAACCCCTGGATGTGGTCCCAGTGGGAGTGAGTAATGAAAATGTCAAAATCCGTGACGTTATTCTTTATGAGTTTTTCGCCGAGCTTCCTGATGCCCGTGCCGGCATCGATAATAAGCGTTTTGGTGTCCAGCTGGACTTCCACGCAGGTGGTGTCGCCGCCGTACTTTATCATCCTGCTGTCGGGAACCGGTATAGACCCCCTGCATCCCCAGAATTTAATTTTCACTTTAAAACCGGTGTCATCTATGTAGATGTTTGTCAAGTATAGATGCACTCCTCTCGTGTTGCGATTCCTCACAAATTTGAAAATAATAG
>MGVN01000153.1 GCA_001800515.1 Elusimicrobia bacterium RIFOXYB2_FULL_49_7 | reverse complement strand
AAAACCTTGACGCCCGCGCGGATTTCTACTATAGTAAACAGACGTAATCAAACCTGAACACTCCCTCACGTAAATTCCCGTTACATCCCGTCTTAAAAATCATGTCTTCTTTAGCATTTCGAAGTTGTAGGGCGCGCTCCCCGAGCGCGCCGGCCTTTCGACAGAAGTCTCCCGCGGCGTGTTCGGGGAACACGCCCTACAGCAATAATGCAGAGAGCGTTTGACGACGACAACTTCACAGCGCTAAAGAGACACAAATTGAGGTTTAGCATGTTTAAAAGGTTGTTGATGGTTGTTTCGTTTTTTGTCGTTTGCGGCAGTTCGGTTGTCATGGCGGCAAGGCCGGTAGTATTTTTTTCCGATCTCACGTCCGGCCCGAAGACGGGCGGCAAGGATAATAACGGCCTGTTCGTTACGGTTACCGGCAAAAATTTCGGCGCGCAGCGCGGCAGCAGCGCTGTAACGGCAGGCGGCGGAGCAGTTGCCGGTTACGCGTTGTGGTCCGACACCAAAATTACGTTTCAGATGGGCGCCGCCGCGGCCACCGGTAATATCATCGTAAAAACCGCGGAAGGCTCTTCCAACGGGATTGCGTTTACCGTAAGGGACGGCGGCATTTATTTCGTCAGCGCCACCTCGCCGAATAATCCGGGTTCCGGTACGTTCCAGGATCCATGGCGCAGCCCCGCGAGCTTCTTTAAAAATTACAAGGCCGGCGATACCTGTTACATTCGCGCCGGGACTTATCCCGGGCGTTACGGTAACCAGACCAGCAGGCCGTACAACATCAGTTTTTACAATACGGGGAGCGCCAGCGGCGCGGCAGGCAACGAAGTCGCCTGGGTGGGGTATCCGAACGAAAAGGCATTGTTCGTGGCAGACGACAATACCGTATACAACGGCGCCATAGAGATTACAAGCGGCGTTCAATATCACGTGTTTTCCAATCTTCATATTCTGGGCAGGGGCGATGGCCGCGAGCAGGTGCGGCTCTATGCCGAAAATAATAAACTTGTTAATTGCAATATCGAAGGCATAAAAACGCTTTCATACGGGATGATAGGCGTTACGGCCTCTAACCTCAAGATCTGGGGTAACGAGTTGTACGGCGCCGAGTCCGGAAACAAGCTTGACCACGTTATATATTTCCAGGGCGGCACGGATAACGTCGACGTGGGCTGGAACTATATTCATGATAACGATATAGCCGTCGGCCCCGTGTTTTCGTGGAACCTTGGGTCTGCATCATCTAATAACACCAGGATTCATGATAATATAATAGACTGCCGGAACTCATCGGATGCGCTCCGGCTTGCGGGTATATGGTCGGGCGGCGGGGGAAGCATCTATTTTTACAACAACGAAGTTATCGAGGCGGGCGCTTCGCTGAATAACGATAACGCCTACAACGCAATTTACGTCGGCTTCGGGACGGCTTACATTTATAATAACACGTTTTTCCGTTCGCGCGGGGCGGGATCGAGCTATGTAATAAACGTTTACGCGGGCGCTTCGGCGCAGGTAAAAAATAATATATTTTATAACCAGGGCAATTGCAGGTATGTAAACCTCGCTTCAGGAAGCCTTACGATTGACAGCAACGCTTATTACGGCGGCGCGGGCAGCGTTCCATCAGGAGATGCTCATCCTGTTGCCGCGTTGCCTGAGTTTATGTCCGCTTCGGCTACGGATTGGGACTTGCGCCTGAAAGCCTCATCGCCCTGCATTGACAAGGGTGCGGACACAGTTGCCGTGGCGCCCAAAGACATTGAAGGCATAGCGCGCCTGGCAGGCAAAATAGACATTGGCGCCTACGAGTATTACACCCCCGGTTCAGAACCTGTTGTCGTCGAAAATCCGTCCGGCGCAACGCCGCCTGCAGCCGACACCGGCAGTGGCAGCGTTACTGGTGATACGGGAGCCGGCAGCGAAACTACAGAAACGCCGCAGGATCCGGCGGCCACCGACCCGGAGCAAACAGCGCAGTCATCGCTTACCGTAATCGGTTCGGTCCGGGGCAGGGGAATCGTAAACCCCGAACGCGGCGAAACCGCGACGATAAGGTTCTCATCCCCCGAAAGCGGAGTTTTTGGCTGCCGTATTTATGCATCCTCGGGCGAGCTGGTGTGGGAAAAACAACTTTCCGGCGTATCAGCCGGCGATTTCGAATGGTTCCCTCGCAACATGGCAAGCGGTATCTACACAGCCCACGTAAAAGGCCCATCCATATCACTGAAAAAGAAAATCGCCGTCCTCCGTTAGTAAAAATTGAAATGTTGGTTGTAAAAATGTATAATTTGCGGGATGATTGGAATCCGGAGCGTTACGCGGTGGATTTTTGTTGTCCTGATGTCGCCGGCAGTTATTTTGTTTGTGCCGGCCGCGTGCCTGTCTGCCGTTTTCTGTAATTTCGATGACCTGCCGGCGACTGTCACAAACGAACTGCCCGGTTCAAGTACCACATGGCTTTATACCACCGCCGACGTAAACCCCGACAATAATTACTATATGACCATCTACGACGCGGACGGTTGGAGAAGTACGGTTGGATACCCGGACAATGCCGGTATTCATAATTTCTTTTATATTTATTTTAACACGTATATGTCCGACCACATGGGATGGCCTACTTACGGATACATGGGCATAGACGCCGACAGTGCGGTAGTTGGAAAGTGCCTTAGATATGACGTTACTGGCGGCATAAATTCCACCGGTGTTTACGGCTCTACCATTACCACAAAGCAGGATTACCTCAATTACCTTTCGCAGGGGCATGACCCTGTCGCCGACGGAGCGCTGGTGGGCAGCCCGTACGTGTATTTTTGCAACAACAGTTCATCATATTCGCCCATACCGTTTCCCGAAGCCAGCCAGGCAAACCGGTTGAGCGTCTATATTTATGCGCCGCCCGGCTTGAACAACGGCGTAGGCGGGTGGGGCAATCCCGTAACTACGACAATGAATTTCGGGCCTTTCAACGGTGTGGGCGGCCATTGGTATCACAATATTTATTCGCGCGGCGGCGGCTGGATCCACGTTTTGCTGGATTCGCACCCGCAGCATAATAATGCATTTCATAATGCGAGCCTGTACCCGTATCCCAGCGCAAGTATCAGAGATATGGGGGTTGATTATTATAATACGATGAGCGCGTTATACGTGGTTTTTATGCCATACGGCGGCATAGATACGGTACCGTATACCGTAATGTACGACGAGATGGAATTCTATAATGATCCCGAACCGCAGAATAACGAGACGATAGCGTCGCCTACCGTGATGTATGTCCCGGCTTCAAAAACCTTTGAAATCGGGTTAAATGACAAATACAAGGGCAATTCCCGCAGTTATTCCACTTATGAACTTCGTTACTCGTTTTCACCCATAACAAATGCCAACTGGGCGGAGGCCGCGCCCGTCCGCATACTTGCCGACGCGCGCTTCGACATTGATGAACGCGCCGACGGGAAATTTGCCAAGTGGTGGCCATATTACCAGTCTGTCTGGGCGCCGTTTACGCTGGCCTCGGATGAAGATAAGGCAAGGTTGCTGCCGGGTACGCGCATATATTTTGCCGTCAGGGATATTTCCCAGGTTGACGGCGACGGTTCCACCCCTGTTACCGATACAGGCGTAGGCCACTGGGCTACGGGCGGCCGCGATTATGCAAATTACGGCGATACGTTCGATTATGCGGGCGATCAGCCTGTTCTTAAACTTATAAAAAGGATAGATTACATCGTTCCGGGCGGCCATCCGTCTCCTGTAACATACGAAACCGGATACCCCGTGCCGCCGGAAAATCTTGAAGTGAAATGATACGCGTAAATAACCTTTGTAAATATTACGGTGACGTTGCGGCGGTGGACCACCTGTCCTTCACCATAGAAAAGGGCAGGATACTGGGCTTCCTCGGGCCTAATGGCGCCGGGAAAACTACCACCATGCGGATGATGAGCTGCTTTATGCCGCCCAGTTCGGGTTCGGTCAGCATAAACGGCATGGACATTGCCACGCAAAGCATTATGGTTCGCAAATTTATCGGCTACCTGCCGGAAAACCCTCCGTTGTATACCGATATGCGCGTGGACGAATATCTTGAGTTTGTGGCGGGGATAAAGGGCGTACAGGAAGACCGGATACCAAAGCAGATGGCATCCGTAAAAGGCAGGTGCGGGCTTAACGACGTTTCCCGCAAGCTGATCGGCACGCTTTCAAAAGGGTACCGGCAACGGGTTGGCATAGCGCAAAGCATTATCAACGACCCCGAGGTGCTGATTTTAGACGAGCCGACTATAGGGCTTGACCCGAAGCAGATAGCGGAAATCCGCGCGCTCATTAAATCTCTCGCTGGCGAGCGGACGGTAATTTTAAGCACCCATATACTTCCCGAAGTTTCCCTGATATGCGACGACATACTTATCATAAACAAGGGGAAAATGATGTTCATGGATTCCATGGATAACATACGCGGCAAGCACGACCTGGAACAGTTGTTCCTCAAATACACCTACGGCGGTAACGCGGGATGAAAAATATCTGGAAGATAGCGCTTAAGGAGCTCAAAAGTTATTTTGTTTCGCCCATCGGATACGTCGTGCTTTCGCTTTTCAGCGTTCTGTCCGGCTGGTTTTTCTTCAACCATGCGCAACGGTTCAATTCGCTGGTAACGTTTTACATGATGTCCCGCCAGCCGGAAACGTTAAACCAGCTAAATCTTAATACCTTCGTCATGGTGCCTCTTTTCCAGGAACTTTTAATGCTGTTAAACGTGTTCCTGCCCGCCGTAACGATGCGGCTTATCGCCGAAGAAAAGCGGCAGAAAACCATCGAGCTGCTTTTTACGTCCCCTTTGCATACTTCCGAGATTATACTCGGGAAATATTTGTCGGTGCTGCTGTTTCTTGCCATGATGCTGGGGCTTACGGCGGCCTATCCCGCCATACTTTTCATCTACGGCAGGCCGGGGCCTGAAATTATTCCCATAATTACGGGCTACGCGGGGTTGTTCATGGTGGGCGCATGTATCGCCAGCATCGGGTTATTCGCCTCAAGCATTACTGAAAACCAGATAGTTGCATTCGCCGTGGCCCTTTCGCTGTCGCTGCTGTTTTATATTGTCAGTATGCCGGCGCCGGCGATAGGCGGGGTTATGGGAGAGCTTCTCAACTACCTGAGCCTTAAAGGGCAGTTCAACGGGCTTGCCAACGCATTCATTGATACGCGCGTGCTTGTGTACTACGCATCTTTTTCTTTCACCTGGCTGTTTATAACGCACCGCGTAATGGAAGGTTTCCGCGTCAGATGAAACTTCATAAGAGGAATTACCAGGTAATCGGGTTTTCCGGGGCGGTGTGTTTCCTTTTCGGCGTGGGGTACTTCCTCGTCAGGAGAGAGTTTTCGTTATACGTGCTTGTCAATATCCTGCTTGGCGCGGCCATGGGAGGATTTTATCTATATTCCAACCTTAAAGAGGTTTCGAAGTTATTTGTCTCGCCGGGGCGTAGAGGGGCGAAAAACATCGCAATTACCACGGCGCTTGTGCTGGGAATTGTAATCGGCGTCAATCTGCTGTCTAACCGGTTTTATTTCGGCAGGGATCTTACGCGCGACAAGGTTTCGAGCATTTCGGAGTATTCAGTTAAGGCCGTGCAGTGGGTAAAGCAGCCGATCGAAATACTTGTTTTCAGCACGGGCAAAGACAACAGCGTTGAAAAATACCTTCTCGACAGCTACGGGTTTTATAACCGGAACATAAGCTACCGTTTCGTTGACCCGGAGCGCAATCCGCAGCTTGCCCAACGCTACGGCGTGACGAAGGCCGGGCAGGCTGTTGTAACGCATAAAGACGGTTTTCTTTTGCTTGAAGCCGTAACGGAAGAAAAGCTGACCAATGCCGTTACGCGCATAACGCAGAGCGTAAAGAATTACGTCTATTTCCTGCAAGGCCACGGCGAACATATAGTGGATGATTTCAACACCAACCAGGGCTACGGACTTTTATGGAACGAGCTTAAAAACGAAAATTATTTTGTGTTCAAACTGAAATTCGAACCTCCGAATTATTACATACCCGGCAACTGCACCATTCTTATCGTCGCCGGCCCCAGGCGCATGTTCACCACCCTGGAGGTTAAGGCCGTGCGGGAGTTTCTGGAAAACGGCGGCAGGGCGCTTTTCCTTCTCGACCCCAACGTCAAAACCGGGCTGGAAGAGCTGGTAACGGACTGGGGGATAGCGCTTGAAAACGATTGTGTCCTGGACGTCGTGTTCCCGTCGCTTATAGAGCGCGCCATGGCGGGGATGAGCGGGCGCAAGGCGCAGCCGCGCCCGGTGTTCCAGGTGATGGTAAACGGTTTTCCCGAGCATGAGATTACCCGCGCAATGAAGGAAAGAGCGGTATTCATGTCGGTTGCGCGAAGCATGAAGCCCGTCGAGAAGCAGGAAGTTAACCTTAATTTGAAGGTGGAGCCGCTTGCGCTTACAACGAGCAAAGGCTGGAGTGAAACGCATTTAGACGGCTTGTTTACAAACGCAAAAATTTCAAGCGACGTGTTTTCCCGCAGGGGGCCGCTTAACGTTGCGCTGCTGTCAACGAAGGGAACCCCCGAGGCCGACAGCAGGATGATTGTCATCGGCGATTCCGATTTTGTAAACAATGAATACTTCAACCAGCTTTACAACCGGGATTTCTTCATGAACTGCATGGCCTTCATAAGCGCGCAGGCGTCCCACATTTCC
>MGVN01000152.1:6592-6771 GCA_001800515.1 Elusimicrobia bacterium RIFOXYB2_FULL_49_7 | reverse complement strand
AAACCGGGCGAATGCCCCATTTGCGGCATGGATCTTGTTCCCGTCGCGGATGAAGAGCCGGCCGGCGAGCCGGTGGAAGGGCTTGCGCCGGTTACCATTCCCGACGACAAACAGAAACTTATAGGCGTTAAAACAAGCGTTGCCGAAATAAAGGACGTTGCCAGGGTTATACGCGCCGC
>MGVN01000152.1:0-6582 GCA_001800515.1 Elusimicrobia bacterium RIFOXYB2_FULL_49_7 | reverse complement strand
GCCTACGACCCGGAACTTTACACGGCGCAGCAGGAGTATATATCTTCGCTGAAAACGTACGAACGGGCAAGGGGTTCGCCCGGCGGCGTTTCGGAAAATGCAAAATCGCTTCTTGCCGCCTCGCGCATGAGATTAAAACTTTTGGGTCTCGGCGATGAGCAGATAGATAATCTTTCAAAACGGGATTCGCCCGACGGCACATTGCTGCTGGCAAAAGACGGGCGCGCCTGGGTGTATGCTTCGGTGTATGAGGATGATTTGAAGTACGTAGCGGCGGCGCAGCCCGTAACGATTTCCGCCCCGTCGATGTTGTCTGAAAAAATCAGCGGGGAAATCGTGTCCGTGGACACCGTGCTTGACGCGGCGACCAGGAGCGCAAAGGTAAGGATACGCGCACATCGCGTGCCGGAAGAGATGAAGCCCGAAACGTATGTCAGCGTTGAAATCGCGGTTCCCATGGGCAGCAGCCTGGTTGTGCCGCAGGATGCGGTTATTGACACAGGTACGAGGCAGGTTGTGTTTATCGCGCGGGAAGAAGGCGTTTTCGAGCCGCGCGAGGTGAAAGCGGTTTACGCTTCGGATGGCTATTACGCGCTGCAATCGGGGTTGGAAGAGGGCGAGCGCGTGGTTACGAACGCGAATTTTCTTGTGGATTCCGAGAGCCAGTTGAAGGCTTCGATGCAGAAAGCCGGCGGCGCCGGGGAGCATAAGCATTGATAGAAAAAATTATAGACTGGTCGGCCAAAAATAAATTTTTCGTTTTCCTGGGCGTTGCATTCATGTCCGCATGGGCGGTGTGGGCGATAAGGAGTATCCCGCTTGATGCCATACCGGATCTGACGGACACGCAGGTAATTATATATACAAAATGGGACAGGCCTCCGCAAATCGTTGAAGACCAGGTAACCTACCCGATAGTTTCCGCGCTTCTCGGCGCTCCCAAAGTAAAAGACATCAGGGGTTTTTCCGATTACGGTTTTTCCTACGTATACATTATATTCGAAGACGGAACGGACGTCTACTGGGCGCGTTCTCGCGTTCTCGAGTACCTTTCCAAGGTTGCGCAGCAGCTGCCGCCGGATGCAAAGGTTGAGATGGGGCCTGACGCCACGGGCGTGGGCTGGGTGTACGAGTATGCGCTTGTGGACAAGTCGGGCAAACATTCCATCGCCGAGTTGCGCGCTTTCCAGGACTGGCACCTGAAGTATGCCCTGCAATCCGTCAAGGGAGTTTCCGAAGTCGCATCCGTTGGGGGATTCGTCAAACAGTATCAGGTTGTCGTGGACCCCGATGCTTTGCAGGCATACGGGATAGCGCTTTCAAATGTCGTAAACGCCGTAAAACAATCGAACAGGGAAACGGGGGCGCGGCTTATAGAATTTTCCGGCGCGGAATACATGCTCACCGTAAAGGGTTACGTTAAAAATAAAAAAGATTTAGAGGACGCCGTACTTAAAGTTGACGGCAACGGGGTGCCTGTTACGATACGGAACGTGGCGAAGGTGCAGCTTGGGCCGGACATCAGGCGCGGGGTGGCCGAGCTTGACGGAAAAGGCGAAGTGGTCGGCGGAATTGTCGTAATGCGCTACAAGGAGAACGCTCTTAATACCATTAAAAGGGTAAAGGAGCGGCTTAAAGAACTGCAATTGCCAGAGGGGGTCAGTTTAGTAACGACTTACGATCGTTCCGAGCTTATCATCAGGGCGGTTGACACGCTGAAGAGAAAACTGATTGAGGAAATGATTGTAGTGTCCTTGATAATACTGATATTCCTTTTGCATGTGCCGTCGGCGATAATCCCCATAATAACGCTTCCGATAGCGGCTCTGATGTCGTTTATTCCGATGCATTACATGAAACTCACGTCGAACGTAATGTCCCTGGGCGGCATAGCCATAGCTATCGGCGCGATGGTGGATGCGGCAATCGTCGTCGTGGAAAACGCGCACAAGGAGCTTGCCCGCTGGCAGGAAGAAGGGCGTAAAGGCGATTACAAGGTGGTTTTGCTCAATGCGATAAAAGAAGTCGCCCGCCCGTCATTTTTCTCGCTCATAGTCATAGCCGTCGCTTTCATTCCGATATTTTCGCTTGAGGGAATCGAGGGGCGTTTATTCAGGCCGCTTGCGTTTACCAAAAACTTTGCGATGATTTTTGCGGCATTCCTTGCCATAACCCTGGATCCCGCGATACGGATGCTTTTTACGCGGCTTGAAAACTATGTATTTAAGCCCAGGTGGCTTGCATCCGTCACAAATACACTTCTCGTCGGTAAAGTTCATTCCGAGGAAAAACATCCGGTATCGAGGCTGCTTTTCAGGATTTACGGGCCGGTGGTTGATTTCGTGCTGAAAAAACCGTGGCTTGTCATATTTTCGGCGATTATCGCATTCATGGTTACGATTCCGTTTTTTTTCAGCCTGGGCAGGGAGTTCATGCCGCCGTTAAACGAGGGATCCATATTATATATGCCCACAACGCTACCCGGTATATCGGTGCGCCAGGCCAACGATCTGTTGAAGACGCAGGACAGGCTGCTTGCTTCGTTCCCCGAGGTGGTTACGGTTTTCGGGAAAGCCGGCAGGGCGGATACGCCCACGGACCCCGCGCCGTTTTCCATGATGGAAACAACTGTTATTCTCAAGCCGCAAAACGAGTGGCGGCACAAGGAGCGGTGGTATAGTTTCCTTCCCTCATTTATGGAGGGGCCGTTCCGTTTAATATGGCCGGACCGCGTAAGCTGGGAAGAGCTGATCGCCGAGATGGACAAAAAGCTGAAACTTCCCGGCCAGGTAAACGCATGGACGATGCCGATAAAGGGAAGAACGGACATGCTTACCACGGGCGTAAGAACGCCGGTCGGCATAAAAATTTACGGCGACGACCTGAGGCGCATCGAGCAGATAGGCAGGGAGATAGAAACGCATATATCCAACGTAAAAGGCACAAGGAGCGTTTTCGCCGAGCGGACATCCGGCGGCTATTTCGTCAATATTTATCTTAACAGGGAAGCGCTGGCGCGCTACGGCTTGTCGGTGGAAGAAACCCAGATGAACGTTATGACTGCTATCGGCGGCGAGAACGTTACGGAGACGATCGAGGGGCGGGAAAGATTCCCCGTAAACGTTCGTTACCCGCGCGAGTTGCGCGACGACATCGAAAAATTGAAAAGAACGTATATAACTACGCCGGGCGGCGCGCAGATACCGCTTTCGCAGGTTGCGCAGATAAAGCGCGAAACGGGGCCGGGCATGATACGCGACGAGAACGGCCGCCTTACCGGGTATGTTTACGTTGACGTCGCGGACAGGGATATAGGCAGTTACGTTGACGAGGCCAAGGAGATGATAAACAAAATGGTTTCGCTGCCGGCAGGCTACACAATCGCCTTCAGCGGCCAGTACGAATTTATGGAGCGCGTTAAAGCGCGGATGAGGACGGTAGTTCCGCTTACGCTTTTCATAATATTCGTTTTGCTGTATCTAAGCACCCGTTCCTACGTTAAAACGCTGATTATCCTGCTGGCCGTCCCGTTTTCGCTTATCGGCGTCGTGTGGACGCTTTATATACTCGGATATAATCTTTCAATCGGCGTATGGTCCGGCATTATCGCGCTTTTGGGCGTTGATGCGGAGACCGGCATATTCATGCTGTTATACCTCGATCTTTCCCACGATGAAATGAAAAAGAAGGGCATGCTTAAAACGATTGACGACCTTAAAGCGGCCGTCCATCACGGCGCCGTCAAGCGGATACGCCCGAAAATGATGACCGCGGCCGTTTTGTTCGCAGGCCTGATGCCCATAATGTTGGCGCCCACGCACGAAATCGGCGCCGACGTAATGAAGAGAATAGCCGCCCCCATGGTAGGCGGCATCTTCACATCCTTCCTCATGGAGCTGCTCGTGTACCCCGCCATATACTTCCTATGGAAGAAAAAAACCGGCCGGTATGTTGATTAGCGGCAAAGCCGCGCTCTTGACAGGCATGTGTAATTACAATATAATATTTATGTAATTATAAAGTAATAACAGGAGGCTCGTGGTTATGAGAATAGACATTGTCCCTGTCGGTAATTCCAAAGGCATCAGGATACCCAAGCCGGTTTTGCAGCAGTGCCATATAGAAAAAAGCGTAGACATGGAAGTGAAGGGGGGGCATATCATTCTAACCCCGGAAAGCGAAACGCCGCGTAAAGGTTGGGATAAGGCGTTTAAAAGGATGCACCGTAATAAAGATGACGGCCTTATAATAAACGATTCTCTTGACAGGGAGGATTGGGAGTGGAAATAAATCAATACGACGTATTCCTTGTGTCGCTGGATCCCGCAATCGGCCACGAAATTAAAAAAACGCGCCCCTGCCTGGTGGTTTCTCCGAATGAAATGAATCAAAATATTTCCACCGTGATAATCGCGCCGATGACCACTAAATCGCATGATTACCCGACAAGAGCATCTGTAAAATTTGCCAGGAAAGACGGCTGGATAGTATTGGACCAGATAAGAACCATAGATAAGCGCCGGCTGATAAAAAGCATTGGCGCAATAGATAAAGCATGTATAACCAGGGTTAAATCAGTAATAAAAGAAATGCTTGTTGATTAAATCGGTGAACATGGGTGTTGTAAGTCTGCCTGTCGTCGGCTTGCGGCGTAAAGTCAACTTCGGGCAGAGCAAGCTCTGCCGCTACAAGGGCTTAATAATTATTTATCGAATGTAGCCGCAGAGCTTGCTCTGCGTGTGTTGACTCTAAAAACAAAGAATTCCACATGAAATATCGAAAAAATCTCCGGCTTCCGGAATATAACTATTCGGGGAATGAATATTATTTCATAACAATCTGTTCCGGCGGTGGCCATAGCCTCTGTATGAATTACAGGGAGATTATAGAAAAAAATCTGAAAAAATTAGAACATCATCGAGGCATAAAGATTGATTATTCTGTCATCATGCCCGACCATGTACATTTTATAGTTGCAGCAGATAATACGGTTATATCAATTTGCCGTATAATCCAGCAGCTTAAATCAGTAACCACATTGGAAATAAAAAGGGCGGGATTTTCCAGTCGGCGGTTTTGGCAGCCGAATTATTATGAACATGTGATAAGAAATGATAAAGCATTGGCCGCCATCAGGGAGTACATAACAAACAACCCCGTCGCCGATCCCCCTGTCTGGGAAAAAATATACACATCATTGTAGCCGCAGAGCTTGCTCTGCTTATGTTGACTTTGCCGTTTACGTAAAAACGAGGGCAGAGCAAGCTCTGCCGCTACAAGGGCTTAATGATTGCTTATCGAATGTAGCCGCAGAGCTTGCTCTGCTTTCGTTTGTCTTTGACGTCCTGTTTGCCTTTGACGTAAAGTCAACTTCGGGCAGAGCAAGCTCTGCCGCTACAATAAACGGCGTGTGTGTAACATCAGTTACCCACAGGGTTACTTTCTTAAATGACTTGACGATATGTATCCGGGTTACATTTTACATGATTTGATACGCCGGGTTGAATGGCGCTTTCCTAAATGGTATAATCCTTCCACTTATGTCCCACGCCCAATTCGTTCATCTGCATAACCATACCGAATACTCGCTGCTTGACGGCGCGTGCCGGATTTTAGACGACCGCGGCAAGCCGGCGGATCTATTGTCTACGGTGGCGCACCAGTTTAAGATGCCGGCGCTTGCCATAACCGATCACGGCAATATGTACGGCGCCATGGAGTTTTACCTGGGTTGCAAGGACGCCGGAATAAAGCCGATCATCGGCTGCGAGGTGTACGTGGCGCCCGGTTCGCGTTTCGAAAAAACCTATGAAAAGGGCGTGGATCTTTACTATCACATGACGCTCCTGGCGAAGGATTTCCAGGGTTACCAGAACCTGATGGCGCTGGTAAGCGCCGGTTTCCTGGAGGGCTTCTATTATAAGCCGCGCGTGGACCGCGAGCTGCTTGAAAAATATCACGAGGGCATCATCGCGCTGTCCGGCTGCCTCCAGGGGCAGGTTGCTAATGCTCTGCTAAAAGAGGATTTTAAGAAGGCGGAAAAGTTTGCGGCGGATTACCGGGCTATTTTCGGCAGTGAAAATTTTTATCTTGAGATAATGGACAACGGGCTTGAGGAGCAGAAAAAGATAATCCCGCACTTAATCGAGCTTTCAAAAAAGCTGGACATACCGCCGGTGGCCACCAATGACTGCCATTTCCTCCGCAAAGAGGATGCCTTCGACCACGACGTGCTGCTCTGTATCGGAACCGGCAAGGCGTTGGACGATCCCGGGCGCCTGAAGTTTTCCTCGGACCAGTTCTACTACCGTTCCCCGCAGGAGATGATCTCCCTTTTCTCATATATCCCCGAGGCGGCAAGCAATACGCTTGCTATCGCCGAAAAAGTTAATCTCTCGTTAAGTTTCGATCAGCTTCTTTTGCCGCACTATCCGTCGCCGGTGGGCGAGACCGCGGAATCATATCTCGAAAAGCTTTGCCGCGGGGGATTGAAGCGCCGCTATAGCGCCATCGGCGACGTTCACGAACAGCGGCTCCGGCACGAGCTGGCCATCATAAATAAGATGGGGTTCGCCGCATACT
>MGVN01000151.1 GCA_001800515.1 Elusimicrobia bacterium RIFOXYB2_FULL_49_7 | reverse complement strand
TCGCCCAAACCATCTCCATGCCCTTTTCCCTGATCATTGATCTTATTCTTTTCGCATATTTTGTTTGCCTGCTTTTATCCGTTAAATCACCGGAAATTATGACAGTTTGAATCCCTTCGTTTTTCATTTCCCTCAGAACTTGAGAGAGATATTTTTTATATTCCCTTGGATAAAAAATATTCACCGGGCTTTTCTTTTTTTTCTTGGCTGATCCGGCATGAATGTCGGTTATCCAGCCAATTTTCTCGGCGTGTGAAAAAAGAGGAGAAAGAAGTGCCAACAAAACAAAAATTATTGTGAGTTTCTTGAATTTCATTTTTTTATATTATCATATTCCTTCTTCCAAAGAAATCTCCCTTTCTGGAATTCTTTTTTCAGCCTTCCTTTCACGGCTTTCAGAAATTTTTTTAATTCCGAAAAATCGGCGACTGCCTCGTCCGGATATGTCGCGATCAGCTCGGGAAAATCGTATTTTTCATGTCCCGCTTCAATGAGATGAATTGTCGTTTCGATTTTGTCGAGCGCTTTCACGAACTTTGCTTCCCTCGTGCGGCTGTTCTCATAATCTTGCCACAAATCAAATATTTCTTTTCCAAGTTTTTGAGGAAGCGTTTTTCGACTTCTTTAATGAGTGGATGCATACGGTAACTCCTTTATTTTTTTCAACAGTTTCTCTTCTTTTTCATTCAGAACCGTTTCTTTCAATAAATCAGGGCGGCGTTCAACGGTTCGTCTCAACGCCTGCTCCAGCGACCAATCGGCAATCCGCTTGGGATCTCCGCATTTTAACACCTCCGGGACAACACTTCCTTCAAAAACCTCGGGACGAGTATAGAGGGGACCCTCCAAAAGTCCTTTGTAAAAGGAATCGCCCTCTGCCGAACGTTTATCACCCAACACATCCTCGAGCAACCGGATGAGTGCGTCCATAAATATCATAGCCGGTAGCTCACCCCCGGTGAGCACATAGTCGCCCACGCTGATTTCCTCGTCCACCGAGCGTTCAATGACCCGTTCATCAAGTCCTTTGTAATGACCGCACAAAAGAACCAAGGCTTCCCATTCTCTTGCAAAACGCCGCACATCATGCTGGGTAAGGGGGCGCCCCTGGGGGGTAAAAAAGATGACGCGACGCTTTCTCGCCTCGCAATTCCGAAGCGCCTCCTCAATAGCCGATGTGGCAGGCTCCGGGCGCAGAACCATGCCCGCACCCCCGCCATAAGGTTCATCATCAACCTGACCATACCGGTTCAGGGCGAAACGTCTCAGTTGGATTCGATTCTCGGTAAAACGACCTTTTTCGCGGGCACGCCCCACAATGCTGGTACCGAAAAACCCTTCAAAGAACTCCGGGAAAAGCGTAATAATTTCAAAATGCATAACGCTTATAGCAGATCGTTCAACTGCGCCCCGTCTATCATGATTCTCCCGGCCTCTTTATCTACGGATAAAAGAACACCGGGAACCATGGGAATTAACAACGTTTCCTGTTCCGCCCGCTCAATGACCAGCGTATCGCAGGTAGGATATTCCTCAATATCAACCACCCGCCCCATTTTCCGACCATCACGATTATCAAAGACCGTCATACCGATATGGGACCTTTTTTCCAAGAGATCCCCGGCCAAATCACGGTATTCCGCTTCCGGAATAAGAACCGCACTATTTCGAAGCGATTCCGCCTGTTCGATGGAATCCACTCCTTTAAACTTGAGAAAGGCGAAACGGCCATTGTCCCAAGCTCTTTCAATCTCGACCGTTTTCAACTCACCCTCCTGTTTGAGTGTGAGGGTATGTCCTTCGCATAGCGCTTCGGGCCTCACATCCGACACAGCCACCTTGACCTCTCCTTTCAATCCCTGGGGCTTTAAAACCTTGCCAACAGGAACCAAACGGGAAGGGTCTGTCATCATCGGATCAAAAGAGGGGGTTGGCCGGAATTACGCGGCCGCTTCCTTCTTCGCGTGGCGATTTCGTTTCGGACGCTTCTTCGTTTCAGGCTTGCGCTCGACCGCTACACTGCTCACGTCTTTGCCTTCAGCCATTAACAGCCACTTTTTCCAAATTCCCATCTTCTTCAGGAGAGAACGGACCGTTTCAGTCGGTTGAGCTCCTTTTTTCAGCCAAGCATAGATAGATTCTTCCTTGAACACAATCTTGGCCACCTCGGTTTTGGGATCGTAATGGCCCAGGAGTTCAAGCGCCGCACCGGTAAGTTTGTTGCGAGAATCCACGGCCGCCAGCCGGTAATGAGCCTCATTACGCCGTCCGGTTCGAGTGAGTCGAAGTATCAGCAAAGTTTCCTCCTTATGGATATGTTTTTCTTATCTGCCAAGATTCAAATGACCCATGAGATTCGGCATACGCTTCATTTTTCCCATCATTTTACCCATGGATTTCATCATTTTCTGCATCTGTTCGAACTGTTTGATGAGCCGGTTGACATCCGTTACCGTGGTTCCGCTGCCCAGGGCAATCCGTTTGCGCCGCGACCCGTTCAGAATGACCGGGCGTACACGCTCCCGCTTTGTCATACTGTTGATGATGGCCATGGTCCTATCCAACATCTTCTCATCCAACTCTCCGTCCTTCATGGCGCCTCCCATACCGGGAATCATGGCCATAATGGATTGCAAGGAACCCATTTTTCGGATTTGCTGGAGTTGATCCCGAAAATCCTCCAGGGTCAACTGCGACTTCATTATCTTTTTTTCGAGCTGGGCCGCTTTTTCCTCGTCAATATTTTCCTGCGCTTTTTCGACCAAAGAAACAATATCGCCCATACCGAGAATACGGGAGGCCATGCGGTCCGGATGAAAGACCTCAAGCTCGGCCATCTTTTCACCTACGCCCACAAAACAGATGGGCTTGCCCGTAACGGAACGCACTGAAAGAGCCGCTCCACCGCGCGCATCACCGTCGAGTTTTGTGAGAACAACCCCCGTAAAGTCAAGACGGGCGTTGAACATGGTCGCCGCAGTAACGGCATCCTGGCCGGTCATGGCATCCGCAGCAAAAAGAATATGATTAGGCTTCTCTTGGGAGGCAATATTATCAAGCTCCTGCATCATCTCTTCGTCAATATGGAGGCGACCGGCGGTATCGAACAGGATAAGATCGCGGTTATCGTGGAAGGCCGCATCCGATGCCTCCGCGCAAAGTTCGGCCGGCGAAGCACCTTCCCGATAAAATACCGGCACCTGAATGGACGCCCCCAGGACCTTAAGCTGTTCAACCGCTGCAGGTCGATAGATATCCGCAGCAACCAACAGGGGCCGACGACCCTTTTTAAGAAAATGGAGTGCAAGCTTGGCCGAAAAGGTGGTTTTACCCGATCCTTGGAGCCCCACCATCATGATTTTATGAGGGGTACTGCCAGTAAAGGTCAGTTCATGGGCGCTGCTGCCCAGAAGATGCACGAGTTCATCATGAACAATCTTGACAATCTGTTGCCCAGGCGTAATGCTCTTTAACACCTCTGCACCGACCGCCTTTTCCGTTATGGCGGCAGTGAATTCCTTGGCCACCTTATAATGGACATCCGCTTCAAGCAGGGCACGTCGAACATCACGCACAGCGTCACGGATATTATCTTCAGTCAGCTTCCCATGACCGCGTAATTGTTTAAAAACGGCTTCAAGCCGTTCTGTTAAGGCATTGAACATTGTTTAACTACCTGAAAATCATAAAGATATACAATATACGTTAATACTCCGGACGCTCTCAAGTAAAAGAGCGTCTTCCACCCCTAAAACCATTTTAACAAAAGCTCAAAAAAGGACTACGCCTTATCCGTTTCCGGCGCGTCTTCCTTAACGACCCACACCTTTACCTCTGCCGTCACATTCTGGTGAAGATTAACCTTAACAGAGTAAACACCCAGTGCTTTGATGGGTTCTTCCAACAAAATATCCTGCTTCGGAATGGAGTATCCTGCCAAAGCCAGTTTTTCCGAAAGCACCTGTGTTGTCACGGAACCGTACAGTTTATCGCCTTCTGCAGCTTTCATCTGAATCGTCAACGAAAGTTCCTCGAACTTTTTAGCGGTTTCAGCCGCCTGTTTGGCCAAAGATTCGCTTTTTCTGGCATAAGCCTTACGGTCGGCCTCAATACGCTGTTTTTTTCCGACCGTGGCCGGGAGAGCCAGTTTCCCGGGAAACAGAAAGTTCTGGGCGTACCCATCCTTCACCTGAACCAGTTCAAAGGCCTTGCCCAGACGATCCACGTCTTTTTGTAGTATGACCTCCATAATTCACTCCTGTATTTAATTGGATGATTCTTGCATGGCTATTTTAAAAATCCGTTTCCGGAACGAAAGCCAGGTCTCCAGGAGACCGAGCAGAAATAACGGCATCATAAACAGTCCCATCTGCAGAAGGTAAAAAAGTCCCTCTAAAAATCGAGACCCTTTGACGCGACTGAAAAAGAGACGGACCACAGAGATACCGTTTATCACATAGAGCACAAAGGAAACCATGAGAAGATAGTTTCCGAGGCGCCCGCCCCTGCCGGACAGAAAGGCGAGACCTAATCCACTGATAAGCAATAAGACAAAGGCATGCGGGGCATCAATATCCGCCAGTCTGGGTCGAGTCCGGCCCGCCATTTTTGAAAAAAGCAGAGAAAGCACCCAAAGGGTGATTGCTTGCCCGGCCAGTTCACTCAACGGAAACAGATATTGTTTATGAAAAACGCTCATCCCATCCGGTACGCCGGATAAGCCGAACGTTTGTTCCGCAATGGAAAGCCCCTTCGTAAGCATTTCCTGATAAGCCTTTCCATAGGTTGGATCAAATTCGCAAAAAAGCTGCACCATCAAAGCCGGTATTAGGCCAACCGACAGGAGGGTAAAAGCGGACACCTTCCGCCGCAACAAAAAAGCGAACAGAAGCCCGAACACAACTCCGTTTACCGAGAGCTGCAAAAAAGCAAGCGATCCGGTATCGACAAAATAGGAAAGCAGCGCCAATGCACCGAACGCGATTGCGACGGTGAACAGACCCCGTTTATCCTTGATGGAAAGGGCGATAATGGGAAGTGCAATCAGAAAAACGGGCATGTCAGCGAACATTCTCCATGACAAAAGGAATGAGTGCAATATGGCGCGCCCGCTTGATGGCCGTGGTCATATGGCGCTGATGAAGCGCACAGAGCGATGTGCGGCTGCGACCGACGATTTTACCCAATTCATCGACATGATACTGCATCTGCTTTTCATTCTTGTAATCTATTTTTTCGTTCTCATTCTCACAGAAAAAACAGTTTCTGGGTTTGTCCATCCGTTTGATCATAAGTTACCTCTGTTAAAGTTGATGTCCTCATTCCCGGAAAAGTCGGAAGGCAGAAACTCTCCTCCCCCGTTCTCCGAATCGCCGTCATGCTCTCGTTCCGAATCGCCGTCATGCTCTCGTTCCGAATCGCCGCGGCGGTCTAAAAACTGAATCTTATGCGCATGAATTTCAACCATACTGCGTTTGTTTCCGTCGTCGGTTTCCCAGCTTCGACTCTGAAGTTCACCTTCTACAAAGACCGCGCTGCCTTTGAGCAGATACTCGCGGCAGGCTTCGGCCAGACGTTGCCAGGCAACCACGCCCACATAACAAACCTCCTCTTTCCAGTTACCCGCACCATCGCGGAACCGGCGGCTTGCAGCGATTCGAAAATTAATGACCGAGACGCCGGAATTGGTATGACGGAGTTCCGGATCTTTCGTCAGATTGCCCACAATGAAAACACGATTCAAGGTGGGAAGTCTTTTCTCTGTCATGACCAGACCTCTTTTCCCATCAAGCACGGGTTGTCAGATAGCGGACAACCTGTTCATCATAGCGAAAGATCTGTTCCATGTCAGAGACCAGTTTACCGTCGCCACGGTACGTGAATACGACGTAATAGCCGTAATTCTTCTTCTTGATGGTATAAGCCATCCGCCGTTTTCCCAGACGGGTGGTATTTTTCAATTCACCCTTGGATCGGATGAATTCCTCGGCCTTCGCGATTTGGGCCTCGATGGTGGGATCGTCCAACATGCCGTCGACGATCAATACTGTTTCGTAGTCCAACTTTGCCTCCTTTGGTCTACCGGTTTGTACGGCCCGCGATTCACTCGCGAGCAGGGGTTTGGTTGAATTTCGCCATGGCTGACTGGATTCCGTTCCGAATGAACTCCTCCACGCCGGTCACAACGCGTTTAAGAACTGTTTCCAAATACGCTTTCTCTTCCTGTGAAAAGCGGCCGAGTACATGAGACGTCAGTCCCGGACTCTCCACCGCACCTTCCCGACCTGCCAATTGCCTGCCGATACCTACTCGGAGCCGGTTGAAATCGGGTCCGATATGATCTATCAGCGAACGGATGCCGTTGTGCCCCCCGCTTCCGCCCTTATCGCGGAAACGAATCGTGCCCAAAGGAAGATCAGCGTCGTCAAAGAACACCAGCAGCTTGTCGGGCGTCACCTGATAATAACTCATCAGGGAAAGGGCCGCCCGGCCGCTCTCATTCATATAGGTCAGCGGTTGAGCCAGCAGAACAGACCGCCCTGCAATCTCTCCGCTACCGACATTCGCATTAAAGCTTTTTTTTTACTGAGCGCAATGTGATGAACCGTTCCCAAGGCCTCAACAACCAGAAATCCGGCATTGTGACGCGTATGATGATATTCGCTACCCGGATTACCGAGACCCAGAAGCAGGAGCTTGTCCATAAACCCTTATTTCTTGCCTTTCTCAGGGGCGGCATCCTTCTTGGCCCCTCCCTTATCTGCTGCCGGGGCCGCTCCATCCTTCTTGGCCCCTCCCTTATCCGCTGCCGGGGCTGCT
>MGVN01000150.1 GCA_001800515.1 Elusimicrobia bacterium RIFOXYB2_FULL_49_7 | reverse complement strand
TCGAGAAGAATGGGTTCGATGATATCGTGGCGGATAAGCTCGAAATTAGGTTCGCCGATCAGATCCGTGATATTCCGTTTGCTGCCCGTGAAGAAATTGTCCAAACAAATCACATCGTGACCTTCGGCCACCAATCGCCTGCAGAGATGGGAGCCGATGAAACCGGCACCGCCCGTAACCAATATGCGCATGCTTTACTCCTTGTAACGTTGAAACAGCGCTCCCCATGGAGAGCGCTTCAGCCACCGTTCCACCCGCGTCCGACCGAGGATAGGATACCAAAAACGATCGTGGTAAAAAGCGGAGGCAAAGATGAAAATATACACTAACGGCGTATGAAAGGCCAGCCTCTGTAACGCCCGCAACGGACCGAACCAAAGAAGACGACCGGTTCGGCTGGCGAAATTCTGGCCCGTCCGGAATTGAAACCGAAATTCCGAAAGCGGGGTCCCCACGGTGTGGATGTCTGACAGGCGTCCACACCCCAGCCCCTGTTCATGGGCCAACCGGATACAGCGGATATTGTCAGGTTCCAGCCCCATCAGCCGGCAGGAAACCGCGTCCGCAGCCACCGGATCCGCTGACGCCAAGAGTACGTTCATTTCTACGGGTTCCATGGTCCGGGGCCCCGGCCCGTTGCCGGCAGTCGTCCCATCCATGACCGTAAAGATACCCGGATGAATTTCACGCTGAATGGCCAGTAAGTCAACCAGTGTCTCATGGATGCGGCTGTGGCAATAGTGACGGGAATTGTCGAGCAATCCGCCGAAGGCGTTTTTCATGGCCCCGGTCATGCCGGTGTAGATATGGCACTTGACCGTGGGCAAATGGACGATGTTGCGGCCTATGAAATAATCCGGAATACGGATGGCATCAGGATAGATGCGATCCAACACATTCATTCTGGCCTTGGGCCGATAAGGGACAAAACGCATCTCTTGCGGCTTAAAATTGTGCAGCACCTTGACTCCAAAGCGACGGTAGATATCCACATACCGGTTGTTCCGCTCCCCTTTGGCAGCACTGGTCACCACGGTTTCGTTTTGAACCACCACCACCTCTTTAAAGCTGCAATCCGACAAATAAGCAAGCACAGCCTCGAGTTGCCAAGGCGTGGTGTTGGCGGACGGGTACATGATGTGCCAGGAAATGTTGTTTTTAACAATGGTCCCAACCGACGGATCCAGACTTGCCCTGAGGCCTGCCGCCTCCATCAAACGTTTGTAGTCGTCCAATACACGCTCCGGCGCGGTCTTGAAAACCGCCACCGTGGAACGTTTAGAGTCTGTGTCGCCAACATCTACGGTTTTTGCGTAGATGTCTGGCGACTTACAGACTCTTATTCCGGCCTTGGCCGGTTTAGGTATGAGGTGATCCGTAACTGGGTTCATTGATTCGTTTCCCGGATGAAAAGTTACCTAATTGAGTTCCGGCAAAACAAGCCGGAAATTCTTCACTCTTTCATAGACCTCGGAATGGAACCGCTTCGAGTCGATAGGATGAACCGTATGGACGGGGTATCTTACGAGGAGGCGAATAAGGAACGGGTAACAGGCCGCTATGGCAAAGCCTCTGTCTTCTTTATCGGTAAGGCGCAACTACTCAAAAACAAGCGCTCCACCTCGCGTCCGCAAGACAAGAATGATGCCGAAAAACTGACAGAGGAGACCGATTAAAAAGCGTCCGTCTCGACTGATTTTCACAAAAGTCCCGGCCCCTCAATTTATCCGTTCCTGAGGGAAGCATAGTCAAACGCCTGTACTGCCTCATAGATGGCCAGCACATTTTCCAGCGGCGCATTATAGGGAAAACTATTTTCATTACTGACAATATATCCGCCGTTATATCCCACGGTACGGATGCGTTCATTAACTTCGTTTTTAACATCCGCAACCGTGCCGTTCGGAATGGTTTTCTGAACTGAAATGGCACCGTGAAAGGCCAGTTGCTCCCCGAATTTCCGCTTAATATCAGCAGGATCCATACAGTTGGACTCAATGGGGTTCAGGATATCAATACCGCATTTGATTAAAGCAGGAATGAACGGTTCCAGCAAACCGTCAGAATGATAAAGAATCTTCACTGTCGGATTCGCTGCCCTGATGGTATCCACCATTTTCTGAAAACGAAGGAGGTCAAACCGTTCAAACATATTCACGGAAAACATGGGACCATTGCTGCCTGCAATATCGCCCACAATGGCAATCACATCTGCGCCGGCTTCAGCCATACGCACCGCTTTGGCGGTTTCAAACGCGTAAATGCGCTCGTATATCGTCTCAACGAATTCCGGATCAAGCGCCATTTGCGCCAGAAAGTATTCATAACTCGCGACATGCCATGCGATTTTAAAGGGCATGGTGACCACACCAATAAGCACATACTCTTTTATGGACGCCCAGGATGCCCTGATGGCATCGGCAGAAGGCAAGACCATTTGCGGGGGTTGCCAGTCGCCAATGCTTTCCTTATCGACCAGCGGCCCTCCCCTCCATTCCAAATATTTACCGTCAGAGCCGATACGGTGTACAATGCCCCATTCATCCTCAAAAGTGCGATCATCATGAAAAATATACCGCTTCCCGGCACCGGGAGTATCCCCGACCATTTCCCGATTGCACTTTTTTTCGAATTCCGGATATTTTTCACCGCAACCCACCCAGCGGAAATCGACCCCCAGTTTTCGGAGTACCGTTTCATCGGAGTCGGTTTTAAAATGGTTCCTGAGGTCCCGCAAGGTTTCGGAACGAGGCCAGAGCATATCCGCCGGCAAACGATCCGGAAGTTGACGGTTCATAACGGCCTGAAAACGCTGTTTTGATGTCATCGAGCAGACTCCTTTTGTTTATTGATAATATAATAGCAAATACCGGGTCTCAATAAAATGGTTAAAATTGATTGATATTTGTATTATATTGATATGTATGATTGGAATTAAAATAGATAGCAGGTGGTTTGTACCGGAGCTATTGCACAGTTCCATTGAGAAAATACCGGCGTCACTGCGCGGATACGATTTTCATGCACACACGGTCTATCATATTATTTTGTATAATCAGAACACGGGTTGGATTCGCCTTGAGGATGAAAAAGTGTGCTGCCGGTCAGGAGATTTGATTTTCATTTCTCCTATGCAACGCCACCAGTTCCTACCGGATCGGGTATCTGCACACAGTTATAAGGAAATCACCTTCAGCTTGCACAATGAAACCGGAGAGGCCGCCGGAATGGGGTTTGAAACAGTGTTTGCGGCATTGGGATGCGGTTTTGTCCCAGACCGGAATCGTCTGACGCAGAAACAGTTCCGCCGCTTTTCCGCTGAAATGGATTTTTTCACCGCACTCGGATATAACCCACCCTCCAGCCATGCCGACAAGGTGGACATTGCCAACCGGCTCTTCTTTCTTCTCAAGCATATGGCAGAAATGCTGTCTATCTCGATTCCAAAAGGCAGCGCGGTTCCACATTTAAAATCCGACGACCCGCTGGAACGGATTATTCAGTACTTAAACCGGAATTATTCCCTGAAAATATCTTTGCAACAACTGGCGGAACTGGCTTCCTGCAGCCGGGAACACCTCTGCAGACGCTTCCGACGCCATTACGGATGCACCCTTGTTCAGTATCTGGAAAACCTGAGACTCTCCCTGGCGGAAAAGCTGCTCGCCACATCCAATCTGCCGATTAAGGAAATCTGCAGCCGCGTGGGAATGGAGGATATTTACTATTTCTCAAAACGGTTCAAACGGAAATATGGACTGCCACCGCGACAGTTCATTAACCAGGGGGCAAGAGAGCGTCTTAAAGGCTTCCGACCGCCCCCCCTTTGACAGAAGAATATGGATAAGAAAACAGCCGATCACTGCTGAATAGAACAGAAACAGCAGATGGTAACGGGTCAGCATGAACACTGGCCTGATAACGGTCGCCAGTTCTGATTTTTGCTTGATTTTATTATTTTAGGGTGTCTATCTTAATCACATTATGATAGAAATATCTTCCTTCAAAAGCAACGTAACCCCTCCCCTCGGCCATCCTCTGCTCCATTCCGACCATCCCGCAATAAAGATAAGGGATCCCCTGTTTGCACGGGGTCTGATTTTCCATGACGGCAAACGAAAATATGTCATCTGTGTTGTTGACTTCTGCGGAATACTTGCCCGGCTTCACGATGAATTCACCCGCTGCCTCGCGGATGCGGTCGGAACAAGGCCAGAATATGTGGCATTGCATACGGTCCATCAGCATGACGTCCCCTATATGACTATGGAACGTGAAAAGTGGCTGAAACGTGGCGGATTGGACAGCCAGTTCAAGCGAGGCTGGTGGAACAAAATGGTCAAAGATGTCTGCACCGCAGCCAAAGCGAGCCTGAATAAAAAGAGGGCCGTAGCGGAAATCGGGATGGGTACGACCAAGGTTTCCGGCCTGGGTGCTAATCGCCGGATTCTCGGCCGAAACGGAAAAATAGCGGGAATACGCTGGTCCAAATGCCGCGATCCCAAGGTCAAAGCCGCGCCGATCGGTCTTGTGGATCCTCTATTACGTGCAATCACCTTCTGGGATAAAAACGACCGGCTGCTTTCTACGATTAGTTTTTACACCACCCATCCGCAGACTGCGGACGGCCGCGGTATCGTATCGGGCGACACAGTCGGAGAGAGTTTGCGGCTTCTTCAAAAAGAAATTCCCGGCGTTTTTCATCTCTATATGACCGGCTGCGCCGGAGACGTCACCTTTGGGAAATATACGGGAAAAGACCTTGAGAAAAACATCACGCAGTTGGGGGGTCGGCTTTTCCGGTACATGTTAAAAGCCATCAATCAGAGCAAAAAACGGCGGCAAACTCTATTGACATGCCGATGGAAAAACCTGCCTGTAACGCTTCCGATAGACACAAAGCGAATTCCGAAAAACAAGTTGATAAAGTCACTGAAAGACAACAATGTTTACCTCGGCGAACGTTTTGGCGCTGCGGGCAAGCTGGGCGCAATCACCCATCGGAAATCTTATGCTCTAAATAAATTCAACTGCCTCAGCCTCAACAAAGCGAAAATCCTGTTCCTTCCCGGTGAAATGCTGCTGGAATACCAGTTTTTTGCCCATAAAAAATACCGTGGCCCGTTGCTGGCCGTTGCAGCGTACGGGGATCTTAAAATCGGATATGTACCTGCGGCCGAGCATTTTCCCCAGGGCGGATATGAAATAACCGCCAGCATGACCTCCCCGGCTGCCGAGAAAATTGTCAAAAAGAACATCGAAAAGGTTTTAGCCGGCTGAAAAACCATTCCCCTTCTTACATCAGAAACAGCATTTCACGGTACTTCGGAAGGGACCAGAGCGAATCGTCCACCAGTTGTTCGATGCGATCCCCGGTCTCCCGCAGCTTATTCATGACCGGGATGACCTTGTGCCGGTATTCCTCGGCCTCTTTCTGAAAATCCGACTCTTCCATCGCTTTTTTAACGGCTTTATCGAGATTCTTCATCTCCTTATTCAGACCGGCGGACAGAGCAACCAGTTCATTCAGCAATTCGTGACCAAACTTCTTGGCCTCATCGTCCAATCCCGCCACCTGCGACAAATCTTTGGCCGTCTTGGACAGGGTATGAATATAATGAACCGCTGCCGGAAAAATGATGGTCTGAGCCATCTCTTTGGACAGCATGGCCTCAATGTTAACGGTCTTGATATAGGATTCAAGATGAATATGATAACGGGACTTCAACTCCGTTTCCTTGAAAACCTTATATTTGGAAAAGAGATCGACCGTCTCCTTGGCCACCCAGTGCTTAAGGGCTGAGGGGGTATCGCGATCATTGATCAGACCCCGTTTTTCAGCCTCCTTTTCCCATTCCTTGGAATAGTTGTCTCCATTGAAAATGACCGGTCTGACCTCGGTAATGGTTTCGCGTGCCACGGACAGGACCGCCTTTTTAAAATCGTCTCCGGTACGCATCTTGGCTTCAATACGGTCGCAAAGCACATCCAATGATTCGGCCACAATGGTATTCAGCACGCAATTGGGCCACGCAATGGAAGCGGAGCTTCCCACAGCCCGGAATTCAAACTTATTTCCGGTAAAGGCAAAGGGAGAGGTGCGGTTGCGATCCGTGGCATCTTTGCGGATAATGGGCAATTGATCCAATCCGAGATCCAGAGTGGTGGATTTGCTTTTGCCGATAGCGGTCTCATTTTCAATTCGATCAATGACCTCCATCAGCTGTTCCCCGATAAAAACCGACATGATGGCCGGCGGTGCTTCATTGGCCCCTAACCGGTGGTCGTTGCCCGCACTCGCCACTGAGGCGCGCAACAGATGGCCGCGTGTCTTGACAGCACGAATCGTGGCCAACAGAATGACTAAAAACTGGAGATTATCGAACGGGGTATGACCCGGTTCAAGCAGATTGTTGCCGAAATCATCGCACATTGAGAAATTGTTGTGCTTGCCGGAACCATTGATCCCGCTAAAGGGTTTCTCATGCAGCAACAGAGCCAAGCTGTGCTTGATGGCCACTTTTCGCAGCACTTCCATGGTCACTTGGTTATGATCGGCCGCCACGGAAACCTCTTCAAAGATGGGGGCTATTTCAAACTGGTTCGGCGCCACTTCATTGTGCCGCGTCTTCACCGGAATACCCAACTTGACCAGCTCATCCTCCACTTCCATCATATAACTCAACACGCGAGCACGGATGGAGCCGAAATAGTGATCCTCCAACTGCTGTCCTTTGGGCGGATGTGCGCCAAACAACGTACGACCCGCTAAAACGAGATCCGGACGCATATTGTGCAGTGTCTTATCTA
>MGVN01000149.1 GCA_001800515.1 Elusimicrobia bacterium RIFOXYB2_FULL_49_7 | reverse complement strand
GTTTCTTCTCCATCCGGGCAGCGGCAGTTCGAAAAAGAATTATCCGCCGGAACTTTTTTTGGCGCTTAGACAAAGATGGGGTCAGGATCGATCCGCTTTTCTGCTGGGACCGATAGAGCGGGAGGCGGCTTTTCCGTGGTCTGCACCTACGATTGAGCCCAAGAATTTGGTTGAATTGGCTGAGGAATTGAAAAAATCAGCCGGATTGATTTCGCATGATTCCGGAGTGGCCCACCTGTCTGCCTGGCTTGGGGTGCCGACCGTGGCGTTTCATAAAACAACGGACCCGGCTATCTGGGGCGTACGAGGGAAACGGGCCGTGGCGTTTTCCGCTACTTCTTATTAACGGTCTTATCGAAATTTCTGAGAATGTTGCCCACTACGACTGCGGGATCAATGGCTTTTGTGGCCGACGTGACGGCATCCAAGGTGGAGGGCCCCTCGTCCCATTGCTCCCCGTAAAGGGTGCAGAGAATGACCGTTCTTTTCTGACGCATCAGTTCGTCGGCATATCGCGACACGGGTTCAAATAATTTAGTAGCCACCACGCCGCTGAATACCAGCGTGGCCGCATACTCTTTGGGTTCTGCTTTATCAAGATTGTCCAGAGGGATGATGTCCAAGGTATACCCGCGCGCCAACAGGCTGTCCGCAATGGCGGCGGCTACTTTTTTCTCAAGATCGCTGCTGCTTTTCACTAGAAGCACTTTTTTGTTCGTAGGGGCGGCTTTTTTTACGGCTGAGGTATCCTTTGCTGAAAGAGGAATGGCGACCAAGGTAAGTAATGCAAAAGCGGCCAGAACGGATTTGACGGTGAACCATTTCATTGTGATTTCCTCCTATTTTTAGATAATCTCTTTTTGTCAGATATCGGCGACCACGCGATTTTTGCCCAGGTGCTTGGCCTGATAAAGTCTTTTATCCGCTCGTACAATCATATCGAAAATGCTTTTCATGGCATCTCCTTTTGGCACACTCTCATCCACCCCCAGGCTGATGGTAACGGGAATCTCTTGCTTGCTTTCATTTTCTACCGTACTCCGGATCTTTTCCGCAATGGCCAGGAGTGCACCCGGGGAAACGGAGGGGAAAAAGAGGATGAATTCCTCGCCGCCGTATCGGCCTACGACATCGGATAATCGAACTTGGTCCTGAAGTGTCTGGCTGAGGAAGCGAAGTGCCTGGTCACCTTTAGGATGGCCTTGTGCATCGTTTATTTCCTTAAAATTATCGACATCCACCATGATGATGCCAACATGTTCACCGGACCGTTCGGCCAATGCGGCAAGTGGTTTAACCGTATTGAAGAAACCGCGGCGGTTTAAGACACCGGTCAATTCGTCCGTGGTGCCAAGGCGGGCCAACTGGCGGTTTTGTTTCCAGAGTGTGTCAAGTGTTTCACCCAGGAGTTGCAGGGAACGATCGTTGGAGGCCCATTCCCGAAAAGCGTTGATGAATTCCTCAAGATGGCGATCGTAAAGATTGACCAGCGTAAGATCTTTGGACACCGTGTTGGCAAACAGAAGGAGTTCAGCCAGTGCGGGATGGAGCAGATTGAATTCCATGCGGCAGGAGAGCAGGAAGGCGTTCTCCACGGTGGGGCGTTCCAGATATTGACCGGCCAGTTCTTGGGCCTGGGTCAGAATCTGTGCGAGATCCCGGATGATTTTTTCAGGGTTTTCAAAGAGTTCGGGTAGATCACCTGCTTGGGCCAGGACCATCAATTTTTCCCATAAGACGATATGAGTGGCCTCCTCGGCGCTGAAGTGGCAGAACAGTTCTTTTTGTTCAGGGAGATTATCGCTGAAAAAGAGGTAGAGCGCCTGGGCAGCTTTGTCCAGTTTAAGGCAGCACTCGACAATCTGTCCAGTGGGGGAGAGGGAAGGTGATGACATAATGATTATAAACTATTATAGGAGAGATCGGGATTGCAACAAAGAGGTTAGAATTGCTTTTGAAGTTGCTTTAACCCGTTCTCCAACGTTCTTTTCAGGGTCGGGTTTTGAACCGGAATTCTTTGGAGGTTTTCAATGGCAAAAAAGAATTCATTGACCCGTCTGGCCTCATTCATCCCTTGAACGCATTGATAGTACTCGCTCGCATTCTTGCCGAAATAGGGAGTCAGAGCAAGTAATTTGAGATAGCTTTCGTCGGTTAGTCCCAGGCCGAAGAAAAACCGTTTCTGCAAGGCCAATGTGTCATTCCATTGGAGAAAGCGGCTTTTTTCAATGATGGTCCGTAGGAGGGTGGAATCTATGGCGGGCGTTTCATAGGGGTTCCCAAAGCGCACACTGTCCGGTGTGGTCCGGATAAGCCATTGTTCATAGCCCCGGTAAAAGCCGGAATCCACCGGTAATCCATAGGCATGCAGCAGCCCGGTGGACACATATTTATGAAGGGATTTGCCGTCACGGGCACCGGTCTTTTTCTCATTCCCTTCCCCCACGCAGGCCAAGGTGATGTCTAATTGTTCGAGTTCGGGTAGGGTGTCCGGCGGTTTGTCATATTCGCTTCTCGGTAGCTCCACGCGTAACACCGCATTCCAGAGTCCGTAGTTGGTGCGGCTGCGGGTGGCGACATCTTCATTGTAGGGACGGATGATATCATCCGTGGTTCCGCTTTTGGCGAAATTGCTGAGTGGTCGGGATGCGTTGCTGTCCGAAGATAAACCGGTATCCGGTGAAATATCGTATGGAGTCAATCCATCCGCCGGATTGGAGGTGAGCCGTTTATGCAGCCCCAATTTGACCGGCTTCAGATTGTCCATGTTGCTGAACAGTGAGATATGGGTCAAAGAATCGGTTAAAGGGACGGTTTCTCCGGTAATGGAGAGGTGACGAATGACCAGGGAGGGATGGTTTTCCGGATCCTGGATGATGTCATTATTATAGAGCACATTAAAAAGGTGCATCTGTTGATAAAGTGACAACTCGAGCGTTCCGAGGGCCACGGAATAATAATCCGCTGGAAAGGGGATGCGCCCCCGCTGATCCGGAATGGTATCGGTTTTGGCTCCTACCCAGGAGGCGATTTGAGCATAAAGCTGAGCACCGGTCAGATTGTCCTCCACCTGATTCAGCCGGTAGATCATCTCTACGCAGAGAATGTTATTGGATTCGGTCAGATGGTTGAAAGCGTAATCATATCCCTCAAATTTTTTATTGTGGTTGCTCACCGGATATCCGCCCGGTGCCGAGGTATTCAGATACACCATGCCGATGGGGGTGCCTTTATTCATGAGGAATTTCCTGGCCCAGGGAAGGGGGGACGGAATTTCAAGGCTGTCGGTGATCATATCAAACGAATGAAGATGGCCAAGATCATAATTGAGTGCGTACAGAATGGGTTTGGCGATGCTTGATCCGTTGGGGGTCTTGTTGCGCAGGAGGGAGGAGAGGCGGCTGCCGATGTTGTCCCTGGAATAATAGGCCAGAAGTTCTCCGGTCTTGGAATTCATGATGGCATAGCTGAAATATTGGCCCGGCACGGCCAGGGTATCACGGGTATAGCAGTAAACGGAACGACGGTATTGCATGGTCCCTGTTTTTTTATATCGGATGTTGGTTATCAGGGAATCGCCGGCGGATAACCGGACAAAATAGCGGCTGCCTGCTTCGTAAAAGATGGAATCCGCGCGCAATCGCTGCTTGATGCGCAGGGTGTCCCGGGGGGGGGGCGTCCGCTCTATCTCCATGCCCGCGCTGCCCACGCGCACATCCGTGTACAAGGTGGTGTCCGCCCCGAAACCCCGTGACTTGACAAGCTGTTCGAGTTTTTTCTGAAGACGCAAATCAATGGTCAGTTGAATCTTCAGGTTGCCTTTGCGTCGGATCATAGTGTTGGCCTTTGAAAAGTCCATGTCAGCGATTTCTTCGTCAGACATGTCGTTTTGGCGGCATACTTTAAGCCAGTACTCATTGGCTAAATCCACCAGCGGCCCATAGTCGGATCGGATGCGTTTGGGTCTCAGAAAGGTCAGCTTTTCCAGCGCAGTCAGAAGGGAGTCCTGTTTAGCACGGTCCCAGCCGAATTCGGGCGCCATGCGAGGCATATCAATCCGGATTTGAGTCATGATTTTCTTGGGCAGATTGCGGTTCCACTTGACAAGTCGGGCTAAATAGAGGCTTTGGCAGATGTCCAGATCCGCCGGTTTCTTGCCAAACAAACCCATGCTGATGTCATAGTACCCGGTGAGTCCGTACCCTGCATTGACGCAATGGTTGAGATACACCTGAAGCAGCGCTTCGGGCGGATAATACATTTTAAGTGCCTGGGCCAGTTTAAGTTCCCTGATTTTTCTGGCGATGCTCCGTTCGGAATAAATGCGTCCTTTGGCGTCGAAGCGGGAAAGAAGAAATTTTGCCACTTGCTGATGGAGGGTGCTGGTGCCTCGGGGCGGGTAATAGGAGAGAGTGGTAATCGAACGAAAAAGCGAGACCAGTGCCGCCCGTACAAAGGCGCGGTATTCATAGGCCAGCGGACGAGTGTGGAAATGACGATCCTCGGATTGGAGGATTGCCTTCAAAAGCACGGGATTGAATTCTGTGAGCGACAGGCGGGTATGCGTGGTCCGGATTTCCGCCAGCGGATAATCATTGCGATCCGTGACGAGAATGGCATTGGAGGTCTGGGCAATCCGGTTTAATTCCGCAACGGCGGACAAGGAGGGGATGTCTTGGCGGATCGCAGGTTTTTTATTGTCCGGCAGGTCGGCTTGGGTAAACAGAGTGTCGGGCTTAACCATGACGTTATTAACCGATTGCATCCGTTTGGCCAGATTGATTTCGGACCAGACATACCCATACTCGTGGGAGAGTAAACCTTGTTTTTCAAGAGAGACTATCTTTTGGGCAGATTTCAGGATGTACCATTCTGCCAATCGATCGAAAAAAAAGTAACTGCCGATGCTTAACAGGATACAAAGAAAAATGGAAAGAAAAAGAGATTTAACAAGGCGAAAACGCTTTTTTGGCATGTCTCTATACCTGAAAATAATTATGTAAGCTTAATAATTGTCCTTGGTATACGCGCCTGGTTTGATGAGATCTTCAATTTTGGTTTCGGGTCTGATTTCCCAGACATTTCCATTCGGCATTTCAGTCTCTATGTTTTCATAACGCCAATCGCCGAAGACGGTCAGTTTGATATCACCGTTTTTCAGGAAATTTTCGTGAATGTCCCAGGCACTGTACAAATTACCTTCACAATCATGGCCGTAGTCATTAAAGACGGGATCGATGACGACCCATTTGCCGTTGATAAGGCTTTCGGTTGCGCTATGTCCGGCCAAGCCGATTCTGCGCGATTGGATCCCCGCCATGTTGGCTAAACTGACATAGGCCCGAGCCTGGGGGCCGCACATGCCGAAACCTGCCAGGATGATCGCTGCTCCGCTATGGTTTCGTGTTTCCCCGAAAATCATATTATCATTCACCCATTCCATCAATTTCAGAGCAAATGCCCATTCCGTTGCCGTACTGCTTTTCGCTTTAACCGATCGAACGATTCGGAAAAGATAGCGCATTTCATCTGCATCATTGGGATTCATCTGCTCTGTGAAAAAGGCGGGTTTGAAAGTAACGGTATCCAAAATGGGTTCTACGGGCTTGGCTGGGATGGGAATGGGTTGTTTCAGTAGCGTTAGGGCAAGTACTGCATCGTAAACCGCCGGCATGTCCGACGGATTGCCGGGCCGTCCGCCGAATGCGCCATCCGGGGTTTGACAGGAGCTTATCCAGGAGGTTAAACCAGCCGGATCCTTGGGAAATCCGACAAGAATGTTTAATCCTTGAAGAGCAGCAGCGGCCTCGGTCATTCGCCCGATATGGCGGTCGTTATATTCACGGTTGAGGCCCATGCCTTTGCTGAATTCACCGCTCGTTTGTTGTTGATTCAGAATATAGGTGAGGTTTTTTTCCGGCTGATCAGGGGCGACACCCAGGAGAGCAAGGGAAGAAAGGGCTAGGCCCGTGGTTAGGATAGAACCTTTCCCTTCCGGTGTTGCGAAGTCGAGAACCGTATTGCGATAACCGAAACATCCCGGGTTGGTTTGATTGTTTTCCCGAGCCAATATGAAGGCCGTGGTTCGTTTCGCTTCTTTTTGTTTTTCCCCGAGTGCCGAGAGTGCGGAAAGAGCCCAAAAAGTCTCGCCTATGCATGAACGTTCGGTGATGGCGGGTTCGAAATAGGGGTCTTTTTCATATCCGCCGTCTGTACGGTGTTTGGAATCAATAAACGCAATGATAGGTGACTTATCTACCTTACCAAAACCGGTGATGGCCAAGGTCATGATCGCATAATAGGTTTGTTCCAGCGTGGAGGTGTCAGGCCATACTCCCCAGCGGCTCTTGAAGCCACCATCTTTATTCTGACGGGTCAGAATCCAGGCTGTCACTTTATCCGCCTTTTTGACAGGGATGTTTAGGCGATGCAATGTCTGGACAGCACCAAAGGTGGCGAGTAAATTGGAACCATCTCCGGGATAGAGACCGAAACCGCCGTCTTTGTTCTGGCAGGCCAGAATCCATTTAACGGTCGGATGCCCGTTCATTTTTGCGCCATTCGCTGCAACACAGGCCAATAGGAGAAAGGTGAAGGTAAGAGATAAAAGAAGACGGGGGATAGCAAAACGCATGAGGGGACTCCTTTGTTTCTTGGAATAATAATAAAAAAGTAACTACTCACGTCGGACCCTGAAAAATGGACACGCTCCTAAGCACTCTTTTGCCATCTGAGCTCCTCGAAAGCAACCGGAGCAACATAGCCATTCG
>MGVN01000148.1:4469-6805 GCA_001800515.1 Elusimicrobia bacterium RIFOXYB2_FULL_49_7 | reverse complement strand
CTATCGGCAGAACTTGTCCGTAATGAATAGCCTTATTATGCTCGCTGAACCTGCTCACCATGAATGAAGGAACTTTCCTGCGATTCTTAAAAACTTTCTCCATCTTGAGGATGCTTTCATTCCCATCGCCCATGATCTCATGATAAAAGTTCTTAATGAGCCTCTTGCGATTGATATCGCTCAGCAGGTCGTGAGAGTAGTTCTTAGTATTCAAATACCATTTTTTTCCTTCACCGTGCTTCTCGCAGAATTCACACATACTTATTCTCCTGATAGATAACCTGGTATAGACAAATTATAGCATATCCGGTAACGCAGGATCACTCAAGCCTCCTGTACAACTGCACCCTGTTGACCCGGTTTCCCCAGCCACATGATGAACGCTACAGTACCGATAACAGTGAAATACCCGCCAAGTCCCACGAACGCCCAGAAAAGTGAAACCTTGTCTACAAGCAGGCCGAACAAGGGGCCGACAATAACATAGGTGAAGCGCCCAAGCATTCCCGAAACGGACAATACCGTTGCCCGCATATCAGAATTGATGGAACGATTGAGCATATCAAGAAAAAGAGGCGTGGACATCCCCCACAGAAAGGCATGCAGAAACGCCAGCGCTACCACATACGGCGACGATATGGAACCTACCAGAAGAAATACCGCAGGAATGACATAGAGAAGGAAAATACTGACACGTTCGCCGGCAATACGCTCTATTCTATGCGCCACCCTTGCACCCAAAGCAGAGGAGAGCTGCAATACCGTAAAGAATATCCCGTACCAGAAAAGCGGCACGTTCGTTTTCCCCATATGCAGGAAGTACCCCCAGAGGCTGATGACTCCCGTGGTCAGCACCATAGAGGCATACAACATGACGGCAAAGATCCTGCGGTCAGTCAACGCGTACTTCATTATACGGACAATATCCTTCCAGGGATTTTCCGCCTCGCGCACTGTACGCGTCGGCTCCACAAGCATTGACGCGAACACGAATAGCAGCACCCCTGTGCCGATGTTGAGATAGAACGGCAAGCGGAGCGACCACAGGACGGCAAAACCACCGATAAGAGCTGCCAGAGCGGTACCGAGGCGTTCAAAAGAGGCGACCCTGCCTTCGTGCTTTTTGTATGCATCCTGCCGGCCCATCTGCTTCAGAGTATCGTAGAGAATGGCTGAATCTGTTCCTGAACGCATGCTGTAGGCAAAAGCAAGTATACTCTCCGCAAGGATAAATCCCCAGAAGGAGGCGGACAGGGAATAGAACAGCATCCCCAGAGGGAAGCAGGCAGCGCCCAGCATAAGCGTTTTCCTTCGTCCCCACGAATCAGAGAGATATCCGCTCGGCACCTCAAAGAGAAGCATGCACAGGGAGAATGCAGCTTGCACCACCAGTATTTGCGTGGCATTCAACCCATTTGCCTGATAGAACGGGACTATAATGGGTGCGATGATGAGAAAATCGCCAAGAAATTTATAGCCGCTTAATTTCCAAAGGTTAGTATTAATCTGTTGCATAGGGGCTCTTTCCAAAAAAACGCCGGATTTTGTTTGGGATAGATAAAACGTACCAAAAGGCAGGAATACCGCTCACAAAAAAGGAGGGAGTGTTGTCATGCGGCTTGCGCCGGCATGTTGTCGCTCCCCCACAACCATAGCTTATCTAATTCAAAGACGAATTTCAACCGCAGCCTGTTTCCTTCTCTGCCCCTGGCGCCGGTCACTGCGTTTACGGCGGTCTTTTCTGCTCCTCATATCGCGCGCCACGGCGACGCTCTTACTGCGCCTGTCAGTTTTTCTCCGCTCTTTTCGCTTTCTTCTATCTTCGGACACACGCCTGTCCTGGCCGGACCTTCGCACTTTCCCGCTGCGCCTTTCACTCCACAAACGCCTGTCCACGCCTGAAGCGATCCTCTGCCGTCTCCTTGTTTTACCCTGCCTTCTGTCTTTCCCCGACCTGCGCTCTGCCATAGCATTCTCCTTGCAACAGCGTTGCAGTGAAGACGTTCTGCCTGCGGTACAGGAACGACATAGTTTCTGTTATGAGCTTTTTCGGAGCACTATACGAAGGATCTCTCCCGGCCTCCAGAGGCGCATGCGCGGACCCCAGGTGCCGGTACCGCGGGAGACAATAGCTGTCATATCTCCCACTTCGTACACTCCCTCAAACAAAGGATAGATACGTTTCACCAAATAGCCGAACGGCCATATCTGTCCCGCATGGGTGTGGCCGCTGAGCATGAGAGCGACACCTGCCGCTGCTGCGCGTTCTGCCTGCCAGGGGGTATGTGAAAGCAAAATGGTCGTGCCCACTGGTTTTCCCGTAAGCGCCTGTCCGA
>MGVN01000148.1:2267-4458 GCA_001800515.1 Elusimicrobia bacterium RIFOXYB2_FULL_49_7 | reverse complement strand
CCCCCTGCGGAACGGCTGCTATAGGTAAGATCGTCGACACCCGCGACAACTAAACCCGGCTTGACCTCGGCCCAACGGTTCCGGAGCAGATGAAAACCCGCTTCCTCCATCAGGTTAACCTTTGAATAGTGGCGTTGATGCGATTCATGATTGCCGAGAACCGCCCATACACCCATGGGTGCAGAGAGACGGCTGAAAATCGGCAGCAATTCCTTGTGATATTCTTTTCCCCCTTCAACGATGTCCCCGAGAAGGACTATCAGATCGGGCTGCTGCGCCTGGACTTGCGCGACGCGACCTTCAAGCCAGCGCTGTCCGAGCAGAGAACCGACATGCATATCGGACAAAGCGACGATGACCGTACCATCCAGCTCTTCGGGCAGACCGGGCGTACGCACCTCATATTGCACCACCACGGGAGGCCGCACTCCCTGAACAAGAGCGATCGTCGCGAGCAGAGCGCCGGCACAAAAAGCAAAGCTTCTCAGAATAAGCGCCAAACGCGGCAAAAGAAAACCGAATCCGGTGACAAGATCAAGAGTGAAGAATGGGATGAAAAGTATAAATACAGTTCCCATCCAGTTCATTCCAAACAGTTCCACTGCCGGGGCATCGCTGCCATACATCCTGCCAAAAGCAAAGACAGCCCAGAAGACGATTCCGCTGCCGATTATTGCCTTCTGCGACAGAGAACGTTTCAGGAAGGGTACTGAAACCATGCGCCAGAAAACATACACCTGCATGGCAGTGATTGTAGAGAGCAATATGATCCCGAACATAAATCCTTTTCTATTGCATTCGTGCCCGTTAACGGTGGCCGGATGCTACTTCATCTTCATGAACTTGTCTTTGGGTACTCCGCAAATAGGACATTTATCAGGAGCGGAACCGATAACTGTATTACCGCACACGGAACACACGTAGATGTCCGCTTCGGGCAGGTCTTTTGACGCAGTGACCGCATCGAGCGCCTGGGTGTAGAGTTCGTGGTGTATCTTTTCCACGGCCATGGCGTACTTAAAAGAGGTTTCTGCCTGCTTATTGCCTTCCTGTTGCGCGATCTTGATGAATTCCGGATACATGGACGAGAACTCGTGATACTCGCCTGCTATGGCCTCAGTGAGATTCTCAGTAGTAGCTTTCACGCCGTTGAGAACACGCAGATGAGCATGCGCATGCACTGTTTCCGCCTCAGCCGCGCTCCTGAACAGTTTCGCCACCTGGGGAAAACCGTCAGTTTCCGCTTTCTTTGCAAATGCAAGATACTTTCTGTTCGCCTGGCTTTCCCCGGCGAATGCTGCAAGGGCATTCTCTTTCGTAGGCATAGAACGAACCTCCTTGATGTATTATCTTATTTTGTATCTGCTTTATTATACTCTATAAATCTCTGCGGTTCAAAGGTAGTTTAAAAAAAGAAGCCGCCTTGGAAGGCGGCTTCTCCAGGGAGAGAGCAATATGGTGCTCCCCCATGTATTTTCTTGTAAGAGGCTCAGCAAGCGGTTAAAAAGCAGCCCATTCAAAAGTGATACCCCCCGGCTTGCAGCCTGTCTCTGACGAAACTCAACGCATCTTTGCACGACGGAGCTTAAAGCCCAGCATACCGATGAACCCGGTGCCGAGCATGATGATCGATGAAGGCTCAGGAACCGGTTCCGCAGACGGGTCGTCATTTTCGTAATACCACCTGTTCTCGGAAAAATAGATATCGTTGTAGGAACCGTTGTTTCCAAGCCAGACGATGTCGCCATGCACATCCATCATAGGATCATAATTGTTGATACCCGCGCTGGTCGTGACCTGCAGCTGGTGATAGCGGTCCGCAATGAATATCTCGTTATTTGACCCGTCAAACCCGCTCCAGACCACATCGCCGTAGTAGGTGACGAAGGGATCGAAGTCATCATAATTGTTATTGGTCACCTGCCAAAGCTCGCCCGTCGTATCGTAGTACATGAATATCTCTTCATCGTGCCCATCCGACCCTGTCCAGCAGATTTCCCCGCCAAGGGTGACCATAGGTTCGCGGCCATAACCGATCTTTTTTGTCTCGCTTCCATTATAGTACATGATGTCGCCTACGAATGGCATCCCATCCTGCGGCGCCTGATCGGATGCTACCCATACGATATTATCGTTCCATGAACCCTGTCGGTAGGCAATCTCCGGGAAGCAGTCCCAAAGGCTGTTATTG
>MGVN01000148.1:0-2230 GCA_001800515.1 Elusimicrobia bacterium RIFOXYB2_FULL_49_7 | reverse complement strand
TGAAGATCTCGTCATCGCGGTCTTGAAGCGGAAGCGTGGGATCCGCATGAAGCATATCATTGCCCTGCCAGACAATAGTGTCGCTGGCGCAGAGCCGGATATGGCTGGCAGAGCCGCCGTTCCCGTACACCTCATGATGATCGATCTCTACCGGCGCATTGGGCGGTTCGTCAAAATAGTGGGAGCGGTAGAAAACCGCATCCGAACCGTCTGCGCGCCCCTGGATAACTGCGGTGACCATGCGTCCGTCATTGTCAAATTCCTTGATGTAGGTACCGGGTTCGCTCTCGTAGATAGTCCAGTTCACGCCGGTGGTATGGCCGCCGACCACCTGCGGACTTGAGTGTTCAGGATCGGACTGCGAAGGTCCGATCCACACCGCCTCATCCAGAGGTAGTACCGGTTTGGGACTGTTATCCACCGCGTAGTTATCCCCCAGGCAATTGCTAAAATAGCCGATGCCCAGTGTGGCCGTTGTCCCGCCCCTATACATTTTCACTTCGTTGTTTGAGTTTATCCAGGTAAGGTACGGATAGTCCTGAAGGATACAAGGAGCAGCATTGTCCACCCCATCTTGCATGCTTTCAGTGAGCCGTGTTATGTCGAAGGTGAAACGTTCTATGACGCCATTGTCACCGTAGATCACCGCGTGCGAAGGTATCGATGCCAACAGCATGATAGCCAGCAATTGCAGCATGATTCTTTTTCTCATATTTTGTCCCCCTTTTCATGTTTCGGAATAATAGCAATTCAACAAAATAGCGAGCATCGCGGGAAGAAGTTAGAGACGGAGCGACAGGTGGTGCGGGGAGAGGATTTCAGCAGGGATTGGAAAATTAGGCCCACTTTTGAATTGTTACTTCCATTATGCCTCATGCATTCAAGCGTGTCAATTCCCTTCTTTGGCAGTAGTGCCGCGACGCGCAGTATCCGTTCAGCCAGGAGTTTTGAGAACAAACTCATGATTACTGCAGGCTTTCAGCGAGTTTGTCGAAAGATTCATTCCAGCCTTCCTCTGCCTGATCGCGTTCCTTGCTCTCAGGGCTGGCATATTCCACGGTCATTTTTGTTTTTCCTTCATAATCATCAAAGATAATTGATACGAGCGATTCCATGGGGAAGTCAGCACTCATCCCGTACGCTGTCGGCGATACAATGGCACCATTCGCATCGGAAAAATAATCGGTATAGACAAGCCGGCTCTGCGGTTCGATTTCACGATAAATACCTTTGACCCAATAGTCTTTGCCCTCGGGTGATCTCATGGAGAGATGAAAGCTGCCGCCGACGCGAAGATCTATTGTACAGACAGGGACAGTGAAGCTTCTCGGCCCGAACCAGCGTTTCATCCGCTCGGGCTCTGTCCACGCTTTCCACACTAACTCACGCGGCGCATTGAAAACACGAGTGATGACAAGTTTTTCTGCGTTCGATACTTCCGGATTGATTTCAGTTCTCATCTTCATTTTATTCCCCCTTTATATATATCAGATAAACCATACTCCTTGCAGCATTCTTCGGCCCCGCAACCATTTCGGCACAGGTTCCAAGATGTTTAATTCCACTAACTACAGTGTAACTTTCTTTGTTTTTGCAGTCAAACAGAGCATGCAGGAGGGGGCCGTCGTTTCACTTCGGCTCTAATAATAGATTTGCCGGCAATTTTTCACCGGAATAGCTTATCAATTGATAAGCGGGCTTGTTAAAGAAAAACAGGCAGGGAATATCATAAATAACCCGGGATATTCTGTAATCCGCAAAAAGGGACTGAAACTCTTTAAAGGAAGAGAATTCCCTGGCGGTAGTTTCTGAGTATTCCATGAATATGATCGGACGATATTTTTTGATCGTTTTACTTAAACCCTGCAAAACATACTTTTCAAATCCTTCAACGTCAATTTTTATCATGTCGATACGGGATAAGCGCAGCTTTTCCACGTAATCATCCGCGCTAACCACTTTAATTTTCCCATACAGTCGATTATTACTGCTTTCATGGATCGACAGGAAAGAGCCAGTCCCTGTGTTATGGCTCTCTTTATTCGGCGCATAAAAATCCAGCTCTTTATTCTCGTTGCCAAGCCCTAATTGATGCAGCGTAATATTATTGATATTATTCAGAGCGATCTCTTCTTTACACTTCCCGGCAATTACATCATAAGGCTCAAAGGCATGCACTTCTTTGCAATACTGAGACAACAGCAGCGAATACTCCCCGACATTCGCGCCG
>MGVN01000147.1:23569-35649 GCA_001800515.1 Elusimicrobia bacterium RIFOXYB2_FULL_49_7 | reverse complement strand
CTTGGTCGGTTGAAACATAATTAGTTAAAGTAAATTGGGCCGGAATAAGAAGGGCATTTGACTTGATGTTAATGTAATAGGGCTCTTTCGCAACATACTTGAACTGCCCACCCCCCAAATCCACAATATCACCATTGGAACGGATGTCGCCAATAATCCTGTTGTAGGCTAACTGGATATTGGGATAGGGAGAGTCCAACGAACCATCCCCGGATGTGACAGTCTGATCCACAAACACAGGAAAGGCGGACACATTAGCAGTAATAAAAAGGATGCAGGAAAACAGGGCCATTTTTATGATATTCATGATTGTGTTGGTTTGTTTTTTCATTTTTATAACCTCGCCTCTTATTGTTCGGATGTATAGGTGACTTTAGCCACACGGTTGCCTGAAGCATTGTATACCATCTGTACAACCTGCTTCAACTGCGTCATGGCTGCGTCCGTATACATCCTAAAACGTATCGGCATATTCCGCCAATCATAGTCTATCTTGAGTTTCTTGGTCTTATCCTGAATCAGATTACCATTGTAATCATAGTCAAAATTATTATCTTCAGGATCGTAATCTTCATTCACTTGGCGCAAATCACCGGCAACATTCCTAAGCCGATGATTATTGGGATAATAATGATAAGTTCCGCTTTTTGTTACATTCTCGAAATTACTTGGAGAGGTCTCCTCCAAAACCGTGCGGCTGTTTGTTGCAATAGCACCATCCACTTGATAGGTCATAGTTGAATTAAAGAGGCTATCTTTATAACCATTCTCATCAGCGTATGAAGTATGCATTAATCTACCTAAGCCATCATAGGTATATTTAAACAACTCCTGAACACCCGAATAAGCACTTACACCTTTATAAGCCAAACCGGCAATATTGCCATTATATTGAGGCGTTAGAGAGATTGTACCCAATTGACCCTTATCATAAGCAATTTCCTGATCAAACACCACGGTTTGTGCGTCATCCTTGGCGGTTATTTTCTCTAATCGCCCTTGAATATCATAGGTATTGGCTGTGGTCAAGACCGGATTGGCGGCTTTTGTAAGCACAGCCCGTGGATCCTGATATTCATAACTCATCTCAGGATCATTCCTGCCTGTTGTCTTTACGTTAATTAGTTTACCCGTATAATCGTATTCCATTTCACGCTTGAAATAATCGGGATGGCCTTCATTCATAAAAGAATAAGAAAGGACTTGTCCGCCTGCGGAATAAGTATAATTATGAATAACAGGTTTCATGCCCGGTATTTTCTCCAATATTTTCACCAAATTACCCTTTTCATTATATTGATATTGGCTTTCAACCGGTTCCCGTGACACATCTGTATAGCCCTTAGTCTTAAGGAGTCGTCCATAAAGATCGTATTCATTTTGTTGCAAAATCTTGTAAGATAGGACATCTGTCTTTGCTGGCCATTGGTCATCATTGATAATAAACTTGTCGTCAAAAAAATCGGCATTGTCGTCTTGAATATCTAAAGTTTTCTCTAATTTTCCCTGGCCATCGTAGATGTAAGCAATAGCATACTCTTCACCTTTTCTCCGATGATTTGGATCTCGAACAAACCGCAAAGCACCTTTCCAATTGTACCGGTATTCAATATCATTATGAGATTGGCTACTACTGCTGCCCAAATCCGAAGAAGACCGCTTCAGCAACTTCTTAAATCCATCATATTCATAAGTGGTATAGGCAGCGCTGGTTGTATCGCACACATTAGTGCATACGGTTGGATCATTCGCATTTACAAAATTTGATGGACCATATTCCTTTATCAGATTTCCGGCAACATCGTATGCATATCGACTCATATTTAAGACATTATTAACGCCCGTGCTAATTGCTGCCGCATTCTTTGTAACATACGATAAAACGGTATTCCCTTGGACATCTCTTACTGAATGGTTATAGATCTTCTCTCCGGGCTTTGTTGTAGAAGCGGAATAAGCATAAGAATACAAACCAATATCAGTTGGACCTGCAAATTCAGGATTATAAACCTGATGACTATTGTTATCCAATGTATATAGAATTTTGGCAGTAGTATCAAAATACTCCTGATAGATATAGTCCGCATTTTCAGCAAGATCCACTCCGTACAGATCTCCCGGCCCGCTGCTTCTACGCATACGACCTGTGCCGTCGTCTGTATAGGCATATCGTACAAAAGCATTTTCACAATAAGCATTCGTCAGTTTTGGATCGAGGAAAGTGGCCGAAAATGGTTTTACCACTATCTGATGGCTGGACACATAGGAAGCCCATGCACAATTGACCGGCAAACTCTTCTTTATGACTTGATTGTTTGAATTGTAATCATACTTAACTACTCTAATCGAATCATCAGTACTGCTATTATTGTTTGTCCCATAAACCCGATTATGAGTCTGAAAGGTTAAACCCATCGCATTCATAAAGGCGGTTGATACTGCCGGATGATTGGCTTTTTTGCCTACTTCTAAAACCACCCCATCAATATAGAAAGGCGTGGTATTGGTCATCTCACGGATAAACAACCGTATACGAGGAGAAATACTGGTCTCGCCGGGCTGGGTAAATCGTGGCCGAACCTTTTCAAAGGTATAAGACAGATATTTCCATGAACCCCCGCTAATCGACTTATTATTTGAAACAAAATCATGAGTCACATCCAATCCGGCCCGAATAGTGGTTGAATTAGTTGTTTCATCGTCCACATATATCCAAAAAGAGAGAGTCACATCCTTGCTTATCATTTCGGAATACTGAGGATGACCTTTTTCGGCAATAAAATCAACCAGGACTCCATCACCATTAACATTTGGCACCACTTTCAAGGATTTTCTGCCATAAAAATACTTCGTATCGTCTTTTGTTATAGTACACTCGGAACCCGCTACACCATGATAAACCTGCCAGAAAGGCAAAGAATTATCTGCGGAAATTTCACCCTGGTCCTCAAAATTCCAATATGGTATTAAGTTACCGTTGATAAAACCAGCCTCTTCCGCCCTGTTCGGATAAGTCGTGCTATAATCATCCGTGCCGCTCATCTCTCTTGAATAGAACATATGAGATGACTTAGAAATAGCCCCTTCTTTGCCAACCTGAGCCAAGCCACTATGGTCTGTGTCATAATAATTGTAACTCTTGCCAGCCCCGGATGAGGCAGAGGATAAAACTTGTCGGGTTTGCGGATCATAATTCGTGATGGCTACAGATGCTGTATCCGGATAAGCCATGAAATTCTCGACATAAACGCCTTCAGATAAGGCAATGAATAGTTGACTGCCACTCAAAGGAACCTTTTTTGAATAATGTTTCAACACTCCAATATTGCTGCTATCGCTTGGAATGGGAAAGGCTTGTATATTAGTTCCATGAAACACTACTACTGCTGGTTTTTCCGTAGATAATTTGTCACAATAAGCATCAAATTCAACCACTAATCCATTGAATTGCACTGAACGATTGGCACTGACGATCGCAACGGGAACAGGAGCATATATGCCGCACCCTCGTCGTTCAATTGTAGTCGGATAAGTCCAGTCCCCCAAGCCCTCAGCAAAACCAACATAGGCTAAATCGGCACTGCTGGTATTACCGATACCGGCTAACGGCAATTGATGCGTTCCATTATCATAAAGCATGAAGGAATATTGTTTTTTTCCAATTTGTGATTCACTTATCTTCTTTTCAACATAAGAAACATTCTGAATAATATTTCCGTATTCATCCCAGTATGGATCATTTCGTAAAGCATAGGTCTTCTGGATATACATATCCTGCTTGGGGTCCTTCAAATAAGCTGTCCAATTATGATCTGGCGCCCAACTGGGCGCTCCATGTGCCCCATTTACCCATTCACTTCCCGAACAAGATAAGACCGGCTCCCCAATATCATAACTATAATTCTGATTTTCATCAAATATCGTCCAGCCAGACCGTACCGGCCCTAAAATATTTGCATCTTCCAGAGTTGAGTTATTGCGAAAGCAGTAATCACTGTAAGAAACATATTGTTTCCCATCCGCAGTTTTAGAAATGCTTTTCATCGGCAAACCGCGACCGCTTGAATAAGAATAATACTGCATTTCCCGGATCGATTTAACCTTATTGGCAATCGTCTCCGCCTTTACAATTTTAGGCTCTGTGAATGAAAAAGGAAAAACCGATGTCTCATCCGGAACCGTCCAATATGTCTCTTGCGTGTTTATCAGTTCATCCTTGGAATTATAAGTGTTAATCCGATAAGGCAAGCGATCCAAACGCGCAAAATCAAACAGTAAAGAATCCTCTAATCCAGTTCCATGCAATTGCATTAAAATGTTGCCATAAGTATAAACATCCCGATAAATGCCCGAGTTTGATGTCTCTCGTGTTTTTGTGCAGACCAATTGGTTCGATGCCTGATTTAGACTGAAGCGAGAATATGAATAACTTTGCTGATTGACAATAGTGGAGGTTTGCTTACTTTTCACTGACAATACATACTCTGTCGAATATTTTGAAAAAATATCTTTTACATTATTATCATATTGATATCTAACTGTATTTAATTCAGATTTATTTCGCCAAGCATAACTATAATCCTGACCATCGGTTCCCGTACGACTCTGCAAAATATCAACAAGACCATCCCCATTAAAATCAATCAGCCGAACACCCCAATCCAAGGAGTATAATCCGTTCGTACCCGAATGCTGCGATATCAACGATCTTGGGAGTCTCCACCAATCCGTATGATCGCCATGCTCACTCACTTCTTCCCAGCCATCCCCGGTATTTCGCCAAGCATAACTATAATCCTGACCATCGGTTCCCGTACGACTCTGCAAAATATCAATAAGACCATCCCCATTAAAATCAATCAGTTGAACGCCCCAATCCAAGGAGTATAATCCGTTCGTACCCGAATGCTGCGATATCAACGATCTCGGGAGTCTCCACCAATCCGTATGATCGCCATGTTCACTCACTTCACAAAACCCATCACCACCCATGTCTACTCTATTGCTTATACTGATATTATTACCGGTTGCAGAAATTGTCGAATTATAATCTGAATTTATTGCACTATTCATCATCTCAATACTACTCTGGCTGTATTTCGACTCTATTAATTCTCCTAATGAGCTTGCATATTCCGGCACTAGTCTGACATATTTAAAGTCCACACTATAAGACTCTGAACTTTTCTGATAAGAAATAAAATTATTGCCTATAAAGTTCCCATTGCAAGCAATACCAAATGGAATGTAATACTTTTTCGTTCCCATCCAAATGGAATGTAATACTTTTTCGTTCCCATCCAATCAATAAACCAAAGTTATTTTTGCGGGCCAGTACAATACGCAATATCCTCATAGACCGCAAACCAGTTTTGACCGCAGAAAATCCGTCCTAAAGCATTAATAAATCCCGCACCCGCTGATAAAATACTGCTATAATCCGTCAGCATCTTCTTTTGTACATATTCAGTCCCGGTAAATTGATAGAAGATATAAGTATATTTCCCCCTGTACGAAGAAGTCGCATCACTACAAATCGTCTTTACTGCAATCCCTCCCGTAATGAACTGAATATCATAAACCCCGGAAAAACCAGTCGGCAAAGCCAATGTCTGAAGAGTGGCATCCAAAACCGGTACGCCCCCACTATTCTTTAGCACTCGATACGAAACACTCAAACCATTCTTCAACAATAGACCATTTTCGGTTAAAACACATTGCTCAGAAACTAACTCATCATCCGAACTCCAAATCGCTTGATCCACTGATGTACTCCATGGACTAGACAAGGATGGATTATACAAGAACACCCGAACAGACTTCTTTCCCTCCTCATTCCAACTATGAAGCATCAGATTTCCAGAAATTTGCAAATCTGAATGCAAATACAAACCATTCGTTGCTCCACAACGTGACCATTCAAGATAAAACTGACCATTCTGCAATCGATAAACATAAGTATTTAGTCGCTCTACATTATCCGTAACAGAATCCCGCATAATCACCAATCGATCCCCATAAACCAACACGCGAGACAAACGAGACATGGCTAATCCAGCAAAAGCATTTGCTTGTTTTTCATTTGCCTCATTCAGATAATCCATAATCGGACGAAAGCCGCTATCAATCTGCGCATAAAAATGAGGCTCCCAACTGCCATCTGTTAGTTTTTTATTCACCACTAAAAAACCTGCACCTGATAAAATCTGACTCCGCCTATCCATGGTAGGGTCTAATCCGGCCAAATCAGATAAATTACCCTCATCTTCAGACTTTCTATCTGTATATATGGGATAAACATTCTCTTGCTTGGAATAAGTATACTCCGTAACCAGTCCTGATGAAGATTTAACGCTTTTTAGACTCCCAAATCCGGGGTCAGCCACATCGCCGGTAAACGAAGTGACATAAGTAAATTGCGTTGGAGGTGTTAAAACATGACCATCCGACCCTTTTGCAGTAATAGCAGTTAGAATGCGCTTCCGATAAGCATTTACTTCGGTTCCACTTTTGGTGATATTCATCCAATCCGCATCAGTATTGTAGGTAAACTCATATTTCTGGAAATATTGTCCATTAATATGAAGTCTTATGGCAGATAGAAACTTTTTCTCCAATGGATCAATAAAACAATCTGGTTCTGTTGACAATGGGGTTGGATCGGCATACTCATAAGGCTCTTTATCACCATATTCAAAGACCACTTTATCACCGTTACTGGACACAATTTCATTCAGATAAACACAATTTGTCGCAACCAAGCCCTGAATAGCAGTGCCATTGTTCCCAAGTTGCTCACCTGTAACAACAGCATCCCCTTGTTCACGATTAAAATATTCGAAATTGCACCAATGTTGGCCATCATAATGCTCCATTTTGGCGACAAACCACCTGTCATAAAACGGTTCCGACGAAGCATCGAACAACCCTACCACCCCAGCACTTGAGAAGGTCACACCAAGGGCATTATTATTTCCCGTTACCTCGTAGTCGCCAAATAACAATTTCGTCCCATCCGGTTGAATTATTTCCCAGCCCACAATCAAATTACCCGCAACATTCGTAATATAACTGACCTTATAATTCAATAACCCCTGAATAAAAAGCGTAGTATGGTCTTGCCCGTAGGCCATTGGGTGGACGCTCCCGGAACCATCCTGAAAATACCATTGGTCATCTTTGAAGTCTTTTGTCCCATGATGATTGACCATGATCTGCATATTAGAAAAACTCCAGCCCAACCCCAGAATACCTGTTGGTGCAATCTGATTATCTTGTCTTACCTGTTGATAAACTCCTGCATTGGAATAATCAATGCCTATTTGAACATTAAAACCACTTCCGGCAGTCAGATTAAATAAATCCTGACTGAAACCCAAGTAGCCACTGCTTGGGGTAACATCACCCTTGGATAATGCGCCCTGATTATAAGTAGCATTGGATGGTGCTGGAATGGCACCACCAGCAGTAGGTGTTGTGCTACCTGGCACTATTTTCCCTAAACCAGGTTTTGCATCTTGACCTGCCACCCGTAAGAAGGCAATGATTAAAATAATTAGGCATTGTTTTAACATAAAAAATCTCCTTATGATATTTTCAAATCTTAGAATCATAGACTACCTTCGACCCAACCTGTAGGTTTTCTATCCCAAATAAAAATTTTTTTGAACAGTAAAATTAATCGCTTGAATGGCCATTGTCAACAAGTAAATCCGGCACCTGAATGGGTTGCAACTTCCCCTGCAACCCATTCACCCCCGCCAAAGCCCCTTCCTCTTCCCCGCTATCACTGGAAATATATTTTTCCACCCCGATTTTCTCTAAAAACCGGTTCATCTGTACGGTCTTGGAAATTCCGGCCAGTCTGCTCAAAACCGCATAGCAGGGTTTCCGTTGCCCAACCGGACACAACGAAAAACAATACCATCAGTATTGCTGTCATGCCATAGGCTGGCTTTATCGGATAATTACGCATCTTTTCTTCTTTTTATTAATAAAGGATCTCTCCATGCATTCCTTTATTTCACAATAATGAGCTTTCTGGACAAATTCAACCCCGCTGCCTTGATTCTGGCCACATAAAGACCCGCTGCCAGGTGACGGGCATCCCATTTCACCTGATGCGCACCTGAGACCTGCTTGCCTTCCAACAGCGACTCCACCAACCGGCCGCAGCGATCATACACCTTGAACGATACAATGCCGGCAGTAGGTACCTGATACTGAAAAACCGTTTGCCCGCAGAAAGGATTAGGGCTCACCTCCAGGAAGGGGGTGGTTCGAACATTCACTTGCTGCTTATTCGCAGAGGTTCCGGCAATCGGAATACGCTGGAATTTCAGCCATTTGGTTGTTGACCCCGTAAAGGCCCAGGCCACAGGAAAAAAGTTCTCCGGTGCGGATTGGGTGGAAGTCAGATTGAAACTGACATCCTCAGTGGCAAGCGTATGGGCCTCGCTCCAGGCGCCATCCGGAAGCTCTTTGGTGCAATAACGGATGAGATACTGCACACCGCTCTGCTCTTTCCATACATTCATCAGCAGATTTCCACTGAGTGACAGGATATGACCAGTGCATAATGCCGGGGTAATGTCAACCGGGGTATGAGTACCGTCAAATTGATAAATCTTTTGGCCATTGGCAAAATAGAGGTTACCTGTGGCCTCATGATAAACCGCTCCGGACGGCCGACTGGTTATACTGCTTAACAGAGTCGTTGGTGTGGTCCAGCGCGTTCCATCGGAATGGGACCATTTAATCGTGTTGCTATTGCCGTCCAGCCAGAAACAGGCCACTTCATCCCCATAAGGAACCAGCATCGGGAAAAAAGCGCTGTACTGCAAGGAAGTGGTAATGGTACCCAAAGAAGCGGTTTTACCTTCATACTCCCATGCATCGGAATTTTCCACCCACCATTCCGCGCCGGTCAGGTTGCCATGCTGCGTCCCATACGTGCGCCAAGCTTCGGCATCTATCAGACCGGAAGCATTCGGCCAACGCCAGGATTCTCCTTCATCATCCGAATACCAACCCCGCATCCATATCCCTCTATAACGCGTCATATGGGCTGACAACATCCAAATCCGGCCGTTGGGTAATCGAATACCGTTCACTTTCCATTCTGCACAATGCCAGGAGTTCGGTGTAATCAGTTTCCGCGTTGTAAATTGCCAATCCGTGCCGTTAAACTGGAGCCGACGGAAATACATGGCCGTGGAGACCCCGGCGCCACCGCACTTTGATGTGTAAAAACCCATTAAATCATCCCCGGAGCTGGTAACGATACTTCCCGGTGCTTGATAACTGTGAAAGAAACCGCCCACGGATGTCCAGTCCTGTCCGCCGTTCAATGTTTTTCGGACTCCGCCATAAATCCATGACCCAATGGCTATCCGATCATTATCCACTGCAGAAATAGCATAGGGCATGCCCAAAAGGTAAGCATAACCGGGATCGCCGGTGCCCAAATCAATGAAAGAAGGTTCCCCGACTGTTAATGGTTCCGTATTTCTGGCACCTGTATATTTATTGGTCCACACCGGACTCTGAGGCGGCAGCTCCTGGACCGTCTGGAAGGCAGTGGTATCACGCAGAATGGGCAGCATACTCCCATCCTCTGCACCGGCCTTTAACAGTCTTAAATTATCAACAACCACATGCTGAGCCTGTACATGGTAAAAATGAGTGACATTGACAGAGAGGTTTGCCAGCGCGCTCAGGTTCAATACGCGCCCTTTTAACGTATCCACACCCCAGTAAGCCGCTCCTGCACCGGAAAGAGGCACCTGAATTTCTTTGGCTGCATCGGCCAAATTGAATTCCAGCGTCACCCATTGGTTCCCTGGCACCACATACCGGCGAAGAAGAAAAGGAGAGGTGAGTTCATCCTGAAGGGAAAGCCAAACCACACAAGAGTCTGTCGTACTTTTGATATCAATGCGCATCCGGTCATAACCGGACCAATCCGAACCCAGCCAGCTTTCCAAAAAACCATAGGTCTGAAACACTCTGCCTCGAACATACAGTAAATGGTTTTCCGGAATCAAAGGCGACGTAAGATACCAGCTTACATCATTGTAGGAAAAATCCCGGCCAACCGCCCATTCCCCTTCGGTTGCATCCCCTTGAAACAAAGTGCCAAGCGTACCGCCCCCGGAATTGATGGCACTATTGACCGTGATACCGCTCCAGCCCCAGGTTTGCATTTCATCATATTCAAAACCGGCCAGAAGCTTTACGTCCTGAGAAAACAAAAAGCTGGCCAGTAAAAAACAAGTCATAAAAAACAAATGCCAACTTTTGAAACGTCCCTGATGTTGTTGATTCATAATTATTCCTCCTTAAAATTTAGATTGTTTTTACTTCCTAATGTTTATTGCAAAACATGTGCCTATACTTAAACATATAACTAACTTGTTTACTATCAATACTTTGCAAATTATTCGTGACTAAATTTTATGCGCTGAATAAAACTAAATTTAAACTGTTTCGATACTTAAAATAAACTATATTTTTTATATGGAAAATACAAAAAATACAGGTTTGAACTTTTTCAAAGATTTTATTTTTAAAATTCAAGCTGAACCGCTGATTTCTTCGGCTTATCTGCTGGGACTATTCATTAAAATTGAAGAAGATGGTCTCATTTCGGATGTTTTATTTAATGATAATGTTTATAACCTTGATTTTAACCACGTTTGCGGGCAAAATATTCACGATTTTTATTTTTTGCCTGAGGATAAAACGATCGCTGATCTTTCATTTCACATTGATGGACAGGGAGATAAGATTATTCAGAAATGGATATTTAGTAGCGCACATACCTATGCTTCAAAAAATGTTTTTGAGAAATTTGAAGACTTTTTCGGCTTTTATACGAATGTTCCCTTTTCCAGACTCAGTTTATTAAGAATAAAGAATACCGGGCTTTTCGGTGCTATCCGGTATAATGATTTCAGCACTCGCATTGTCAGTTTCAGGCAATCCCCATTGCTCTTTTTGGATATAAATGAGGAAATTCAAGGCTATAACCAAGCCTTGCTTAATCTTTTTCCCGACAAGAAAATGTCGGGTAGGAACCTGCTCGACCGACCGGCAAAAGCATTTTTCGACCCCCATCCTCTGGATTTACTTAAAAACAAAGAGGCTCATTGGACAGAAATCCAGGAACTGGACTGGGAATTATCCTATGCATTGGACTTTCAAAATAGCGAGCCATCAGAAATGGAACAATATATAGAAACCCGTGAACTGAAAAAAAGAGGGGAACAATGGGTGTGGGAACCCGAGCAGGCGCGAAACAGACTTCTTGCTCTGCTTCCAACCGTTGACTTGACAAAGAGGGACATTAAAATAGAATTAACCGTAAGTCTGGACAGAGGATGTCTGCCTTACTTTATTCTGGGCGGGGAAGCGGCCCACGGACAATTCTTCCCGGATTATAAAGGATATTTAATCGGTTATCATGACCCGCAAAAAAAAGCACTCTTAAAAAAGACAGGCGAGGTCATTCACGAGGTATTCTGGAACTATTCCCTGCTTACGGATGAATGCAAAATCGAGGTTTTTAAAAGAGGGGGTTATTTCGCTCTTTTTATTAATGGATTAAAAATATTCGGGTATACCGATTTTGAACCGGTAGAGAACCCGGTTGGACATCAATATTTATATCTTGAAGAGGCCGGCAACGTCATTCTGAAATCGTTAAAAGTATATGGTTTACCTGTAGAGGAAATAAACCGCGCACCGGCAAATGAGATTACGCTGCGCAATAACACGGAGAACACCTATCGTTTTCGTCAGATTTCCGACGACCACTTTACTTTTATCCAGGGGCGTTTTCATTATGTTTTTACCCTGGAGGATATTTCGCATCTGAAAAAGAACATTCAGATATTGAAAAAAGAAAGCGAAAAAATGGCGCGCGAACGGGATGCATTAAAATCCCTGGCACTGGGGCAATCGGGAAATGAGCATTCATTCATTGGTGAAAGCGCCGTGATTAACAGTATCAAAGAAAAGGCAAAGGCCGCCGCAGAATATCCTGTGGCCATTTTAATCGAGGGCGAAACCGGCACGGG
>MGVN01000147.1:0-23499 GCA_001800515.1 Elusimicrobia bacterium RIFOXYB2_FULL_49_7 | reverse complement strand
TGCGCGGCCCTGCCCTCCTCATTGCTGGAGAGTGAGCTCTTCGGATTCGAAAGAGGCGCATTTACCGGTGCGGAACGGGCAAGAGCCGGCAAACTGGAAGCCGCCGAAGAAGGGACCTTATTCCTGGATGAAATCGGTAACATCCCGCTTGCCACGCAGGCAAAGCTGCTGAATTTCTTACAGGATTTTATTGTGGAACGAATCGGCAGCAATAAAAAAATAAATGTCCATACCCGGATCATCGCTGCCGCCAATCAGCCGCTTCAGCAAATGGTAGACGAAGAGCGGTTTCGCAAGGATCTCTATTATCGGCTCAACACCTTTCATTTAACGCTTCCGCCGTTACGGGAGCATAAAGAAGATATACCCCCGCTGAGTCTGTATTTCTTAAACCGCACCAGCAAAAAATATAACCGGTCATGCCAAGAGCTGGCGGTCGACAGTTATCAAAAACTGCTCGCCTATAATTGGCCGGGCAATGTGCGGGAACTGGAACACGTCATCGAAAAAGCGGTCTTACTATGCAACGACAAAGAGATTGATGCTAAACATATTGAGATGATAGGGGCCGGAGAAGGCATAAAAACGAAAAATAAGCCTACCATCCCTGTGGGTGACGCCCGCGCCATGCGCCCGGAACACATCCATGCTCTGTTGGAAAAACATAATGGGATTATCGACCGGGCGGCAAGAGAGGCTAAGATATCCAAGGCCACTTTCTTCCGCAAGCTGAAAGATTTCAAGATTGATGCAAAAAAATGGAAAAAGGGGGGAAGCCAGCCACCAAAAAATAGGACCCTTTTCACGAAAACGCTTTAGTGAAGCCTGGTCTTTTTGTTTGATCTTAGGGTTTTCGAAGGACTATCTTATATAAATCAAAGATAGAGGGAGCATGATTCCTGGGTTGAAAGCGCATGCCGTTTGTTTCCACAATGCTTGAAAATAATGGGGAAATCAATTTTTCTATCAGTCAGATAACCTAACCAGGAGGAAAAATGCGGGTACCTCGAATCATTGTTTCGTTCCTTAAGAACCATGTTTTTCTAATTCTGATCGCAACATGGAGTTCCCTTTTAGCAGACAGCACTTATATTGTCACTCGGCCGCCCATGCTGAGTCAAGAATTCGGCAAGCTTCGGGCCGGCGATACGCTTTTAATAATGCCGGGACAATATGCTTATGTCCCAAGCATGACCTCCCAGTACGACGGGTTGCCTGACCACCGGATAGTGATCCGAGCAACAGCACCGAACACGGTTTTCATTATTCATGGTCATGAAGAATTGTTTATGATGTACCATCGTTATTATACGTTCGAAAATCTGAATATTGCCGGCTTGGATGGTGTGGCCAACTGCCACTTCAAACTCAACGAAAGAGCCCAATACATTCATATTCGAAATTGCAAACTGACCCAATTTGGCGAGACCTTTATCAAAGCAGGTGCCATGAATACCACGCCGGATTCCATTTTTCCGGGTGATTATTCCATTATTGATGGTTGTGACATCTCAAGCAGTGTCCTGGGATTGAACGGAAACGGGAACGGATTCAACCTCAACGGTCCCGAGCACATGGTCATTCGGAACAATTGGGTTCACGACTTGGTCCGGACACAAGGCAGCACAGCCGGAGATCCGACATATGCCGGCTTTTTTAAAGCCGGGGCACAACACAACATTTTAGAAGGCAATGTATTCGGTCCCGGTGTGGGTATGGCCTTCTGTTTCGGCGGGGGTTGCACAGGCGTCTCCTTTTTCCGTTTAGCCCGTTCCTTTGAAACAAATGATATCATGTATCGGAACAATGTTGTCTTATATTGCAACACCGTTGAATTCACTTGCGGAACGAATTTGGAACGGAAATTGTATCACAATACAATCATTTCCAGCAGCGGCAGTCTTGTTGCCGCAGACTGTAGAAACAACCTCGTGATGGGAGGAAATGTTTCTCTTCCTGCAAATGGTGTGAATAACTTTAAAAACACCACCTATAATGCCGCTCTTTTTTGGGCTCCTTCTTCCCGTAATTTCGCATTAAAATCAACGGCCACTACGCTCATCGGTCAAGTTCCGCGACTCGACAGTGTTCTGTTTGATGCCATGGGTACGGCACGACCGGAAATGGTATCCTATGGTGCTTATGAAGCCTATGAAGAAAATCCTTTTATAGCCGTGGAAACGATTGAGAGTGCGATGCCGGAAGTATCGTTCTTGGAAATACATCCCAATCCGGCCAACCCATCTGCTACCATAGATTTCCAATTGGAACGGGATATGCGTTACGTTGAGATTGGGATATATGATTTTTCCGGTCGTACGGTCCGAGTATTGTACGATGGTCCCCGGTCTGCCGGACGCTATAGCATTCAATGGGATGGACAAAGCCATACCAGCAAAACAGCATCCGGCACTTATTTTGTCCGCATACGGTCCAATGATCGTCAAGTTTGTAAACGGTTTGTTTTTATTCGATAAGGAGGCAGTATGAGACATCTTTTCCCGGTCTTAATTTTATCCCTCATTCTTTCAGGTTATGCGACGAAATATACGATCACCACGTCGACAACCAGTAGTTTCGGCTCCACCATACGCGCTCTGGTGGCCGGTGACACCCTCACTTTTGAGTCCGGTGAATACAAGGCCTCAGCAGGAAGCGGTCTGGGCTCTTATTATTATCTGACACACAACGGAACAGCGGAAAATCCTATTGTGGTCCGTGCAGCACAAAAAAATACCGTTATTATCCGGGCAGAATATGAATGGCTTACTATTCAGGGAGCACATTGGGTTTTTGAAAATATTGATTTCAACAATGATATTGTCACTCATGTCTTCCATGTCAAGGCCGGCGGGCAATTCTTCACTGTTCGAAACTGTCATTTTTACAATTTAAGAGAAGCGCCGATAAAGATGTCTTCTATGGACAGTGCCAATGTTCCACATCCGGTTCCGGAAGATTATGCCTCTACTTATTATTCCGATTACCTTTTGTTTGAAAACAATGAATCCGAGCGCATTGCCGGACCTTATGATGCGGACAACCTGAATGGTTTCAATCTTAACGGTTCATGCTATCATGTCATCCGGGGTAATTACTGCCATGACATTTCTAAGAGTGATTATGCTCAATTTTGGAATGTTAATTCCGCTTACGGTGGTTTTGTTAAAGGGGGGTCAAAATACTGCCTGTTTGAAAGCAATATTTTTAAAAACATCAATGGTTTCGGTTTCAGTTTGGGGGGAGGCTTAACAGCGGGTCAGTACTTCCGGGTGGGTTCCTATCCCCACGAAACTTTCGGTTGTGTTGTCCGCAACAATGTGGTGGTAGGTTATCATGACCGGAATGCGGGCAACCGCGCTTTTACGATTAATCATGGCTCCTATAATCTGGTGTATAACAACACCTTTGTCAATGCTGCACCGTTCACGGTCTTAGGCGCAAGCTATCCCACTCTGCCCGTGGCACAACGGCTTGCCGGCATTGGGAACGTCATCATGAACAATCTGACCGTTAACCTTTGGAACACGGACTCTTTGTGGTGTGATATCGATCCCGCCCTATGCAGTTCGACTTTTCCGAACGTCCTGATTGTAGATGGCGTTCAAATCATCGCCACCTGGCCGCCCGATCTTGTTCGTGATCAGTCGTTACTAAGAAAAAACTGCTGTGTGAATAATCTGCGTATGGAAGTAGCGGATGTGGCTACTATTTTTTGGGATACCGCCTCCAATGATTTCCGCTTAAGACCCGAAGCAGTGGATGCCATTGGAAAAGGCCTTTTGGTCTCCCAGGAGAATATTCACATCGACACGATGCTTGAAGTCGTTGCCGATACCATGGTTGCTCATAATATCCTGTCGGAAACACTGTCCGAACCCATGTATGATTTTCTCGGCAATGAACGGCCGAATCCCCCTTCCATCGGCGCTTTCGAAGCCTATGACGGGGCAGAAAACAATACCACTCCCTACGTTAATATCGAGCATTCTAAGGAATTGAGGAGTAAGTTTGCCCAAGGAACCATCCAAGCGCTCGTCTCACCAAATCCTTCCGGATCAGTTGCCCGAATTGATTATGTTCTGTCAAGGAATCTGCCTCATTTGGAAATTACCATCTGGGATGTCCGCGGCCGTATGGTTCGGAATCTTTTTAACGGTGAAACGCCTAAAGGAACTTATTCTCGTTTTTGGGACGGCCGTGATCATGAAGGCAACCGGTTGCCGCCCGGTTCTTATCTGCTCCGCTTCCGCAGTCAATTGAATCAGTTTCAGACAAAATTTACGATTGTTCATTAATTCCATTGCCCCCCGCCTTGTTAAAAAGACGGGGGGCAGGTTTTTCTTTCCGGATTATCCTTTGACTTTCTTTTCGGATTAACGTATTATATTTCCGGAGCGGGTCGGGCGGCCGCTGTTGTGCAAACAATAGAGGAAAGTCCGGATACCACAGGGCAGAATGCTTCCTAACGGGAAGTCGGCGCGAGCCGGGGATAAGTGCCACAGAAAATAAACCGCCTGTGATTGTGAAAACAAAGACAGGTAAGGGTGAAACGGCGAGGTAAGAGCTCACCGCGTTTCCGGTGACGGAAACGGCAGGGTAAACCCCATTCGGTACAAGACCAAGTAAAGGGAAATGAGGCGGCCCGCCTCGTTTGATTCCAGGGTAGGTTGCTTGAGGCCGGCTGTGAAGCCTGTCCCAGAGTAATGGCCGTACAAAGACAGAATCCGGCTTACAGACCCGCTCCATTTAATGTATTTTATTCTCGAACAATGTATTCCCCGTTTTTAATTTTGATTATCTGTGCGGTCTTTTCCCTTCAGGCCGCAGTCCTGCAGAATATCCGTCTTCTGGGCAAAACGGAATTACCGGAAGCAACCATTCTGGAAATGGCGGGCCTGACCCCGGGCGCGTCTATAGACTCCGTCAGCCTGAATCAGGCACGTGACCGGCTGTACGCAACCGGGTGTTTTGATACCCTCTTTTTCCTGACCGCCTTGAATGACGATTCCGTGAGTGTCAGCCTGATTGTCCGTGAAAAGGAAAAGAACGAAGCTTTCATCTATGGCGGTGCCTTCAGTCTTACCATGATGGGCGAAAGCAAATTTTGGATTGCGATCTCTCCGGGTATAACCCGCCGTTTTTTGTTTCATCAACCTCATTCGGCCCGGGTAACGGTTACCTTTCCCTACCTGTATGCGGTCTCAGGAGAGTACACGGCTATTGGCTTTCCCGGGTCCGGCTTCCGGTCGGGCATCAGCGGATCGCTTCGGGTCCAACCCAACTACACCTCTCCATATTATGCGCATCAGGCCCTGGGCGAAATATATTCGGAAAAGGAATTGTTTCCCCGACTGGCCCTGCGGCTTTCGTATAATCATGAAATCACCAAAACATGGCGTATTGACATGGAGGCATGGAAGCGTTTGGATTGGCAAATCATCATTCCCAATCCCTCGGATATCCGGGACACAAGCCGTCTGTTCGTCTCATATCCCCGGCGTGAGCAGGTGCCGTCCGTGGCGCTTTCGGCCCGATACGATCGACGCAATTCAATGTTCTATCCGGTAAAGGGATATTCTTGTTTTTTGGAAGGACGGCGCTATTGGGTAGAGAACCTGAAAAACGGGGAATGCTATCCTTTTAACCAACTGTTTGCCTCCTTCAAGTATTATTACCCGCTTACCGGCCGCCAGACGCTGGCTTCCAATCTTTCGTTCACTGCACGCAACCGGTTTGACGCGGATAAGCTTTTTCACCGGATGATTTTCTACAATGATGACATCCATTTCCGCGGATTTCGGGCCCTGGCAGCCTCCAATCTCCTTTTCTGGAATGTGGAACACCGCTTCCGTCTCTTTGAATTCACCTATGATGATTTACCGCCTGAATACCGGTTCAGTGGACAGGCTGAAAAGATGGCTCGGCGGATGAACTACCTGGCCGAGGCCTTTCTTTTTGCGGACAACGGCGTGTTATGGGGGGAAGTATCGGAGGGAGAATTCAACCGGCGAACTTTTACGGAAATCAATGTATCAAGAGACCTTTTCACCGCAGCCGGCCTCGGCATCCGTGTGGTCTATCCGAAGATCAGTTACATTGCCGCCGGCGGCTTCTCCCTCTTTCACCGGAAACAAAACCTGCCGGAGGATCATGCGCCCATGGTGTATACGGCACTGACTTCGTCGTTTTGACGGAGGGCTGCTGAATCGATCAAAAACCGCTTATATTCCCTCTTTCCTGAAATCTTTTTTCAGAATACTGTCGTAGCGCTTGCGGTTCTTGAGGATATCGACGGCCGCAGCGATATAATTATCGTTCTTCAGAGCATGGCGATAATAGGCATCCTGACCGATGCCGACCGAGAGGAATGAAAGCGTCAGCTGATCCTGAATGATGCTCTTGTAACGATTGAAGGCATAGTCCTTATCTTTTGCCATCACCTTTTCCAGTTCAGACAGTTTCTGATCGATTTCCGCATCATTGGGCCCGGTCAAAAGATGGGTCGTGTCCCGCGGATTGCGGCGTGTGCGAACAAGGGCCTCCTTCATCTCTTTGAAAACAGTCTGTTCCGGGGTATTGTAATCGAGTTTTTTGTCCTTACAAAAGGCGATGAACTGATCATACAGGTTATCTGTTACCGTCAGTTTATCTTCCTGCAAAGTGATTCCTTTTGTCTTCATTTTAGCCACTTCGGAAACCGCAAATTGAAACAGAAGCGATTTCCGCAGGAGCTCGATTTCAAGCGGGGAGTAGCGTTCAGCCTGCATGTCGATGTCCGGAGAGATGCCGCCCGAGGCGTACACGGTGCGGCCCACACCCAGGGTTTTGAACGCCTCTTTGGGCAGAGAGACCTTGGTGGTATCCTTGCCTTCGTTTCGCAGCTTTTCCAGTTCGCTTTCCAGCTTCCGCTCCTTTTCGTGTCGGGAAACACCCACTTCGTTGTACACTTTGTTGATGCAACGTCCGCTCGGGGTATAATAGTAGGCGGTGGTCAGTTTAAGCGCCTTGTTTCGTTCAAGCGGCAGAATGGTCTGGACCGAGCCCTTGCCAAAGGTTTCATTGCCCAAAATAACGCCACGATCGTGATCCTGGATGGCACCGGACACGATCTCTGAAGCTGAGGCGCTGCCCTGATTGACGAGGACCAGCAAGGGAATGGCGGGATCCAGAAGCGGAGTCCGGGTGGATTTAAAGACCGCTGCGCTCTTTTCCGAACGTCCCTTGGTATAGACAATCATCCGATCCGGAGGCAGGAAAAATTCCGATACACGCACTGCCTGATTGAGGAGTCCGCCCGGATTGCTTCGCAAATCAAGCACCAGCGAGGCAATCCCTTTTTTAATCAGCGCCTTGATGGCCACTTCCATCTCCTTGTCCGTATCCTGGGTGAAACTGACCAGTTTGATGTATCCGATCTTAGCCTTTTCATCCAACATACCGAAATAAGGAACACTGTTGATTTTTATAATATCCCGTTCCAGTTCCACATCAAAAACATCGGGCACCCCTTCCCGAAGAATGGAGATGGTCACCTTGCTACCCTTGGGACCGCGCAATTTGGTGACCGCGATATCCAGATCCATGCCTTTCGTGGTTTCATTGTTGATTTTCAGGATGCGGTCTCCGGACAAAAGACCGACCTTCATGGCCGGTGAATTGGGGATGGGCAGAGGAGCAATAACCGTGAGTACATTATCCGTGAGGCCGATGTTGATGCCCAGACCGCCGAATTCCCCTTTTGTCTGGATCATCAGATTATCGTATTCCTTTTCCTCAAAGTAGTTGGTGTGCGGATCCAGAATCCCGCGCATCCCGTCCACCGCATAGACCACAAGCGATTCCGCTGGCACATCCACGACATAGTGGGTCTTTACTTTGCGGAACATATCGTCGAGTCGCAATAGGCTTTCGTAAAAATCGTCCCCCTCGGCACGGGTATGATCGAAAAGCCAGCCCCCACCCAAGATGGCGAGAAAAACAAGAATCAGGGAAAAGCCCGTTATTTTACGTAAATTCATGCCCTGCACTCCGTGGTCAAACCTGTTTTGAAAAGTAATTGATATCGAGTTCTTTGGCTGCCTTCGCTTCGTCAAGCCGCCGCACCGGTGTCGTATGGGGCGCATTCTTGACCACCTCCGGATTCTCCCGGATTTCCCGGACGATGCTTTCCATCACGGAAATAAATCGATCCAGTTCCTCGCGGCTTTCGGTCTCCGTGGGTTCCACCATGATGGCTTCGTTGACAATAAGCGGAAAATAGATCGTGGGGGCATAAACGCCGTAATCCAGCATCCGTTTCGCGATATCGAGCGTTTTGATACCCTTGTCGCCGAAAAGAGAGCCGGAGAGAACAAATTCGTGGAGCGCATGGCCCGGATAGGGGACCTGAAAGTGATCGCGGATTTTTTTAAAGAGATAGTTGGCGTTTAATATGGCATTTTCCGTGGCTTGAGCCAACCCCTTACCGCCCAAGGAAAGGATATACGCATAGGCGCGGACCATGACCAGGAAATTACCGTAAAAAGAGTGAACCCGGCCAATGGAGAGGGCATGGGGTTCGGCAAAAGAATACCCTTTATCCGTCTTGCGAATGCGGGGGCAAGGCAGGAAAGGGGCCAGGGCTTCGCTGACGCCGATAGGGCCGGCACCCGGACCGCCGCCCCCGTGTGGGGTGGAAAAGGTCTTGTGCAGGTTGAAATGAAGTACATCAAAACCGATTTTCCCCGGTTTCACGATGCCCATGAGTGCGTTGAGATTCGCGCCGTCCATGTAAAGCAGTCCGCCCTTATCATGCACAATCCGGCCAATCTCCGTGATGTTCTTTTCGAAAAGGCCCAGGGTATTGGGGTTGGTGATCATGATGGCAGCAACTTCTTCGTCCATCTTGGCACGGAGGTCGTCCAAGTCGATGGTTCCGTCCGCACCGGATTTAATACCGCGCGGTTCATAACCGGCCAGCACCACGGAAGCCGGGTTGGTGCCATGGGCCGAGTCCGGAATAAGCACAAAGCGCCGTTCCGCACCGCGATGACGGTGATAAGCGTGGATGACCATGAGAGCGGTTAATTCGCCGTGCGCACCGGCCACCGGTTGCAACGAGACGCTGTGCATACCCGAGATTTCGGCCAGCATCCGCTCCAGATGAACCATGAGCTCCAAGGCGCCCTGGCAATGGCTCGGTTCGGCCAACGGATGAAGCGCTTCGAATCCTTCGAAACGGGCGCATTTTTCGTTGACCTTGGGATTGTACTTCATGGTGCAGGAACCGAGCGGATAAATGCCTTTGTCGATATGATAATTCAATGAAGACAGATTGACGTAATGGCGCACCACTTCGGGCTCGGTCGCTTCAGGCAGTCGGGCCGCGGCTTGCCGCAGAAAGGCGGGTGGAAAAAGAGAGGCCATATCCGATACCGGCACATCGGAAACCGGCAGGGAGACACCCCGACGTCCGGTCACGCTTCTTTCGAAAATGAGCTTGTTGTCCATAATGTCCTTTTTAAAACAAGGCGATAAGCTGATCAATGTCCGCTTTGGTCTTTTTATCCGTGATGCAGATAAGCACCCGGTTTGCCCAGGCCGGATTCATGCGATCGAGGCGAACACCGGGCAGAACCTTTTGTTCCGCGGCTTTGGCAAAGAGCGCGTCAAGGCCGCCGTCCTTCAACTCTACCGTGAATTCGTTGAAACAGGGGCCACTGAAGGGCAGCCGAACGTTTTTCTTGGCCCGGAGCGCCTGACGCGCATATTGAGCCTTGTCCACATTCAGCTTGGCCATATCGCACAACCCCTCCTTGCCCAGCAGGGACAAGGTGATGGTGGCGCAAAGGGCCAGCAGCCCTTCATTGGAGCAGATATTGCTGGTTGCTTTTTCGCGGCGGATATGTTGTTCACGGGTCTGGGCCGTCAGCACAAAGGCCCGTTTACCTTCTTTGTCCACGGTCTTGCCTACAATGCGGCCCGGCATCTGACGGATGTTCCGACGGAAGGTTGAAAAGAAACCTAACAGCGGGCCGCCGAAAGCGGGTCCGGAAGCCAGATAATGCGCTTCCCCACAGCAGATGTCTGCGCCTTGTTTACCGGGCGCTTCGAGCAGGGCCAGAGAGAGCAGATTCGGTACCACGGTCAGCAGGAACGGGTGTTTTGTCTTGAGTGCGGCCACAGCGGTCACATCCTCTACCACGCCGAAAAAGTTGGGGGAACAAAGGGCCACGCCGAAAGTATGTTCATTCAACAGCGCGGCCAATGAACGGATATCCACGCCCCCTGTTTGATCTGTCGGAATTTCGACCAGGTCGATTTTAAGGCAGTGGGCGCTGGTCCGAAGCACCTCTTTGTAATGAGGATGGAGCGACGCAGGGATTAGAAAGCAACGGCCATTACCTTTGTATAGGGCGCGGCTCATGCGCATGGCTTCAACCAGAGCTGTGGCACCGTCATAGAGAGAGGCGTTTGAGACCTCCATGCCGGTCAGCTCGCAAATCATGCTCTGGTATTCGTAGATGGATTGGAGCGTTCCCTGGCTGACTTCAGCTTGATAAGGGGTATAGGCGGTCAAAAACTCGGAGCGGGAGACTATTTCCGATACCGCAGCCGGCACATAATGGTTGTAAATTCCGGCGCCCAGGAAGGTGTTCCAATGGTCGCTGCCCACGTTTTTTTCGGAAAGGTTGCGCAGTGTACGAAAGGTTTCGTATTCGCTCAGACCGTCCGGCAGAGAGAGCCCCTTTTTCTCTCGAAGGTCCGATGGAATGGCGCTCAGAAGTTCTTCGAAAGAGGAGACGCCGATGGCGGACAGTAACGCTTCTTTTTCCCCTTTTCCGAGCGAAGTATAACCGCTCATTTTAGAGCAGTTCCTGATATTGATCAGCTGACAGCAGGGAAGCCGCTTCCTCGGGATGAGAGAGTTCGACCTTAATGATCCAGCCGGCAGCATAGGCATCGGAATTGATGACGCCCGCATTATCGGCCAGTACATTATTGACTTCCACCACCTTGCCTGAAAGCGGGGCATTGAGCGGCGCCACGGTTTTAACGGCTTCGATTTCACCGAATTGGGCGCCTTTTGTCACCTCAGCTCCCACTTGCGGCAATTCGACGTAAATGATGTCTCCCAGTTCATGTTGGGCATGGTCCGTAATGCCGACAAGGGCGGTTTTGCCTTCCACCTTGGCCCATTCATGGTCTTTCGTGTATTTCAACTCTTGCGGGATGTTGCTCATGACGTCTTCCTTTCAATAATTGGGAGGTTACTGCACTTTTTCAATGAGGCCGGCGGCTTTGGACAAAGCACCTGAAGCAGCTTTAGCATTTTGCCGGTAAAGATCAAAACGTTCGTCCTCTTCATTTTCGTCTTCGGCTTTGAAAAAGAGGTTGAAAGCATTGGCCGAAGCAGCCAAAAGCTGCAATCCTTTTTCAGCGTTCTTGCGTCCTTCATCCAGAGTCTGGGTCCCTTCGGGCGCGGTCAGGTCGCTGAGTTTGGTCTTCAGGCTGTTGGCCTGAATTTTGAGGCTATTGGATTTTGAAAGCAGTGCATCCATATCCGCATTTTCATTCTCCACATCCACGCCTAAGATGGCGCGTGCCACACCGGCCCCGGAATTGACGATGGACAGCAAGGCGTCCTTGTACTGTTTCTGCGCTTCGATTCCCGAAGCGGCCTGGTTGGATTCTGCTGCCAAACGGGCGTTCTCTTCGGCCTGGCGTTGGAGTTCGGCCTGACGGAGCTGTTCCTCATACTGGGCTTTTTGCCGTACTTTTTCCGCTTCCTTTTCAGCCAGTTCCTGGCTGGAGCTGTGTTTCATGATACAAAACACGGTTATAAGCAGAACGAGCGATGCTAATATATAAGAAAGAACGATACGCACGGTTCCTTTTGAGTTAATCGCTGTGACATAGGCGGATAATGTAACCCCAGCCAATAGAAAGAGAAGCAAGACATTGGTTTCCATAAGGTATACCTCCTTGATTTTAATGGAATAATAAGCGGAAAAACATAACGAAAAAATATATAAAATAGCGGTCAATGACCACAAATGTTTCTTCCTGTCTTTTTATGATCCTCCAAGCCTCTTTCTTTGCAGAAAAGTTGAATGAGTATATCCTGTTGATTATATTACATCTATTGAGTCAATTTGTTACTCTGTTTAACAAAAGGCGGTATTTATGAAAAAAGGCGTGATCATCAGTATCGCAGTCCTTCTTGTCGCGGCTGCACTGGTCTATTTCTTAATCTTGAATAAAAATCTATCCGATCAGATAGCGTTGCCCTACATTTCCCATGAAAAACCGAAAATCGATCCCCATGTAATGAGTAGTGTGCCCATTGGAGACAAGCTGGATGAGGTGATCTTTGACGGCATTTTCAATGTGTCGGCCAATAAGAGCGGCATTGTCTTTGAGGATGGCCTGGGTGAATTGATGGGGATCGATTTGGGCAATATCGTCCGCATCCGACTTAAACCTAAGAAAATCTGGCACCGTTCTTATCGAGTCACCATGGAAAAGAAAAAGGTGACCGTCACGCCGGCTGAAGAGGTCCGCTTTACGGCAAAAGACTTGAAATTCACTCTTCGCCGCATTCAGACCCTGAGTTCCCTGTCTCCGGATTACATCCTGGTTTCCCAGGCCATAGCGGATTTTGATTTTACCGGACCGGATGAAAATAACGAAATTCGGTTCCAATTTCGGCCGGATAGAATTTGGACCGAAAGTGACATCAAAGAAGTGCTCTCCTTCAAAGTCCTGCCCGCTCAGTCCGACATGGCTGCCCCTGCTTATGAAAACGGCACAGGACCATACCTGAAAGCCGGAGAATATGAGGATGCTATTTATTTCCATAAGCACCCGGCTGAACCGGCCCGCATCACCACCACCGTGCTGAAACCCTTTATTGATAACAGCACCTTTATCACCGAACTGCGAAACCGCAACATCAACAGCTTGCTCTCCACCCCTTTCGGGGCCCTCTCTCCCATGCTTTCCGATTCCAACGAATATTTCTATAAATCCAATGTGAGTACCTGTTTTTTCGCCCTGTTGTTCAATACGGAGCGTATGTCCCTTGAAAAAAGAATGGCTGTCCGCAATCTGATTAATAACGAAAAAATATTGCGCCGTTTCTTCCGTATCGGTACCGAACAACAGCGCCATATCGCAAACTACAAAGGCGACAAAAATAATTACGTCGACTATCTAAACTACAGCCTCTTTCCTTCCTCCTCCTATTATATCGAAGAACAGATTGTGATGCCTGTTAAGGAAAGGGCGGCGCCCGATCTTTCCCTGTTGACGGACACGGTCCGCATCCAAACCTGTCTGCAATATGATAACCGCGAAGAGCTCGCGGAGCTGATGGACATATTGAATGATCCTGCCATAACACTCGGCAAAATCAAGACGGTCGCCGTGAACAATGAAAGTATGGCGAAGGGAGAGTATGATGCCGTGTTGGTGCCCGTGACCGGATACCGAAGCAACTTTTTATTTGATCTCTATGCTCTCTTTCTGCGCGAACCTGATTTCTCGGTCTATCAGATCAACCTCTTGACCCTGGCTGACTCTAAAACCGGCGCCCTGTCCGTAGATCCGTCTTCTTTCCGTGCCGATAAAAATTTCTTTCGTCTGGATTTGGCTTCCGCCCCGGCCAATCAGGCGGATATCAAGGCCCTACTGGAGGACGTGTATGGTTTTATGTCAACACATGAGATTGGCGACAAGCAGGCTTATGCGCGTAGGGTCGATGAACTGGACCAGAAATTGGCTTTGGGTGTTTGGCTCTTCTCTTTGCCTTCCCTCTCCTATTTCAGCCGTCAGTTCGATGAACGGAGTATTCAGCTTTTCGGTACGGCTTCTCAGCTTTCCACAATAGAGAAGTGGCGAGAGAAGGAGGAGTAATTTCTCCATGCTATATGGCAATAACAAGTGACATGAAAATATATCCGCATTCCCTTCGAATACAGGAAGGGGTTCGTTATTTCCTGGCCCGCATTGATAACAGCAAAAAACTGATCGTTCAGGCTGAACCCGGCAAACTCATCCCGAGCGGGTTTATCGGTGAGCTTCGCACGCTGCCAGACGAGACCGCTGCCGCCCTGGTCTGCCCTTTATCTCCATCCAATACCGAACTCATGCGTACCCGTTTTCCGTTCATGCGTCCGTGCGCCAACCCCGGGTTCGTCCGTTCCTTGGGCTTGGGCGATCGATTGGGTCTGGCCTCTCCCGGACACTTAGACGCTTTGGTCGATGCCGATTTTTTTCCCATTCTGGCCCAACAATCCATGCGGGAGCTTCGACTCACCGGCCGCACTTACCCCGAAGTATTGGACGCTGCTTCCTGGGCTGTCTTTCAGGAAGGCTTTGACAAGGGCTTTGGTGCAGATGGAGATCATCTTAAAACAGGCGAAGAAATCGACTATGCCATTCGATCCGGTTTTACCATGATAACCTTAGACTGTTCCGATTACATCCATAAAGACATCGCTTTGCTTCCTCCAGAAACAGTGCATACCCGGTACCTGGATTTGCCCGAAACGGAACGGCACCTTCTGGAACAGAAATATGTAAAATCTCCGCATCCCAACCTGTTGAAATTGGGAATTATCCTGCAACCAGCAGACCTGGAACGTACGGTATTGACCTACCGCGCCGCCCTGTCGCATATGGTAGAGATGTATGAAACCCGAATCCGATGTGCCCCCCACTCCGTGGACTATGAAATCTCCATTGATGAGACCGCTACCATTACCCGACCTGCTGACCACGCTTTTGTTGCCTTGGAACTTCTACAAAAGGGCGTTCGCTTTACCAGTCTTGCGCCCCGGTTTTGCGGAGAATTCCAGAAGGGGATAGATTATCGTGGTGATGCGATGGAATTCCAACACCAATTCCGCGAACATGCCAAAATAGCCCGTACCTTAGGCTATCGCTTAAGCATCCATTCCGGAAGCGATAAATTCCGGATATTTCCCATTGTGGGAGAAGAGGCGTCGGAAGGTTTTCATGTGAAAACCGCAGGAACACACTGGCTGGAAGCGGTTCGCGTGATAGCAAAACACGCACCATCCCTTTATCGGGATATGCACGCTATCGCGCTTGCATCGCTTCAGGATGCGCGCTTGTTTTATCATATCAGTGCCGATGAATTCCGTGTGCCCCCGCTGCAGGAGCTCTCCGATGCAGAGCTCCCCTTGCTCATGGATCAGGAGGATGCCCGGCAGATTCTTCATATCACTTATGGCCATATTCTCAAAGCACCCGCAACCCCCGCCCAAGCAGAAACCCTGAAGAGCCGGATATATGCCACCCTGGATTGTTATGAGACGCCATATGCCGCATCCCTATGCCGGCATGTTAAGAAACATATAGATAGTCTCAACCAGAACATAAGACAATAATGGCTTCCAGACATTTTTCATCCAAAGCATATTGGGAAAATCGATGCAACGGTTTTACCCCGAAATTCTCCTTTCAGGGCCAAACGCCAAAGGAATGGACCGTCTGGAACAAGACCGCCCGAAAAGCACTTCTCTCCTGTCTGGGTCCGTTTCCCCAAAAAGTCCTCCTCTCCGCGGAAACGGAATATTCGGTCAAAGACGGTCCGGTGATTCGGGAACGGGTCATATTCGACAGCGAGGAGTTCGCCTCCATTCCGGCCATTGTTCTCCGTCCAACAAACCCTTCACCGGAAAAATCCCTGCCTGCCATCCTCTGTTGCCACGCTCACGGTTCTTTTGGAAAAGACACGGTGGCCGGCCTGCGTTCCACACCGGAACATGTTTCGGAAATCGACCGCATGAACTATGACTATGCGCTCCAAATGGCAAAAGCCGGTTTCTTCACGCTTGCCCCGGACCTACGGGGTTTCGGTGAACGGCGTGATAAGCAGGATATCTCCCCCACACGAGATAACTGCGATGTGAACTATGTCAAGGGTTCCATTTTAGGCGCTTTCCCGCTCACTTTAAACATTCACGACATGATGGTTTGCATTGATTATCTCGAAACACGCCCGGAAGTCCATCCGGAGAAAATCGGAATGATGGGATTATCGCAAGGCGGGGCTGTCACCGCCTTTACGGCTGCCCTTGATAATCGGATTAAAGCTGCGGACATCATCGGCTATGTTAATCCTTGGGCGGGTTTCGGTTTGTCCCGAGGGAATTTTTGCGGGTCTCAAGTTGTTCCGGACATATATCGCTTTCTGGATACCCATGATATTGCAGGTCTGATTGCACCGAGACCGCTTTTGTTGGAAATGGGTCTGTATGACGACTGTTTTTATTTCCAGGATTTATGGAAGGGATTTGAAGGGGTCCAACGAATTTATCGTGCCGCCGGTGTAGAAGCAAAACTGGAGTCGGACATTGGCACCTGTGGACATGCGTTTGTTGGCAAACAAGCGTTCAATTTCTTTAGCCAAAACCTTCTTTCAAAAGCATAGAAAGATATTTTTGAAGGCGATAAAATACAGTTGTATTGTGCTTTCGTGGGTTTTCCATCTGTGTACGATCAATCTCCTCTTTGCGGACGATTATCTTATTCTCCGCCGCCCCGTTGCCGCATATTTGTTTGACACCTACGAATCCGCATTATCCGCTGCCGAAAAAAAAGCGCTGCCGAAAAATCTTCCTCTTAAACGAATAGAGACGGATGGAACCCTGGGTGATCAAATCACCCGTGTGGATAAATTTTCCTACCAGGGACAAACCTGGTCCGTCCTAAAAGAAAATACCGGATACTCCGGGCTCACGGAAAAACAAGATTACCTGTTCATCAAGAATGTGAAAACTCTGAATGACACCGTTATCTGGGATGAGGCCGCCCCGCTATCAATAACGGAGCCGGTGGAAAACGGAAAGAGCATAGCCAATGTGACACAAGGAGAGACCCTTATCCGATACTTTAAGCAGGGAAATAAAATATATATCTCCTATTTCAAAGACCTCATCCGTTTCGGCTATACGGAAGCAACTCACCTATGTCAACTAACACCCATCGAAAAAAAGGCGGGTGTCGGTCCGGTTCTCTTTTCAAACGATATCCTGACCCTCCTGGATAACCGGCTCCAAAAAGCCAATGATACCTATGCCCGCCTCTTTGCCCAATTCAACCAAATCACCGGCCAGGATAAAAGTGCTCCCATCTGGCAACGAAGTCAAGAGGGAGGGGGATTACACTGTGAACTCAAGGGAATCCGTGGGAACCGTTTTGAAGAGAGTAACCGCTATTTGCTCCGAGACATCGAAGGGCTTTTCCTGGGTAAACCGGTGCGCATCACGGCAGCCGACCATCTGATTCAAATAATGCCGCGGGTGTCAGAATGAAACGCAAACTCCTGGAACACCTCTTTTCCGCAATGGTGGTAACCGGTGTGCTTCTCTTTTTTCTTTTCTTTTTTCAATATCGGTCACAACAGGCAATGGCGCACAACATGGAACCCATCCGTCCCTTTATTAACCTGCCTGCTTCGGATTTCAATGATCCTTTTTACCGTGCCCTATTTATGGAGACCTTGGATCTTTATTATCCCGGCCAAACGGACCGAAATCAGGTCATTGCAAAACAATTGTTCCGCTATAAAGAGGCGGAACTCTCCAGCCAATTGCAAAGTGTGCAAAAGGAAAAAGGACTGACCCTGAAAAGGATCTATCAAATCATAGGCATGTATATGGGTTTTCTGTCGGTGTTTGCCGCCACATTGGCTCTGACCTGGTACGGTGTGCAAAGCCTGGCCTTGTGGCGCTTCATCCGACGCAAACAGCGGCTATCTCAACCCCCCAACAAGGCGGTTGATCCAAAAAAGAAAGGGCTGAACCGGTTGGGCGTGATGGGTCGTTTCCTGGCCTCCCTTATCCTTTTTTCCCCTGCTTATACCCTGGCCTATTCGCTGCGTACCGAGTTTGACACCGGCTCTTTTATTTTTATGGTGACCCTGGGTGTTTTATCAAACGGGCTGCTGATCAACTATACCAATAAGTTTTATGCCTTTCTGATGTCTGAAAGCAGAAAAGGGTATGTGGAAACTGCGCTGGCTAAAAATCTCCATTCTGATTATAACTGGGGCGCACCGGGAAATATGACACGGGCTGCTGTTTTTGGCCTTAAAAAGCGGTTTCCCGGCCATGTATTGGATGCCATTATGCGTAACGCCCGTTTGCAATATCTGCCGACCATCAAAGAACAGGCCTCTTTTCTAATCACCGGTCTTATCATCATTGAAATGGCACTGAATATCCACGCTCATCTTTGTTACGAACTGCTGCAACAGCTTCTCTATCGCAATATGTCTGAAGTGATGTTCATGGTGCTGTTGATTTACTATACGGTCAAATTGACCGAAGTCGCTGCCGACATAGCACATACACGGAAAATGCAACAATATGATAATTGATAATCAAACAATTTCCTCGAATCCACCGAATTCTCTTCCTATTGCTCCTGACCAGAAATCGGCCTTTAATTTTGGAATCGGCCTATTGGGGCTTTTTCTCTGGAACCTTTTCTTTCTAAATGGTCCGGCCATGAAAAAGGTGTGGGGTGCACTCTTGAATACGGTTCTCATTTCCGGATTGACCGTGGTCCTGACCCTGCTTTTAGCACTGGCGGCTGCTTTTAGTCTGCATCTTCTGGAAGTAACGGGTCGTCAAAAGGGCCGTTTTATCCTGCTCTTTGCTTTGAATCTTATCCGTTCGGTACCTCAAATCATCGGCGTCCTCTTGGGATATGCGCTCCTCTCATTTCTGATAACAAACGGGGTCGTGGGGAATGGAATCATGGCCTTCGTCATTATGGCTTGCAGCCTGTCGCTTTTTATCTTTCTTGAAGTAACGGATTTGCTTTTGGACCGCATCGCCCATTTCCGAAAAAGCGACTTTTACAATGCCCTTCGGGTATGCGGTCTGTCGGAAAGCCGTGTGGTAGGATTCAATATCCTCTGGAATAACAGCCGCATCCACATTCTGAATAAATTACTGTCGGTCTTTGGCATGGCCCTTTTTCTCCAGTGCAGTACGGATTTCATCCTGTCGGTCGGATTATCACGCGATGCAGAGGTTACCTCCCTACCCCTCTCATTGGGAGGTCTCTTGGCGCATATTGACAGCAAGCAGGATATTTTAGCCATGGGTTATACCCTGACTCATCCGCTCTATTTGCCCCATCTGTTTTTGCAGCATTTGCAGGGACTTTCTGCTGCTTTTCTCATTGTCTTTACCCTCTATTCTCTCTATAAGATCGGAAACGGTTTTTCGGAAAGGCACCGGTTATGAATACCCGCTCTTTTTCGATATCCGTGTCCACTTCCCATCACACACTGGTTCAGGTCAAGGATTTTCAGTTTCCGGAAAATCGCATCGTGTTCTTATTCGGGGAATCCGGTATCGGTAAATCCATCGTATCCAAAGTGGTGGCCGGCCAATTGGATCCGGAGGGTCTGGATGTCACGGTAAATGGAGAGACGTATGCGGATTATCTGAAAAAGCCGGTGGTGCGAAGCGGAAAAGAGCGAGGCTTTTTTGTCTTTCAGGAACCCTCTTCCCATCTGGATCCGACATTGACATTGCGCACCCAGTTGAATGAAGGCAGTTTAAAGGCCTGTCCTAATGATGAGGATGTTTTAAAACAATTATTTCAATCCGCTTCACAGGCGGATCTGGGCAATATACTCGATATTTATCCCAAACCCTTCAGACCCAGCGGTGGCGAAAAACAGCGGTTGCTCCTTTCCATGGCCATGAAAAAAATAAGGCTGTACCAAAGTACGCCGGAATGGAAAGAGGCGCTCTTTGTTTTTGATGAACCCACCGGCAGCTTAGACAACATCCAGCGAAACCGTTTCCTCTCCCTTCTTTTTGCCGCATTTCGCAAAAAGCCCTTTACCCTGCTATTCATTACCCATGATTATTCCCTCATTTCCGAGATAAATGCAAATTATTCCGATTTATTAAAGTCTGTTTCTTTCTTGGAAATGGCCCGCATTCATGATACGGATTCCGTTATCTCCACTTTTGTCCCCTCTGACTATACGACCTGGCTGGATAAACTTGTACCAAACACGGCGGAAAATAAGGCTCAGACTCCGCTCTTTCGAATGGAACCTTCTTTTAAAATCTTTGGCCGATCGCTGACACTTGTGGGGCCGGATAAAACAAACCCTATTCCATTGGTCATCCATCCAGGTGAAATGGTTTACGTCAAAGCAGGCAGCGGAGTGGGCAAAACCACTCTGGCCAAAATCATTCTGGGTCTTTATGCAGCGGATCAAGTTTCCATAACCCTGGATGGTCTCACTATCACTGAAAAGAAGGGGCGTTTATTTTACGAAAAAGAGGTATGGGGTAAACGGGCGGGCATGGTTTTTCAGCATGCGGATGAGGCACTGGACTTGAAATCAACGGTTTTCGAAACATTTTTGGGACTTATTCCAGGAAAGATACCGCCCCGAGAAGAAATAAAGGAATACTTAGCCGCCCTTTTTGATTCACCCATTCCGGACGCTTTCCTGAATAAAAAGGTACAATACCTGAGTGGGGGACAAAAACAGCGGTTGAATCTGTTGCGTTCTTTTTACGGGAAACCCAAGCTTCTTATTCTGGATGAACCGCTCAATGGTCTTGATTTTGAAAGCATTCGCAAAGTCCTGGACTTGCTTTCCAAAAAACAGAAAGAAGGATGTGGGTTGCTCCTCATTTCACATAATGAGGAGATTTTTGATAAGGCCATTTCAGCGGACCATCTATACTACTTGAAATAATAAAGGATAAAATGGCATCATCAAATCTGTACGATATCCGGATTAAAAAGACAGAGGCAGGACTGGGGTTGGTTTCCTTCAGTTTCATTAAAAAAGGAAAGACCATCATTGAATATGTTGGACATCGGGTTTCCACGAAAAATGATCTGCGAAACCGCTATATTTTCAATGTGAACAAACGCATTGACATTGACGGCAGCCCGCGCTGGAACAAGGCACGCTATATCAATCATTCCTGCCGCCCTAATTGCGAAGCGCTGGAACGGCGTGGTCGCATATTCATCGTGTCTAAACGATCCATTCAATCCGGGGAAGAGCTGTTGTTTAATTACGGTAAGGAATATTTTGACGAATATATCAAGACATCCGGTTGTTGCTGCGAAAAGTGCAATTAATTAGAGACTGTCCCGTACGCGGTGACAAAAATAACCGCTCGGATTCTTTACCAGATATTGCTGATGATGATTTTCAGCCGGAAAAAAACGGCCGGCCGGTACAATTTCAGTAACCGCTTTTTTCTTCAAGATCGTCACACGATCGAAATGATCCTTGGCATGAAGCGCGGCCGCCCGTTGTTCGTCCGTAAAATAAAAAAGGGCGGAACGGTATTGTGTGCCCTTGTCATGATGCTGCTGATTCAAGGTGGTGGGATCGTGCATGCGAAAAAAGAAGTCGAGTAAAGAATCATAAGTGATCACGGCCGGGTCAAATTCGATTTCAACGGATTCCGCATGGCCGGTCTTGCCCGTACAGACGGTTTCATAATCAGGTTCATTCGCCAACCCACCCGTGTAGCCGACCCGGGTGGAGAGAACTCCCGATACTTCTGCCAAGAGCTTTTCCATTCCCCAGAAACAGCCTCCGGAAAAGAGGGCGAATTCATGTCTGACACCTTTGTCTGAAGATGTTGGAAAACGCATTATATAACCGGCATAACCCGAATCGGCTAATGCCGCTGTCGGAATAAAGCGCAAAGCTGCGGAATTAATACAGTAGCGCATACCGGTAGGTATTGGACCATCCGAAAAAAGATGCCCCAGATGGGAATCGGCCAAAAAGCTTCTGACTTCGGTGCGCTGTTGATGATCGGAATCGTCGGTTCGGGATACGATGGTTTCCCTGAAAAGGGGGGCGGTGAAACTGGGCCAGCCCGTACCGGAATTGTATTTATCCCGGGATGAAAAAAGGGGTTCACCGGAAACCACATCCACATAAAGACCCTCGGTATGGTTGTTCCAGTAGGCATTCCGAAAAGGAGGTTCGGTACCGCATGCCTGGGTCACTTGATACTGTTCTGATGTGAGTTTGGCCTTTATCTGTTTATAGAACATCGGCTTTTTTGCTGGAACGCTTGTTGAAGCAGGCTCTTTATTCTCCGGTACTGCGCAAACGATAAACAAACCAAGAACAACAAAAAGAGCCGCGAAGCGTCCCATGCAACCTCCTTAATCCTATTATCAATATAGGAAATAAGGAAGATTTTGTCAAGAACGCTTGATGTTGAGTGGTGTCAAGACGTTTTTTGCCTGATACTTCAGGCTTAACCAGGTACGCGTGAGGATGGAGAACAAGATAATCCCGCCGCCGATAAGGGCGAATGCAGAGGGACGTTCACCGAGGAAGAGCAGTACCCAGAGCGGATTGAGAATGGGTTCCAGCATGGGGATAAGCGTTCCCTCCATGGCGGTTACCCGCTTGATGGCCACTGTATAACAGACATAGGACATGCCGAGCTGGAAGACCCCTAAGATGATAAGCGGAGGAAGCGTCGGCCAATCCGGCGTAAATCGGATCATCCACGGCAGACACATCAGTGCGGTCAGCAAATTCCCCAGCACCACGGAACCGGCCGGACTGCCCTCCTTTTGCATGCGAAGAAAAAGAATGACCAAAGCAAAGGTAATCCCACTCAAAATAGCCAGGATATTACCCCATAATCCGCCCGGCGAGAGTTTGTCAAAAAAGAAAAGAGATGTGCCCACCAACGTTCCAGCCACCGCGGCAATATCGTACCAGTAAATACGCTCTTTCAATAGGGTCCCGGAAAGCAAAATAACATAAAGCGGGGCCGTATACTGAAGTATGATGGCGTTGGCGGAAGTGGTCATTTTATTGGCACACACGAAAAAGGTGACCGTAGAGGCATAGCAGATGCTGCCCAGGACTTGGGGCCAGGAAAAACGGATGGCACGGAAACCGGCAAATCCCAGGATGACGAAAAAGGCGATGGCACTGCGCCACCCGGCCACGGAGAGGGCGGGTAACGGGATGCTTTTTATTAAAAGACCCGCCAGGCTCCAAAAGAAGGCCGTGGCAAAAAGGAGCAGAACGGCCCGCGTCCGTTCCTTTTGCATCAGGGTGTTATTCAATCTCGAAAACCTGGAGCTTCAGCTTATTCCCTTCAAGGCTGTATTTGCGCACCATGGTCTTGCCCTGGTAATCCCAAACATAGGTGGTGGCACCATCTGCGCTGCTGGTAACGATTCGAAGGGAATTATTCCACTCCAGGATACCCCCGTCTGCGTGAGCAGCCGGAACCATATCCAACGAGACATTGCTTGGGCTGAAAAAGGCCAGTTTTACAAGGCAAAGAGTGATAAAAATTAACAGGGCGATCAGCAAAGGATTCCGACGGGTCATATTTTTTCCTTTCGGTTAAATGCAGTCATTTTTCAGTTTGTAATTTTTGCAGCAGATTCCGATAGAATTCGGACGTCTTGTTTTGAGACAGGTCGGTTTGGTCG
>MGVN01000146.1:6720-6862 GCA_001800515.1 Elusimicrobia bacterium RIFOXYB2_FULL_49_7 | reverse complement strand
CAAGTCATCGTCCAAATAGCTGCAAGGCAAATAATGGGAACCACCCACGGCATTTAATCCGTAGGCTTTCATGGTCGACGTATCCGGGGCCGTCAGTCCGCCCAAAGAGCCTGTAATGGTAAATTCAAGGGCCGTATTATAG
>MGVN01000146.1:1250-6709 GCA_001800515.1 Elusimicrobia bacterium RIFOXYB2_FULL_49_7 | reverse complement strand
GGTATATTCCTTGGAATTGCCGTAATTATTGAGCATGACCCATTGATATTGCTGCCCGGTGGAAAGCGGCGGCGGCGGCGGAAAAATCCCGGACGGATCCGGGACTCCATAGCGGATGGAACTGCCCGGTGTAATGGCCTGCCAAATGAATTTGGCATTATTAATACCTTCTCCCGAGATTTCAATAGGTTGGCTTGAAAGGAGCAGGTGATAATAAGGCACACCCGGAACCGGTGTCCATGTAAACAACGGAAGTTGTTCTGTAATATCACCCTTTGGAGTCTTCATCACGGGCGCTGTAAATGATTCCACGATGAACTGGCCTTCGTTGGAGACTTTGGTCAGTGCCTGGTTGGCAATGATGAAATAAAATCGCCCGCTTTTCATATTAAGCACACCCGATGAATTGGTCTGAAAACGGGGGGAAAAATAGAGCGATCGCTGGACCGTTCCCGCTAATGGAGCGGCATACATGGGTTGCACGGTCTTTTGTCTGCCGAAATAATTGGAACTGTCCCGTAAAATAACAGGGAAATCACTCACCAACACCGTATCCGAACCGAAAACGGCCTTGTCTACAATGGACTGGATGGTATCCCGAGAGGGTGACGTGTAGGTGGTTTCAGGAAAAACAGCATCCGCATGAGATAGGTCTCTATAAAATGTGAATATTTGTGTTACCTTATACGGGTAATTCGACGGATCAGCGCCTCCATTTTGCGTACCATATAATATGGTCAAGGACTCGGTCTGAGTGCTTTCAATAGGGTTTACCATAAAGTCAATTCGGACATCCAGGCTCTCGGTAATAGCGGACGGCGGTTCAACCCAGAGCAAATTATAACTGCTGACCGCGAACAGCGAAGATGCGGCCAACAGAAAGAGAGCGAAAACAAAAAGTATCGAAGTCTTAGGGAAGGTTATTTTCATCATAGGCTCCTTTTCCGCGATCTTAGAAATAATAAATCAGCCCGGTCTTCAACGCCGGAATAGGCAATAAATCCAGCTCCAACGGCAGACGTACGGAACTGCCGAAGGAAATTGAGAAACTCAGTATCGGAGTCAAGACACCGCCCAATACCACCGGCACACCGGACACGCTTTCAGACAACCAGTTCTTTTTGTCCATTTCGTAAAAATCCAGAGTAAACACGCCGGCCCGCATACTGGCGCGCCACAGGGTAAAATCCATCAATAAAATATGATTCACATCAAAACCGAGGTTAAAATCGATTTGCCCCAATTCGTTGACATGGTATCCTGAAATGGCACCGTCGATATAAGTGTAGGAAAAGGTCAGATGGTTTCGAATGGCTTCAAAAGTTAGCGTGTACCCGGAAGGGATATGGAACTCCGCCTCGGTTTCCGTGGAAAGTACAAAACTGTCGGTTTCCGCATTTTCGAGCCGGGTTTGCAAAATTCCAACCGCATCCATGGTTTGAGCAATATCAATATCGCCGCTGTCGTTTGTTGGGAGATCCGTCACCACCAATTCGTCTTCCTGGATACCGAAACTCTTTGGATTGGGATCAATAAAGAACGGCAGATTCCATTTCATGAGGAAATGACCTTTGACTTTGGTCTTGACGCCAAAACGGGCGGTGGCCATCAACCGCCACCATTTGATACCAAAAGCGGGAGACCAGGCGGACCCTTTGTAACTGCCGTCAATTCGACCGAAAACCTGATCTTCGGAATAATTAACGCCCAAATCCTTTGACAACGTGATGCCTTGCGTCACATCCAATCCCACATTTCCAAGGATATTGGCATTAACAAACCCGTTTGCCGTGGCCTCAAAGAGGTGCTTATGCAAATTAACGGCTACCACCATATCCCGCAAAGGCTTAAAGGCGTAACCAAAGGTTTGAGTCCGCCAACCCATTTCATACGAAATCGGCGCATTAATGGCACCGCTCAGACTGAGAGCCGTGCTCCCGAGACCATCCGCTAATTCCGTTGTGGAATCCATATTGATCCGGCTGCCCAGGTTCATCTTAAGACCGAAATTGACATTTTCCACCTGAGCATAAGAAAAGACGCCGTTCAACATAGGCACATCCACCCGAAAAGCAAAATTGAGACGCTGACGGGCTCCGATAGTAGGTGTGAACTTGTCCTGGCCCCCGGGAAGATTATCGCCGAAATCCTGGCTGCTGGTAGTGAGATCAAGCGGGATGTTGAAGGACAGATAGCCTTGCGGATAATCAAATGAAACCGCCGCCGGATAGCGCAGGAGATCATAAGAGATGCCGCCTTCCAACACGGCCTGGGTCTGTTCCGAGGAAAGATTTAAATTAAGTTCCTCAGAATAGGTTGCCCAAAAAACACCCGTCAGAAAAACGCAAAGAATGACCCCTGTTATTTTCATGACCACCCCTTATTTTGAATAATGAAATTAGCGTCTAAATTGGTATGTAGAATAATAACTTTGAGACCAAAGAAAGTCAAGGTTCAAATACACCTTTTTCCGGAATATGACCGGAATCACTCTCTTACCAAGTAAATTAAAAACCGGTACCGCCATTGAGAAGAAAAGCATTCGTCTTTTTACTCGGATCATAGGCAAAATAGCATCCGATATTCATTTCCATACCCAAAACGAGGATACGTTGACGAAGCTGCACCCCGACACTACGCGCAGATTGAACATCCGCATCATTTCGCCCATTATCCTTTTGATACAACAGCCAATCAATAAAAGGACCGACGGTCATTTGCTCAAAATAAAAACCCAAAAGGGATAGTCCGATGTCCCGGGTAATCGGGAGACGGTACTCTCCTGTCAATGCTAACGCTTTCGTGACATAGATATCAGCTCGCTCTTCTTGTCCACGCGGTACATCCGATGTCGTTAAGAGATGAATGCCCGCATTACCTGCCGGACCGAATTGAGAGACCGCTCTGCAACGTCCAAAAAGGGTCTGATAGGATTTTCCTATTTCAACGCTTTTCTGAAGGAGTAGATGGGCATAACGATAATCATAATCACTGCCGAAAGCGGGCAAGGCCATCGTAATACCGGTTTGAACGGCATAGGCATCCAGCGGATGCAATAGGTTTCCAGGATAAGATCGAGTCTCCCCAAAAGCCGCGCCAATCGTCATGTTCCGTTCTTCCATAACAGGGAAGAGCCAGACGGATTGCGTGGCCGCCACACTATCATATTCCCGGTGGGTAATTGCGGCGGCAGAGACATAGACGGTTTGCTTATTCCGAAGATTCAAACTCAAATCAATCGGAAAAAAGAATCCGGCAGATAAGGAGAATAATTCATCCGATTCCCGCTCAATCAGATGATAATCACTGTCAACCGAATCATAGATATCAAAATAACGGCTGAGGTGCAGACTAACGGTCGGTTCAAGACAAGTGTTTAAATAATCGATTTCAAATTCAGCCTCTCCATTGCGTATTTCGTTGTCAATACCTGCAATAAAATAATGCCGCCCAATCGGATCGGTCAGATGTAACTTTACCCCCGGCTTAACCGGAAAAAGACCTCCCCGAAAGTAAGGATAAAAAATAATGGGGCGCATTTCTCCGAGGGAAGAATAGGGTTTACCCGATAGGTTGTCACGCCCGGACAGGGTTTCCGATGCCTCGTTTATATCTTTTTGATCTCGCCCCGTTATTTTTTTCCACGGCACTTCCATATTCCACGTCTCGCCGTGCCGATCATCCTGCATGGAAACGGCATAACAGGCCAAACCGATTCTCTGCTTCGCCTCGGAAAGGGAGATGGCAACCACGGAGTCGCCGGCACGGTTGAATCGGGACATGAAAACACCGTAGGGGTCCGCCGTTACCGGATGGACAGAAGAATCTTCCGGATAACGGACATAGACATTAAACGGTCCTTTTTCATTAGAAACATAGGCCAAATATCCCGCTTTATTTCTATCCGGATAACGAATATCCACCCCTTTTTTCTCCGCTTCAATGCGATAGTCCTCTCCTTTCAATCCGATGGATGCCGCTTTCCGTTCTCCGGAGATTTCCACTACCGAGAAATAGAGACGCCCGCTCGAATAAACAGGCCGAAAGACTTGAATTACGGAATCCGGCAATGCAAACCGCTGCACGTTCCTTCCGTCACGATCTCCGACGTAAAGTGAACTGAAGGATTGGTGAAACCGGACAAAGGCAAGACGGTCTTCAGGCAAAAGACAAGGCTCCTCCCCTTCCTGGTCGTTCAACGGCGTAATAGGGCCGCCAACCGCTGCCTTAAAAAGCCGATATCGCCATGCACCGGAAGGGGTGCGCACCAAACGGGAATAATAAAGCAGGCCGTTTTCCTCGTTATAATCAAATGCGCCGTCGATATCCGGACCATCGATACGTTTGAAACCACCGCCCCGCCTGTAAAAAAAGAGCCCGCTTTCCCAAACATCGTTTCGCTCGATACCCGTGCAAAAGAAACCGTTTTCCGCAGGCCTCATGCAATAAACTTGATCCATTAAAGACGCTATCGGGGCGGTCAGCTCGTCGGCATAAGTCGGGAGGCGATTGTCAGCATCTCTTTTCGGATATTGCTTTTCCAGAGAAAGGCGAAAGGCGAGTATCCAGTTGTTTTCCGTGCGACCGGTCATTCTCCTGACAGCGGAATTAAAACCCGGATTGAAAAGACCGATGTTATTCAATATCTTTCCGCCGATATCACGGCCGTGACGCTCGGCCATGAAGCGATAAAGGGCGTGTCCCTGTTCGTATACCAAACGTGATTCGATAACCGATAAACCGGAAAAACCGTATAGCCGCGGCCGCTCAAGAAACAACCCCTGGTTATACGCACTTTTCAGCAGAAACTCACGGTTCTTGTCCCATTCTTCAGCTTCAAACTGAGCCACCCCTTCCATAAACCAAGCCGGAATAAAAAGAAAACGCCATAATTCACCGTATAACCCGAGACCGCGGCGAAGGGCGATATAGGAAATCTGATGGGCCAATTCATGTACCACCACCCTATCAATCCAACCCAATGTCCCTGTGGTTTTTTGCACTATGGGGTAGGCAAATATTTCAATGGTGTGACCGAACGGCGTAGAGGAACCGTTAGCCTCATGGTCGATATCCGTGATAACCAGGGTAATTTGAGGAATCTCAGCCTTAGGATTCAAGAGAATATCGCGCTTAAGCGTGGGCAAGGCAGCTTCGGCCACCTGGGCAGCATGGTTGGCCAGAGAATCAAGACCCGCCTGATAAATCACTCGGAAATGCCGGGTAGTAAAAAGACGGAACTCCGTATCAGGCACATTATGGCCGTTTAAAAATGCATAGGGACAGCTTACGAAAAAGAAAAAGAGGATGAATCCGGAAAGTAAAAGGCCTGATTTTTTGTTAATAGAGTTCAGCGTCGGCTTTATGCTCGGGTAGGACATGCGGTTCCGCACTCTTTTCCGTATTTGCAGGGGTATTAATGAGATGCTTTAATTCACTGCTGAATTTGAAAAGCGGAA
>MGVN01000146.1:0-1235 GCA_001800515.1 Elusimicrobia bacterium RIFOXYB2_FULL_49_7 | reverse complement strand
AAGGAACAACTTCACCGGTTTTAGGATTACGGGCCGGTCTCGGTTTACGCAGCTTGGTCAGAAATGTACCAAAGCCTCTGATTTCAATTGTTTTACCATCGGTCAGAATCCCGGATACCGCCGATAAAAATTCTTCCACTGCAATCTTAACATCCGATTGTGTCAATCCCGTTTTCTGGGAAATCTCGTTAATCAAATCCTGCTTGGTCACATTAGCCACAACTACCTCCGCGAATTGGATAAACCTAAAATAACTATCAATTTCCGGATACGCAAGCTATTTTTAACGCCTTATTTAACTAAGCGTTAGCGCTGAAGGATGCGCCAGCCACTGATCCGGTTCGTAGGGTAAAAGCTTTTCCTTTGAGGAATAGCCCCAGAGCGCAGCCGCCCGTTTCATGCCCGCCTTTTGACCGGCCAACAAATCCAGTTCGGAATCCCCAATGACAAGTATCTCTTCCGGCAACAGGTTGAAACGCTTGGCGCATTCGAGAAACATATCCGGCTCCGGCTTTCCGGCCCATCTTTTTTCAGGTCCTAAAATAACCTGGAAGAACGGGATAATCCCAAACTTTTCCGCCAAAGGGGTGATTTGGAAATAAGGCTTATTCGAGGCAATGGCCAGGGCGATCTCTTTCATTTCCAATTCGCATAAAAGGTCGCTGATGCCGTCATACATAAAAGTGAGAGCCGGAGAAACCTGTTTGTAAAACTCCTTATATAATTTAAGGGCGGACGGCCCATGCGTTTCAGCATGTTCACCTAAAACCATTTTCACATAAACTTCCCGGGCAGGTCCGATGGCCGCTTTTATTTTGTCCGGGTCCGCACGCCCGATCTTGAGGGCCTGAAAGGTTAAGTCCCAAGCCCGGACAATACCCGGAAGCGTATCAACCAAGGTCCCGTCGAAATCAAAAATACAGGCTTTGATGCTCATTGTGCCGATTTTCCGGGTGCCTTACCGGAATGAACCGATAACATGCCGCAGCAACCGCTTTCCGCGGCCCGTTGTATCTGAAGAAGCCGGATGATCAACGGTTCAAGAGCGGACAGGGCCAGCGTATTGGCCGCATCGGATTTCGCTTTATTCGGCTCCGGATGAACTTCCATAAAAAAACCGTCTACTCCCACTGCCGCGGCTGCGCGGGCCAAAGGCGCCACCATTCGCCTGTCACCCAATGTGATACCCTGGCCGCCACCCGGTTGCTGAACCGAATGCGTGGCATCGAATATCA
>MGVN01000145.1:7130-8451 GCA_001800515.1 Elusimicrobia bacterium RIFOXYB2_FULL_49_7 | reverse complement strand
ATTTGAATGGAATGAAGGGCTTTCCATCGTTGCGGGAAAAGTGATCCGCTTCAAGGATCCCATGCCTGATGAAAATATATTTAAAATTCCTCAAATAGGCTGGAACCGTATCCTGCCGCAAGGCGCGCTGCCGTGGGATGCCACTATTCTGGACGCGATAGCGCCGGGCAGTTATTTTTACTTCGTCCACTCTTTTATCTGCGTACCGGAAAATAACGCTCACGTACTGGCCGCATCGGAATACGGCAGGGATATTTTCTGTTCGGTTGCGCGCAAAGATAACGTTTACGGATGCCAGTTCCATCCCGAGAGAAGTGCCGCCGATGGGTTAAAGATTTATGATAATTTTCTTCACAAAGTATAAAGGAGATTCGCATGTTATTTTCGGGAAAAACACTGGACAAACAACTTGAAAAACTTCCGCAAGACATAGTCTTCTGCAGCAAATGCGTCGTTTCCAATCAGCGCCCGCGCATCACTTTCGACGAGAAAGGCGTATGCAGCGCATGTAATTATGCACATATCAAGCACAACGTCATAGACTGGAAAGAACGCGAAAAAATGCTGCTTGAGCTGCTCAACCGCTATCGTTCCAAAGACGGCAGTTACGACTGCGTGGTGCCGGGCAGCGGCGGAAAAGACAGCGCTTATGTTTCACACCAGCTCAAATACAAGTATGGCATGCATCCCCTTACCGTTACGTGGGCGCCTTTCGAATATACCGACATAGGGTGGCAGAATTACATCAATTTCAAGGATTCCGGCTTCGATAATCTCCTGTGCTTTCCCAACGGCATACTTCACCGCAAACTCTCCCGCATTGCCTTCGAGCTCCTCGGCGACGCATGGGAACCTTTTGCATACGGACAGAAAGCATACGCCTTTCAAATCGCGCAAAAGTTCGGCATACCGCTGATATTTTACGGCGAAAGCGGCGAAGTTGAGTACGGCGGGTCGCTTAAAAATGCGTCCAAAGCGTACGAAACACCCGAGGATTGGAAAGAATTCTATTATAAAGGTTCAGGCATTGACGATCTTGTCAACCACGGACTTGAAGCCGGGTTATTTGCAAAAGAGGAAGCGCTTAACAACACGTTTCAATTATACAAGCCGCCACCCCGGGAACAGTTACAAAAGATCGGCGCTCAAATGCACTGGTTTTCTTTCTACAGGAAATGGGTGCCACAGGAAAATTACTACTATTCCGTCGAAAACACCGGTTTTAAGGCAAACCCCGAACACTCCGAGGGCACTTATTCCAAATATGCCAGCATAGACGATAAACAGGACGGGTTCCACTTTTACCTGGCCTACATGAAAT
>MGVN01000145.1:6893-7118 GCA_001800515.1 Elusimicrobia bacterium RIFOXYB2_FULL_49_7 | reverse complement strand
GCGCCACGTCGGACGCCGCCCACGAAGTCCGCGACGGCCACATTACAAGGGAAGAGGCTGTTGCGCTGGTCAGGCGTTACGACGGGGAATTTCCAAAAAAGCATTTCGCCTGGTTTTTGAAATACCTTAACATATCGGAAGATGAGTTCCGGGAAATAGCGGACTTCTACCGTTCACGGTCGTCTCACGTCTGGAAAAATATCAACGGTGAATGGAAACTCAGGC
>MGVN01000145.1:6729-6858 GCA_001800515.1 Elusimicrobia bacterium RIFOXYB2_FULL_49_7 | reverse complement strand
TGCTGCACTTTGCGCGCAGGAAACATGAACGTCTTTATTCGAACATTTCTGACAAGCCGCTCATCTCAGTTTACGTCCCGACATACAACCGCGGGAAACTGCTTATGGAAAGAGCGGTGCCTTCCGTCC
>MGVN01000145.1:0-6715 GCA_001800515.1 Elusimicrobia bacterium RIFOXYB2_FULL_49_7 | reverse complement strand
CGGAACTTCGAATTTATCATAGTTGGAGATTGCTGTACCGACGATACCGCGCAACTGGCCGCCGGGCTGCATGATGAGCGCGTGCGGTTTTACAATCTGCCCGTAAGAAAATACCGCTACCCGCCTACCGCGGAAAATCACTGGCTTGCCGGCCCGGTTGTTCCCGCAAACCACGCGCTTGGCATGGTGCGCGGAGAATGGATCGCCAGGATAGACGATGATGATACTTGGACAAGCGATCACCTGGAAACGCTTCTTGATTTCGCAAGACGGGGCGATTACGAATTCGTCTCCGCCGCCTACGAAACCGAGAGGCACGGCAAAAGAATAATTGTAAACGTCAAGGACGACAATCCGCGCATAGGCGGAACACAAACATGGCTTTACCGCTCCTACCTGAAATTTTTCAGGTACAACATAAATTGCTGGAGAAAAAGCTGGAACCGCGTCAACGACACCGACCTGCAGGAAAGAATACACCGCGCGGGCGCAAGGATGGGCTTTCTTGACCGCGTAGTTGCGCACGTCCTGCCCCGCCCCGGAGAAACAACCGTCGGCCTGGAAGCCTACAGATTATCCGAACAGGAAAAACTGAAACATTTCGAATTTTAAGAAATATGGAACATTCTCTCAGGAAAAGATACGCATATAAACTTGTTACCAACATGGCGGGTTTTGCCATAAGCCTGTTGTCCGCCGGGATGGTCCCGCGCGGCCTGGGACCGGAAATGTACGGCAATTTCTCGTTTCTTACAAATTTTTTCGGCGAAATAAAAGGCTTCCTGGACATGGGCGTTACGATCGGGTTTTATAATAAATTATCGCAGCGCCAGACGGAAACAACTTTAATCGCATTCTATTTCCGGTTCATCGCTTTTTCTTCATTGCTGTTGCTGGGTTTTGTTCTGTTTACTCAACTTACGCCGTTGCCGGGGAAAATCTGGCCGGGACAGGAAATGAAGTACGTTTACCTTGCGGCGGTCATGATAATACTTGCCTGGGCCGGTAACGGGTTGGATAACATCGTTGACGCCCTCGGGCTTACGGTATTTTCGGAATCGCTGCGGGTCGCGCAAAAAGTTGCAGGCGTAGCAATACTTGCATCGTTATTTTTACTCAATCACCTGACGCTTAAAAACTATTTTCTGTACCAGTATTTCAACATTCTATTGTTGATTACGATGTTTTTGCTGCTCGTAGGCAGAAAAAGGTATTCAATTTTAAAAAATCTTTCCCTGCCTGCCGGCCAGACTAAAAAATATGCCCACGAGTTTTATCGTTTCAGCTTTCCGCTTTTCACAGGTTCATGCATAGGGCTTGTTGCCGGAATCATGGACCGCTGGCTGTTGCAGCGGTTTGCGGGAAGCATACAGCAGGGGTTTTACGGCCTTTCTTTCAACGTAGGCACTATTTGTTTTATATTCACAAGCGCAATGACACCGCTGCTGTTACGCGAATACTCCATAGCTTTTTCTCAAAACGACAAAAATAAGATAGCGATCCTTTTTGACCGCTATGTCCCGATGCTATACTCGGTGGCTGCCTTCTTTTCCTGCTTTATATTCATACAATCGGACGCCGTCGCCTACTTGCTCGGAGGCAGAAAATTCGAAGCCGCATCCATACCAATGAAAATCATGGCGCTATATCCCGTACACCAGACCTACGGGCAACTGAGCAGTTCGCTTCTCATCACGGGTGAAAAAACAAAGTTATACAGGAATATAAGCGTGGCAATGTGGCTTGCAGGCCTTCCTCTCACTTACTTTCTCATCGCTCCGCCCGATAAATGGGGGCTCGGGGCCGGCGCCATAGGCTTGGCCGTTAAAATGGTGGCCATACAAATCGTAGCCGTAAATATCATGTTATATTTTAATACGAAGATGATACCGATTTCATTTTTCAGGTACGTAAAACTCCAATTCGTGTCGCTGGCGGGTTTTTTTGCAATCGGCTTTGCGGTTTCATATTCCCTGAAATTTTTTCCATGGACGCAAAACAATATTATCGTTAATTTCATCTTATCCGGTTTTCTCTACACGCTTCTCGTGCTTGCCGCAAGTTTCACGTTCCCCTGGGTATTCGGCTTGCGCAAGGGCGATCATAAATTTATATCGTCAAAATTGATCATGCTGCTTCAATCCCGGAACAATAAAAATGAAGGGCTTCCGATAAATGATTAAAAAAGTATATTTAATACTCGAATCTCCTTTCTCCGTCAGGGATTACAAAAGATTAGGCATCGAAACATTGCAGCGCAGAGGGTTTGAGGTGGCGGTATGGGATTTAAGCAAGGTCTTTCATCCGCAATTGACATTGACTCCGCCCGATCCCGTTGATTTCGAGGGGTTGCGTGTGTTTAAAAGCAAACAGGAAGTTATTGCCGCCGCCAGAGAATTATCCGCGCATGACATGATATTGACATGGTTTGTTTATCCCAGGTTTTTCTGGTTGTACCGCCTTATAAGCAGGAGCAAGGCTTATTATTCGTCGATATTCCTCGTTACTGTCCCATATAATTACAATGAAGACAATAATTATGCTGCCAAAAAAAGTTTTTTTCACCGTTTTCTTAAACTTATCAAGGCTAAGCCATGGGAACTGCTGCAAAGAGCTGCCGGCATAAAAAACAGGATATTTACATCCATCCCCTATAAGTTGTTTGGCATTAAACCAATAACGTTCTGGTTCGCGGCCACGGCTATTACAAGAAAAGTGAACTTGTTCCCGTGCGATAAAAATACCAGGACGGAATACATACACGTTTACGACTACGACCTCTACCTTGAGAAACAGAAAGAGAAACCGGCATCGTGCGAAAACAACGCGGTGTTTCTCGACGTATATTTCCCGTTTCACGAGGACAACGGCATAACCGGTTCCACCCCGCTGGTTACGGCTGAAAAGTATTATCCAAGCCTCTGTAAATTTTTCGATTACACGGAAAAAGAGCAGGATGTTAAAGTTACCATCGCGGCGCACCCGCGCTCGCACTATGACGAGCACCCGGACTATTTCAATAAAAGAACGTTACTCGTGGGCAGGACTGACGAAATGGTCAGGGATGCAAAATTCGTTATCAGCCACAACAGCGCTTCCTTTAACTTCGCAATAATGTATTACAAGCCGATAATTTTCATCGTTACCGGAGAAATGGGGCGGCATAATAATCTCACGGAAATGATATATAATATGGCGGCCTGGCTGGGTAAGGAACCCATAAATATTGACGAGCCTCTTTGCATTGATTGGAAAAAAGAGCTCTCAATTAACAAAGAAAAGTATGACACTTACATTGAAACGTTCATAAAAATGCGCGGTACCGAACAGTTAAATTCCTGGGAAATAGTCGCCGACAGATTAACGGCGCACAGAGGTTAAAATGAGGATTCTGCTTGTTGTCTATGATAATGATTCTTACATATCGGTCTTCCCGCTGGGAACCGCGTACATCGCATCTGTTTGCAGGAATGCCGGGCATGAAGTTACTATATACAATCAGGACGTATATCATTATCCGGAATCACATTTAACCGATCTGTTAGATAATGAGAAATTTGACGCTGTCGGCGTAGGGGTAATAGGCGGCTATTATCAATACAGGAAACTGATAAAAATATCTCATGCGATAAATGAATCCAAAAACAGGCCGTTCTATGTAATCGGCGGCCATGGCCCGTCACCTGAACCGGAATATTTCCTGAAAGTGACTAAAGCGGACGCGGTGGTTATCGGCGAAGGCGAACGGACTATAATCGAGTTATTAAAAGCGCTCGAAGAAAAAAGCGCGCTGGAAAATGTACAGGGAATCGCATTTATTAAAGAAGGAAAGTTTATCCGGACTCAAAAGCGGCCGCTGATACAAAACATTGACGAAATACCCCTGCCCGCATGGGATTTATTTCCCATAGACCATTACGCCTTATTGAGGGGGCCTAACAGTAAAAGCAGCGAGCGGACAATGCTTATGCTGTCCGGCAGGGGTTGCACGTTTAAATGTAATTTCTGCTATAGAATGGACGAAGGGTTCAGGCCCAGGGCATCGGAAAAGATAATCGAGGAAATCGGAATTTTGATGAAGAAATATCACGTTTTATACATAGATTTCCAGGACGAACTCCTGATGAGCTCGGTACAGAGAACCACTGAATTATGCGAGAATATTCTTAAATCAAATTTGAAATTTAAATGGTCATGCAACGGCCGTTTAAATTATGCAAAAGCGGATTTGTTGAAGTTGATGCGCCGGGCGGGTTGTCTTTTTATCAACTATGGAATCGAAGCCCTGGATGACGAAATCCTCAAAAACATGAACAAGGCGCTGACTGTTAAACAAATTATAAGCGGCATCGAAGCTACTATGAATGCGGGAATAAGCCCGGGTTTCAACATAATTTTCGGCAATATAGGAGAGAACGAAAAAACCCTGCAGAAAGGCGTGGAGTTTCTTTTAAAATACGACGACAACGCCCAGATGAGAACGATAAGGCCGGTAACTCCCTACCCCGGAAGCCCGTTATATTATTACGCGATCGAAAAAGGATTGCTTAAGGATTGTGAAGACTTTTACGAGAACAAGCATTTAAATTCCGACCTGGTCTCGGTAAATTTTACCAGTTTAAGCGATGAAGAATTTCACAGGAACCTGCTGGAAGCGAATAAAAAACTTATCGAACGTTATTTTTCTGTCCAGTTAAAAAACGCCGTCAGGAATGCTGAAAAACTTTACCTGCAACTGGATTCTTCATTCCGCGGCTTCAGACAGACATAAAAAAGGAACGCACATGCATACCATACTGGAAAAGCATCCTTCTTTATTCCCGTTTTATGAAGGAATAAAACTCGGGAAGACAAAGAAACCATACTATTTTCGCCTGTTGAAAAATATATTCGAGGGGAAATTCAAACTGGAACAGGTTGATGAGTGCCGGTGCCGTTCGCGAAACCTTGAACAGTTGAGCCTGCAGGATCGTTTCGGCCTGCCGTTCGGCACCGTAATCTGCAAGGATTGCGGATTGATAATCACAACGCCGCGCCTGTCCCTTAAGGATCTGCCGCAATTTTACATGGATATTTACTGGGGGCTGGTCCTTGGCGAAAACAGCGCGGAACTTTCGACCGGGGACAGGGAGAAAGCTGCCGGCATATACCAGCTTATGAAAAAGCACGTTCCGTCAATAGGCAACAAAAAACTCACCATCATAGAAATAGGCTGCGGCAGCGGCGTGAAAATCAATACGCTTAAAGAGATTTTCAGCAAAGAAAACGTATCAACAACTGTTTACGGCTGCGATTTTTCGGAAGAAGCCGTATCGAAAGCAAAAGAGAAAGGCCTGGAAGTTTACAAGGGCGGGCCGGAAGTTTTAAAAGGTAAAAAAGCCAACCTTGTAATATTAAGCCACGTCCTTGAACATTTCGTGGATATTAATAACGAACTAAAATCCATTGCAGATCTCATGGACAATAACGGCTACTTATACATAGAAGTCCCCGGAGTTTGCGACCTGCTTAACAAGAGCGAATACGGCTATAACTATTTAATATACTCGATCATGGCCCATAACTATAATTTTAACCTTACCTCGCTGCGTTCCGCCGTGGAACCGTCGGGATTCAAGTTTATCGGGGGCGATGAATATATCAGAAGTATTTTTCAATATACCAATACCCCGGATGTTGAACGCGTCAATACCTCGGGCAACTACAGCCGCATATTATCCTATCTCGAGCAACTGGAAACCGCGCGCAAAACAGCCGAATCGAAACCGCTGCGAAAATTTAAAAAATGGTGCTTAAAAAAACTATCGGGAGAAACATATGAGTAACCGCATTGAATTGCTGGACGTTCAGCTGCTTGACAATACAGGCAAATTAAACGAAATTGATCACTGGTTAAACGTCTTTAACTGGCCCAACGGCTGGCATTATGACCTGGACATAATATGGATACTCGATAACATCGAACGCATGGCGCTTCCGCGCGGAGCTACCATAGTTGATGCAGGGGCGGGCCTGGGCATGACCCAATTCATACTTGCGGCAAGAGGGTATAACGTAATCAGCCTTGATTTTACGGACAGGGCAATACCGCGTTTTTCAAAAAATATTTTTACAATCAACCTCAACAGCCGCGACCTCGGCGCCTACAAGCACGAGTACATGAATTTTATGACGTATGGAGACAAAACTGACGCTTCAAAACAAACCCGGAAAAATTTTCTTGAACGCTTAAAAAATGTCAACAGTCCCGCGAAATTATATTTTTACATGGGCATGAAGAAATACCAATTCAGTAAAAAATTTAAAAATACTTTTAACCTGCCTTATATCATGGAAACATTGAAAGATCATTCTTCGTTCGGAAAAATCACGTTCCTGCGCGGGACGTTTAACAACATACCATTACCGGAGGCTACTGCTGATGCGATTGCATCGGTTTCAGCATTTGAACACAACAAGTATGAAGACATGCCGGGAAGCGTAAAAGAATTTGAACGCGTACTTAAAAAAGGCGCGCCGATGTTTATTACAACCAGCGCATCACAGGACAAGGACTGGTATTTTGAGCCTCCCAAGGCATGGAATTTTTCAAAAGAAACGTTAGCATCGTGGTTCGACGTACCAGAGCAAGGCATCTCGTTTAACTACAAGAAAGTATTTGAAACCATCGCCGGCAGCGAAGTGCTTAAAAAGAGAATGTCTCCATTTTACAAAT
>MGVN01000144.1:36204-71406 GCA_001800515.1 Elusimicrobia bacterium RIFOXYB2_FULL_49_7 | reverse complement strand
GCAATGAACAGGAGCGGAGTCGTTTCGTTGGTTAGCCGAAAATCGCCGTAGGGTCCGGACAATCGAAGGGTCGCGCCTTCCTGCAGCCGGTCGAAGACCCAATTGGAGCAGAGTCCGTTTTTTACCCTTCGAATCATCAGTGAAAAGCGGTTTTTCTCAGATGGAGAGGAGGCAATGGAATAAGCGCGTGTTACGGCCGGGCCAAGCTCGCTGTTGTCGGAACGGAGCAGAATGTATTGTCCTGCTGTTAATGTCATGGTTCCGGGCGGCACCAGCTTCAGATCCAGCTGAACGATGTCATAGGTGAGGTTGATTTTCCGTTCCAGTACGGCGGTGAGGCGTTGTACGTTGAAAAGATAATCGGGAAGGTTGACCTGCAGATTCTCCGTTGTCTTGACTTGGCAGGCCAAACGGAGACCCTGCGACCGTTCTTTGTCACTGAGACGTTGTTTTTCCGCCTCGGTCACCTCCGGAATGGGAGACGTAACCCGTATCCGGCAGAAGCCGCATTCTCCTTTGCCGCCGCATACGGAAGGGAGGATGAGACCGCCCCGGGCCAATGCCACCAGCAGGCTTTCCCCGGGATGGATGGGAAGTTGCTTGGCGCCGTTATTGACATCAATCATGGCACCAAGCTTTTCGGGTTCGGGCGGGGTCATTCTTCGGGCGAGAATTCCTCTTTGCCCACACCGCATTCCGGGCAAACCCAGTCAGCCGGTACTTTTTCAAACGGAGTTCCAGCCGGTACTCCGTTATCAGGATCGCCTTTTGCCGGATCGTAAACATACCCGCAGACACCGCAGACGTACTTTTTCATGGGAGCCTCCTGTTACCAGTTTTCGGAAAGTGTTTCAAAATATTTCTTGGGATGGGCGCAAGCCGGACAATTTTCCGGTGCGTCGCTTCCGCTATGGAGATAGCCGCAATTATCGCAACGCCATATCACACTCTTCTCTTTTTTCCAAACCTTGCCCTGCTTGACATTGGACAATAGGGCCAGATAACGTTTTTCGTGCTGCTTTTCGGCGATGGAAATGGCTTCGTACATTTCAGCCACCTTATCGAAGCCTTCTTGTCGGGCGGTCTTGGCGAATTCGGGATAAAGGTCCGTCCATTCCTCATGTTCCCCGGCTGCAGCCCCGGCCAGGTTTTCATCGGTGGTGCCTATTTTACCGGCCGGGTAGCTGGCGGTAATCTGAACCATGCCGCCTTCCAGGAATTTGAACATCCGTTTGGCATGTTCCTTTTCATTATCCGCAGTCTCTTCAAAAATCTTGGCGATTTGGATATACCCTTCTTTTTTTGCCGCACCGGCGAAATAGGTATAACGGTTACGCGCCTGGGATTCGCCGGCAAATGAGGCAAGCAGGTTTTTTTCGGTCTGGGTTCCTTTGATACTGGCCATAAGGCCTCCTTCCATTAGGGTGATGAATAATGTATTATTGATTTCGTAAAGCCGCTTTTTTACGGACCAGGAGGGCGACATGGAGTACCTCTTCCTGGATTAATCGTTCCACATCAAGACTGCCCAATGCGTCGGTCACATGTGCCTTTAAGGCGGAATAAAGCGTGACGGAGTCCTTTTCAAATTGGATTGCCTTGTCCAGAATCGCGTCCGGTGTAGGACAGGCTTTTACCAGCGCCGGAATATCCGGTTTGCCGATGAAAATATGGCTATCTGCGATGGCCTTGAGGTAGCGGCCTTCTTCGCCGTCCGGATCGATCGGGTGGCCGTAGGGTTTGTCTTTGGATGTCTGGGTCCGGATGTTCTCGAACAAGGTGATGTGTTGATTTTCCCATTCGCTCAATTCGAGGAAAAGCTTTTTCAGGGTGGCATCCTGTGATTGCTCGGCTGCTTTACGGTAAAACTGTTCGCCGTTCCGTTCGATCTCGATACCGATGGAACAAATTTCTTCCATATTGAATAGGTCTGTCATGACATTCTCCTTTTCTACTCGGTCAGTCGTTTTAAGGCACTGTTCCGGTGAATAAACTGGTACAGGGTGGCACGGCCCACTTGGAGCAATCTGGCTGCCTTGGATTTGTTCCCGCCACTCTTAATCAATACGTTTTCAACAGAGGCAAAATCAAGTTTCGGCTTTCGTCCCGGTTTTCCCCTTCCGTCTCTTTTCTCCGGAATCGGGGAGGGTGCAAGCGGAAAAGCGGCAGCTATTTCCGGGGGCAGGTGTTGTATTTCGATGTCAACGGCACGGCATTTGATGGATGCATATTGGATGGCGTTTTGAAGCTGGCGGACATTGCCCGGCCAGTCGAAACTCATCAGGACCTCCAGGGCCTCATGGCTGAGGCGCAGTCCGAGGCGACCGGATTTTTCGCGGATGTGATCGAGAAAATGGCCGGCCAATAGAGGAATGTCGTTTTTACGGACGCGCAGCGGCGGCAGTTCCAGAGGAAAAACCGCGAGCCGATAATAGAGGTCTTCGCGAAAAAGGCCTTTTTGTACCAAGTCGTTCAGATTTTTATTAGTAGCGCTGATGATACGCACATCGACCTTGATGGTGTGTTCGGAGCCCACGGGTTCAAAGGTGCCTTCCTGCAATACCCGGAGGAGTTTGACCTGCAGCGCGGGTTTTAATTCGCTCACTTCATCCAGGAAAAGGGTACCCTTGTCAGCCAGTTCGAAGCGACCTTTTTTATCGCGGATGGCGCCGGTAAATGCCCCTTTGACATGGCCGAAGAGTTCGCTTTCCAATGTCCCTTCCGGCAGCGCCCCGCAGTTGACTGGTACGAATAATCGGTCACGGCGGAGCGACTCTTGGTGAATGGCATTGGCGACCAGTTCCTTACCCGTACCGGATTCGCCGGTGATGACCACAGAGGCGTCGCTGCCCGCTACATCGCGGATGAGATCATAGACCACCTGCATACCGTGGTCTTGGCCGACAATGCCGCAAAAGGAGGCGGCTTGTTCCAGCTCCCGTTCCAGGGATTCCACCCGGGTGCGATCCATCAGTGAAACCATGGCGCCTGTGGGGGTGCCGATTTCGTCCTTGAGCGGTACGACGGTAACATCAAAACTTTTACGTACGCCGCTTTGGTTTCGATAGACGGTTTGGTAGGAGCGTTCGGATAGGTCCGAAGTCTTTCCTTGGAATGGCCGGCAGAGACAGTGATCCCCGCACAGCAGGGGGCGGAAGATATCGTGACAGTCCCGTCCCATGACCTCCGCAGCCGATAATCCGGTCAAGTTCTCCGCTCCTTTGGAGAAAATGAAAATGCGGCGGTTCAAATCATGGCAAAGAATGCCCTGAGGCAAGGCGGATAGAACAGCATCGAGATTGCGTTGCTCTTTAAGAAACGCATCCAGATAACCCCGGTGAAACAGGTCATCCACCAATTGTTTGATGTGTTTTGCGCATTGCCGAAAGGCGGTGACCCTTTCCGCTTCCATGAGTTCGGGCCGGGCCGGGTCTTCCAGGTTCCAATGGATGGCGTTCGGTGCACCGGGAAAAATAGGACAGCTCTGACGGGCGTGATCGCAGAGTGTAATGACCAGATCAAACCGCTGACCCATGAAATCGTTCACTGACTTTGAACAATGGCGGCTGATATCAATGCCCATCTCTGCCAAGGTCCGAACAGCCAAGGGATGGACCGATGTTGGAGTTGTGCCTGCGCTGAAAACCGTGACGCCTTGGGGCGCCAGCGTGCGCGCCAGTCCTTCGGCCATCTGGCTTCGGGCGGCATTTTGGGTGCATAAAAATAGGAGTTGAACTTCTTTCATGGTATTGAATACGAAAAGTAAAGATATGAAAAAACGGCTTCCTCATTCAAGCTATCCGGATTCCTGTTTTATCCGGCTATGCTGGGTTATCCTGCGAAACAGAACGGTCTTATCGAGACAAAAGTGTATTGAAACCATCTATTTTAATACACCTGAACAGATACCCATATTTCGAGTTAATCGATTAATATAATAGGATAGCTCTTTTTTAGAGATAGGTATTTCTTTTGCTAATTTATATATCACATATATTTAAAACCGGAGGAAAAAATGAAATTAACACTCGCCATTGCCGCATTTCTGGGTCTTTTTTTGTATGGAGTAGGGGCTGAAACCGTCCAAAAGACTGTTCCCCAAACTCTGTGTCCGGTCATGGGAAACGCCATCAACAAGGACATCTATGTGGATTATCAGGGTGAACGGGTTTATTTTTGTTGCCAGGGATGTCCTCCTCTATTCAATAAAGATCCCAAGAAGTATGTTGACAAAATGAAAGAAGAAGGGGTTACGCTTGAGAAAGTGGCGACCCCTGTCGGTAAGGACGCCGCCGTGACTCCTAAAAAGGGATGTTGCCAAAAACAGGAGGTCAACTGCCAGAAACCTTGTCCCGTGACCGGTAAAAAGGATATGAAGAAAGAAGATTGCCGAAATGTCAAATGCCCGGCGAACCAGGACAACGAGACCTCAAAATAAAGGAATCCATGATGGCCTATGACAATCGTTATATATTGATGAAAGGTTCTCCGGTTCCTTTGGAGGGAGAACGTCTTGGTTCTGGGAGCGAAAGCCCCTGATTTTGAAGCTTTGGATATTATGCTTTAGTGTCGGTTGACCTTAATGACATCAACAAAGCCGACCAGTCTCAGGACCTCTTCAATGGCAGGGCTGGCATTTTCAATCGTCAGTTTTCCGCCCAGAGCGCGTAACTGGGTAATAATGCCCGCTAAAAAACCGGCAAAGCTGCCTGAAATTTCGCGTGTTTGACTTAAGTCAAGCCGGATATGTGTTTTGCCCTTGCCGATGGCCTGTTGGATATCTTTCGATACCTGGAGGCTTTCACCCACAGAGACGATGCGTCCCTTGGGTTGAAGCGTCGCACTTTGTTTGCTGTCAATCATATTGCTTTTTATATATAGGTATAAAAAAGCAACTTTGTCAAGGAAAAAGATTGCAAATCCCTTCTTTGGTCGGGTTTGCCCCTATTTCCGCTTCGACACTCTCGCCTGGGTGGCAATGGGCCATCCTTTTCGGATGACCCTTGTTTGTCTATCGTACCCCATCCCTGAGAACATACTCCAGTGGAAATGGCGGATTAGCCAACGCTTTTGCCGCTAACGATAACAACAACATCTCATTATCGTCTCCGGCTATCCTGTTAGGATGAACCGTCTTACAGCTCTGACAGCGATGGATAAGAGACCATTCACCTCCGGGTTTGACCCAAATGGCAATGGGTTCCATAGCGCCAAAGCAGCCGGCCTTTCTATCCCCAGGAATGTGATCCAAATGCCTGCTCCAAAGGCAAAAGGGACAATGGTTCCTGTGATGTGTGCCGGGCTGATTGTTTAAAACGGTCCTACGGCAATGGTTGCAAATAAACGCAGCGGGTTCTTCGTTTTCCCGCTGATAATGGTTCGACATGGCGAACTCCTTCGATTTTAGAAATTGTAAAAATGTGTCTTTTGGTAGAAGGAGTTGTTACCTGATCCATAAATATCCTGCCTTTCAGAAATGAATTTAATGTTAGCAGCCCCCAAAGAGCTGACAATATCAATATTATGCAACGCTTTCTTGGATTAATTACAAATAGATTGCAGAGAATAAAACGTTTTCAAATAATCCTGAATTAGAACTATCTGAAAAGATCTAAACCCGCAATTAGCGTCAGTGTCGGATTAGAGCACAATCACACGATTCAACATGCCATAAATATAGTGATAGATGGCACTTTTGTCAAATTATTTCCGCTTCGACACTCTCGCCTGGGTGGCCATAGGCAATCCGAAAAGCCGGATAAAGCCGATGGCATCCTTCTGATCGTAAAAGGCTTTGTCGTCCGTAAACGAAGCCATTTTATGAAGGTAAAGCGAATAGGGCGAGGTAACGCCTGCACTGCGAATATTCCCTTTGTAAAGCTTTAAGATCACTTTACCGGTCACGTTTTTCTGGGTCTTGTCCACAAAGCCGTCCAATGCCTCGCGCAGCGGAGAATACCACTGCCCGTAATAGACCAATTCCGCATACCGCTTGCTGATGAGTTCCTTGTAATGATACGTATCCCGGTCCAGAACCAAATGTTCCAATTCATCGTGGGCATAATAGAGGAGCGCGCCGCCGGGCGTTTCATAGACCCCGCGTGACTTCATGCCCACCAACCGGTTTTCCACCAAATCCACCTGACCCACGCCATGTTTGGCGCCGATTTCATTCAGTTTTTTCATGAGTGCAACCGGATCCAGCTTCTTGCCGTTAACCGCAACCGGGACGCCCTTTACAAAATCAATAACCACATGTTCCGCTTTGTTGGGTGCTTTTTCAATGGGACTGCTGATGGTAAAAACCCTGTCTAACGGCTCTTTGGCCGGATCTTCAAGCTCATCCCCTTCGTGAGAAAGGTGCCAGAGGTTGCCGTCTTCGGAATAGATCTTCTTTTTAGTGGCCGTAATGGGAATACCCCGCGCATTAGCGTAATCAATGGCATCCTCCCGAGAGCGAATAGTCCATTTGTCGTCTTTCCAGGGGGCCACAATCCGGATGGAGGGATCAAAATGGAAATAAGTCAATTCAAAGCGGACCTGATCATTGCCCTTGCCGGTGGCGCCATGAGCCACGGCTTTGGCGCCTTCCTTTTTGGCCACCATCATCTGGTATTTGGCAATGAGAGGCCGGGCGAACGAGGTGCCTAAAAGATACCGGTTTTCATAAACCGCACCCGCCTTAACCGTGGGCCAGACAAAATCAGTCAGAAATTCCTTGGACAAATCATATCCGTAAAATTTGGAGGCGCCTGATTTCAGCGCCTTCTTTTCCAGCGCCTTCATGTCGTCGCCCTGGCCTAAATCCGCGGCAAAGGCAATGACATCGTATCCGTAGGTTTCCTTGAGCCACGGGATGATGACAGAGGTGTCGAGGCCGCCGCTGTATGCCAAAACTACTTTTTCGCCCATGGGATATTCCTTTCCGAACGGTGAATGGATATTAACGAAGAGGAGAAATATTTTAAATTGCGGGAGGTGAAATCAATCGTTTTACCGGCTCAAAGGAACTATGCTTGAGGAGGCAGCGCCGCTTCCAGCTGGGGAAGCTCCGCATAGTGGGGATCGATTTCCCGGATTTTGTCCAGCACCCGACGTGCGTCAGCCTGATTTTTCAGATCCTTATGACAATAAAAGAGATTCACATACGCGTCGAGATAAGCCGGTTCCGCGGCCACGGCTTTTTCAAAGGCCTTTTCCGCTTCCGTCCGGAAGTTCGCATGAAAGAGCAAAACCCCGATGTTGTTCCAGGCAAGGTAATGGCCCGGATTGGCACGGACCGCTTTTTCAAGGCAAAGAAGCGCTTCGCGCCCGTTTTCCTTCTGAAGCCATTCCATGGCTTGTTTGTAATCCGCGTCCGCAGAGAGTGCTTCCAGATCTTTCATGCTTTCTTCCTTTTTGAATCCTGTAAAGCTAATATTGCCTAATTTATTTTGGAAGTCAAGGAATATTGCATGGTGCTGACTGAAAATGTATTTTCACTTAATAAAAAAAGGAATTCAGATGGAACGCAACGCAAAAATCTACGTCGCAGGCTACTACGGTATGGTCGGATCAGCCATTGTCCGCCGCCTGCAAAAGATGGGCTATAAAAATGTATTGGGCCACTCCAGCAAGGAGTTGGACCTTCAGAATCAGGATGCGGTGGAGGGTTTTTTCCGAAAGGAACGTCCTGATTACGTCTTTCTTGCGGCAGCCAAGGTGGGCGGTATCTACGCTAACTCCACCTATCCCGCTGATTTTATTTACAACAACCTCCAGATCCAAAACAATATCTTCCATTGTTCCTATATCTACCGGGTGAAGAAACTCCTGTTCCTGGGCAGCTCCTGCATTTATCCGCGACTGGCGCCTCAGCCCATGAAGGAAGAGCATCTTCTCACCGGACCGTTGGAACCCACGAATGAGTTTTATGCGATTGCCAAAATTGCAGGGATCAAAATGACCGAGGCCTACAACAAACAGTACCATACCAATTTCATTTCCTGCATGCCCACCAATCTCTACGGCTCCAACGACAACTACGATGCCATGAATTCGCATGTCATTCCCGCTCTGATCCGCCGTTTCGATGAAGCCAAGCGCTCCCGAAAAAGGGAGGTGGTCATCTGGGGTACGGGCAAAGCCAAGCGTGAGTTTTTGTATGTGGATGACTTGGCCGATGCCTGTGTCTTTATCATGAACGAGTATATGGGCAATGAAACCATCAATATCGGCAGCGGTATGGAGGTGACCATCCGGGAACTGGCCGAGGCCATGAAAAAGGCGGTAGGGTATAAGGGAGGTATCGTGTTTGACCCCTCCAAACCGGATGGGACGCCCCGCAAGCTGCTCGATATCAGCAAACTGCGGAAGTTGGGCTGGCGACCCAAAACCTCTTTGGGAAGCGGTCTTAAACTTGCTTACCAGGATTATTCAAAGGGCAATATCCGCTTATAGCAGTTGCCTTGTCCGGTCGTGTTCTCTTTTTATTATCTTTTACCCATGTTTCGCGTCCTGTTTGTTTTTCTGTTCCTCGGGTGCGCTTTCTGCGTCCCCTGTTTTGCCGTGGAATCCGACAGTGATACGCTTCTCTTGCCGGACAGCCTGAAAGCGGTGGATGAGCATGATAGGGTGCCGGAGGAGAACGAGGGAGAGGACGAGGAGAACGAGGGAGAGATCAACGAGGACAGTCTTAAAGCCCTGGCCACGGCCTATGATTTGATCGGTTTGAACCAGCATATCGGTGTAAATGGCATTTCTCTTTTTGTCGCAGTGGTCCAGCAGTTTCAGGGCCGGTTCACATCCGAACCCAAGGCGCGCTCCTTTGGCGCCGGGCTGACAGGCGATATTCTGACCGGCCTCTCCTTTGTCCACTTGGTGCCCATGATGACCTTTTGGACCTATTCGGAAGAGTTCACCAATCTGATCGAACAGCGTTACTCGGATGCTTCCCTGGGATTCAATGCCGTATTGCTCACACCACGAATGGGAAGTCGGCGCTTCCGGTTCTTTACCGGCGCGGGTCCCTCTTTTCATCTCTCGATTATTCTGCAGCGTCTTACGGATGAAGGACAAAACGGCAAAACCTATACGACATCCAGTTTTCAGAATGGAGTGGGTTTTATCGGAGGTTTTGAATTACCGTTGACCAATACCTTTACTTTTACCACCTTTTTGCTCTATCGGGCGCTTTATGATTGGGATGTTCCTTATCGACGCTACCTGATGCTGTCCACAGGCATTGCTTTTTAGCCGATATATTTTTTCTTGACTACTTCAAGAAAAGAATTATATTCTTTCTCTATCTTATTTATTTTACAAAGGGATGTAAGATGAAGCTATTCGTATCAATCTTCGGATTGGCTGCTCTTGCTGTATTTCCTTCTTTTCTCTTCTCAGAAGAATGTTCAGATGGCGCTTGTGATACGGCACGGGTAAATGCCATCCTGGAGGCTAATGGTCGTCTGGGTGTGCCGCTCAGCAGTGTCATTACCGGTAGCGCCACCGGTCGCATTACCAAACTGAATTTCCAGGCGTGCAGCTTGTCCGTACTGCCGAATGATATCGGTGCCCTCAGTGAACTAAAGGAATTATATGTCATCAATGGAACGCTCTCGGCATTGCCGGACACTATTTGCCGTCTTTCCAAATTAGAAGTGCTTCAGGCATACAACAATAGACTGACCCAGCTTCCTGACCTGAGTGCGCTGTCGAATTTGACCACCCTTTCTGTTGCAACCAACCGCCTCACCTCCCTATGTGAGTTTTCCCCCCTTCAAACCCGGTTGTCCATTCTCCGGGCGAGTTCCAATAAAATCACGGCATTGCCCTCTTCCATTGGCAATCTCACCGGTTTAATCGAGCTTAATCTGGGCAGTGACAGTCTTTCCGTCCTACCGGATGAAATGGCGAATTGTACGAAGTTAAAGTATCTTTATGTTAATAATAACAAGCTGACTACCCTGCCGGCCTGGATAACCACTTTAGCCGGTCTACGATATCTCTACTCCGGTGTCAATAGGCTGACCGCTCTGCCGGATTTGACTCTCTTGGACAGTCTTGTTATTGTGAGCGTGAACAACAACCAATTGACTCAACTCTGGAATTTTACGCCTCGCCAGACCTTGCTGACCAACCTGATTGCCAACAATAACCGGTTGACGGATTTGCCGGTATCGGTCGCCAATTTAAAGGGCCTTTACAATCTGAATCTCGGCTACAACAATTTGACCGCCCTGCCCGATGAAATAGGCCGGTGCGCCAATATGCAATATTTATCTGTGAATAATAACCAACTGTTGGAACTGCCTTTGGTCATCAGCAGCTTGTCGAAACTTTCTTCTTTAAATTGTCAATATAATCAATTAACTGTGCTGCCGGATCTCAGCGGCCTGACTGCGCTGACAACCGTGGTGGTGAATAATAATCGGCTCACCCGGCTCTGGACTTTTTCTCCCAGCCAGGTAAAATTATCCGTAATACGTGCGGGCTATAATCCGATAGCCGAATTGCCGGCGAACATCGACTGTTTTACGGCTTTAACGGAACTCAACCTGGCCTATGACAGCCTCCTCTCTCTGCCCGAGGAACTCGGCCATTGCCTCAATCTGAAATACCTGACCGTGAATAATAATCGACTGACCTCGCTGCCCGCCTCCCTGAGTCATTGCACCCAATTCGTTTCACTCACCTGTTCTTATAACCAGATTCCGGTGTTGCCTGAATGGCGCGATATGGATAACCTGACCACCCTGTTGGTGAACAATAACCGTCTTACTGCGCTGCCGGAATTCGGGCCCGGACAAGTGAAGCTCGCCACTCTGCGGGCAGGCTATAATTTCATCACGGCCCTGCCCGCTTCCATCAGCCACCTCACCGGTCTTGTGGAATTGAATCTGGCTTCGGACAGCCTCTCCCTCTTGCCCGAAGGTATCGGTAATTTTGTCAATCTGAAGTACCTCACCATCAGCAATAACAAATTGACCGCCCTGCCGGATACATTGCGGAATCTGAAAAAGCTGATCACCCTGGCCCTGCAATACAACCAGATACCGAGTCTGCCGGATTTGAGCGGCCTGGACTCTCTGACGGTGGCCACTGTTTATGCAAATAAATTGACGGCGCTGTGGGATTTCGGTGCAGGTCAGAAAAAACTCTATTATCTGAATGCCTCAAACAACAGACTCGTCTCACTCCCGCCTTCCATCGGCCGGCTGACCGCCTTGACAAACCTATTTTTCCAAACCAACCGATTGGGTGATCTGCCTATTGAAATCACGGCCCTTCCTCTACTGAATGCCCCTTATTTCAACGTCACCTATAATCAAATCTACTGTGTTGATTCCCTGAACGGGAATTGTAACCTGTCTGACTCTGTGCGGAGATGGCTGGATGTCAAACAGCCCAACTGGCGTACCGGGCAGGTCTATGTGGGTATCGGGCGCGGCCCCCTTGTTCATTACAAATTCGATGAAACGGTCGGGACAATCGTTCATGATTCCAGCGGGAATAAATTTGACGGCACGCTGTCCGGTGCGGTTTTTCTCCACAGCGACAGCGTGTCAGGGGGATCCGTCAGCTTGAACGGAGGCAGCAACTATGTGCGCGTTTCAACCAAGAAGATGAACGAATTGTCAGCCGTCTCTGTTGCCCTCTGGTTCAAATCCAATAGTCCCAGGCAGAATGGCACCCTTTTCTATATGGCCGACACCACGGCCTCTCTGAACGGAAACAATTTCAGTATCAGCCATTATTTTGGATCGTTTGTTGCCGAACAAAGCAAGATTTCCGTTGCCCAGTCAAGAGACTCTCTCCTTTTCCGCACATGGGCCTCCCCGGTCATCACGGACAACGGTTGGCACCACCTGGTCGTCACCTGTGCAGGGCCCGCTTGCAGCGTCAAAGTCTTTATGGACGGCATTGAGAGTACCGATTATTCCGGCCATAATATGTTTGCCCATCCGATGGGTCTTCTTAAAAACACGGAGATTGTCAACTGTGTAACCCTGGGGTTTACCCCAAAACCGCCCAGCGCCTACTGGGACGGCAAGTTCGATGAATTCATCCTTTGGGGCCGCTCCCTTTCGTCCGAGGAGGTTCTTAGGCTCTATCATGCCTATGTGCCCGAAACCGATGCAGCCGAAAAACGTGATAATCATGGTTTGCCCACTGTTTTTGCATTACACCAGAACCAGCCTAATCCCTTTAATCCCGCTACGGCCATTCGGTACGATATTCCCTACCGGAGCCATGCCGTCAACCGCTATTCGACGACGCTTACGGTGTATAATATGAACGGTCAGCGTCTCGCCACCCTGGTTGATGAAATGAAAGGACCGGGCCGCTATTCGACGCAGTGGAACGGCCGGGATGCCAAAGGAAGAAGTCTGGCCAGCGGTGTTTATGCTTATGTGCTCCAGTCCGGCTCGTTTATTGCACAGAAAAAGATGATTTTCGTGAAGTAATTTTTTTTATATCTCGATAAAAGAAGCCCTGCCCGTCAAACGGTGGGGTCCTCCCGCTAAAACGCCTTGTCCGCCATTCTGCCGAATCTTATTTCCGCTGTTTATATGTTTGTTAAAATAGAATAAAATGAGGCAAAAAGAACTAAATCATAAATAAAAACCAACACTTTGCACCTTTTTTTAGGGACGTTCTGATCTTGTTTTTTCGATAATTGGGTTATATCTTTACAAAAAGTAAAGACAATTAAATTACTGAACATCCTTATAGCGCCAATGTCACGTTGACCACCGGAGAAAGAATTAGGTTATCCTCGGGCTTTCATGTAAGCTCTGGTTGTGAGGAATTATTATTTATGAAAAAACGAATATTGCTTCTGTTAATCATTGCCAGTAGTTATGCCCAACTCATCGACACCGGCAAGGTATGGAACATTATGTATGGCCCAACGTATGGGTGTGCTTCGTATTATTGTCAAAGCTATTGCTTAAAGGCAATGGGGGACACCATTGTCGATGAGCTGACTTATCATAAAATCATGCGAAACAATGATTCCGCCTTGGGCGCCTGGATTTTTGCGGGATTAGCCAGGGATTCTGCGGACAAGGTATATTCGATAAAAGCCGGGACAAGCCAGCCTTGTTTGTTATATGATTTTGGGTGCATGCAAGGCGAAAGTTTATCTTTGGATTGCAGCGGATGCAACGGTTACTTTTATGTGGACTCCATTTCTTATTCCCATCAATGGTTTTCGGATTCCATGGATAGAAAGATAATCTATCTGACTTATCTGGAAAGCCATACCCGGGAAATATGGATTGAAGGCATCGGGAGCCTTTTCGGGTTGTTGAACGGTGGCCAAACGCATTGCGTGGCAGGAGGAAGCGAAGCCCTGTTATGTTGTTCGAGAGAGAACGACTTAATCTATCAAGCGGTAGGTTTTAATGAATGTTTTTTACATTTTGACAGGATTGAAGAAACAACGGACAATCATAACTTGAATCCACCGCCGATTATTTCGCCGAACCCCTTTAACCCGTCTGTGACAATGACATTTCATAATCCACAGAGAAACGCTCAGATTAATATTTACACAATCAATGGGCGCAAGATCGTAACCCTAAATGGTTTTACGGGTGACAAATATACTTGGAAACCGAAAAATTCATCTTCGGGAATATTTCTTGTGAAAATTCAAGTAAGTGGTCGTATATTCACCAACCGAATTTGCATGACAAAATAACGGCTATGAATCAGAACAGATAATTCACCACCCTTATGCAAAGAAAGGTTCTATGCAAAACTCCATACTATTAAAAAGTCTAATATTTTCTTGTTTTGTGTTTTGCATTGAAATGCTCTATGCGAATGACACCCTTGTTTCAGAGAACAAGGTCTGGAGCAATTTACGATTAACCTATAATCGTATTCCTAACAATACGGCATTTATAAAATTCGTAACAGACAATGATGTTGCCCCTTTTTTCAAAATCATGGTTTCGGACGATTCTTTATCCACTTGGCATTGGAATAGTAAAAGTATCAGAGAAGACAGCGGAAAAATCTATCTTGACGACGGGTATTCGATCTACACGCTGTATGACTTTAATTTGGAACCCGGAGACACCTTTATTCGACCTCAAATAGATACGCTGCTCGTCACATCCGTTGCCTATCGGGAAATAGCCGAACAGATCAGAAAAACCATCACCCTGAAAGCCGCCTACTCTCCAGATAGCGTTGTATGGGTTGAAGGGATGGGATCGCTTAGCGGTATTCTTGAAAATGGCGGCGATATCGGAAAAGTCGGCGGTTACGACTTGCTGTTATGCTATGAGGAGAATGGTGTATCGAAATACCAGAATCCCGACTATAACTCATGCTATCTTACTTATCAAAACAGCCTTGTCCCAAATAATAGCACACCCCCGAAAACAATTCATGTTTCCGCCGTACCAAACCCATTTTCCTCATCTATTTCCATTGCCAACCACTCCTATCATGAAGCAGCAAAAATCAGTATCATCACCATCAATGGACATATCGTTTGTCAGGACAAAGTGGCGGCTGGGCAATCCATCACCTGGATGAGTAAAGGCCTTGGAAGCGGAGTCTATGTCATCCGGGCTAAGGTGGGTGGCATTATCTATACTAAAAAAATCATCTTACAACAATAACGCGCTATCAAACTATTTCGGCTTAGGTTATCCTCGGGCTTTCATGTAAGCTCTGGTTGTATTGTAAATATGATTGTAAATTCTGCAAGCCCTTGCCCCTAAAATTTATGAGGAATTATTATTTATGAAAAACGAATATTGCTTCTGTTAATCATTGCCAGTAGTTAGGCCCAACTCATCGACACCGGCAAGGTATGGAGAAGCCCTGCCCGTCAAACGGTGGGGTTTTTTGTTATGTGCGGATCAACGCAGTCGAAACGGTACATTCACCGCATTACGAATCTTCTCTGCTTCATAGATTTTCCGGTCCATGAATAATCGGCAATTCTCTTCAATCCACGCATCAATTTCATCCATGGTTCGAAGCGGGGGCGGCAGGGGCTCCCTTTCCAGTCTGGGGAATTTTAAATCATCAGCCATATTATTAATCCAAAGACTGTATAACACGATCAAGCAATCCGATGCTCTTATATTTCAGAAACAATTCTCTTACTTCATCGGAGCGACCGTTTATGTTATAGGTTCGCATCAGCTGAATGACATCAGAGAGGTCCTTTAATTCCCGCTTCGGATTTTCGGCAATGGAATGGAGCTTCATGGCGATCAAGTGCAAGGGAGATGGAATAATGAAATTTTCACCGGCAATCGTAACCGCCTGGCCTTGTGCCAGAAGCCCTTTGACGGTAAACGGATCCGCTATCAGGAAGTCCAAATCACGTTGCACAGGATTATTACTCTTTAATTGAATAAATTCCTTTTGACGGCTTAAAAGGGAATATCCTGCACTAAACAGTTCTGTTTCAATCTTGGCAAAATCTTCTGCAGTCATGAGAAAATCAATATCAAAGGTCATGCGCTGGATCTTGTGGGCTGCCACAGCATATCCTCCTACCAAAAGGCATCGGATTTCATGTTTTCTGAAAAGGGCGGCAAGCCATTGAAAGATGGAACCTGGAGGGAGCATGGGTATTAATATACAAAATCAACATAGCCTGCTGGAATGTCAATACGGGGGTGATTCATGGATTGCCCCCGAACGCATCGGTTTATTATGTTTTTCCGATGGCCCACACTCCTCCGACAGAAAAAATCCTGTTGCCGCCCGTCTACGATCCCGTACTTATCCGATCCCTGGCCGCTTCGTTGAATATTGCAGAAATGGGTGCCGCCCTGCTGTTGCAGCGTGATCTGACGACCGAAGAAGGCGCCTCCCATTTTCTTTTTCCGGATTTGACTCGTCTGCATGACCCTTTCCTGTTTCCGGATATGGAAAAAGCGGTGGCCCGTATCGCGGAAGCGCTCCGAGGAAAGGAAAAGATTTGCATCTACGGCGACTATGATGTGGACGGCATCACGGCCGTGGCCCTGCTGGTCCGCACCCTTCAGGATTTATCCGCCGAGGTGGAGTGGTATATCCCGGACCGTCTTAAGGAAGGGTACGGGCTGTCCGACAAAGGCATTCAGGATATTCACACCCGAGGGGTCGGACTGATTGTCACCGTGGATTGCGGTATCACTGCGGATCAGGAGATCGCCTTGGCCCGTTCACTCGGCATGGATGTTATTGTTACGGATCATCATCTGTCGCGCGATCCCTTGCCTGAGGCGGTTGCTTTAATCAACCCCAAACTCCCGGGTTCCCCTTATCCGGATAAGGATTTGTCCGGTGTGGGTGTGGCTTTTAAGCTGGCCTCGGCTTTGCAACAACGATTTTATCACACGGACAGCGCATCAGAGCATTCCCTTCCGTTGTATCTCGATCTCGTGACCATCGGCACGTTGGCGGACGTTGTTCCTTTGCTCGGGGAAAACCGCATCCTGGTGCATGCCGGACTGGATCAGCTTAAGCGGAGCGGTTGTGAAGGTGTTAAAGCGCTGCTGTTGGAAAGCGGACTCTACGGAAAACCCATGACCGGGAGCGCCATTGCCTTTAGTCTGACCCCTCTTATCAATGCAGCCGGACGACTCGGCGAGCCGGCCATGGCGCTGCGTCTGTTTCTGACCTCGTCAACCGATGAAGCCAAAACCTTGGCTCGAGAGCTCAAGGGATTCAATGTGAAACGAAAGGCATTGGACCAGGCCATCACCGAAGAATGCATCGGCCGGATAGAGGCTTCTCCGATTCTGTTGGACAGTGCTTTTCTGGTGCTGGCCTCTGACCAATGGCATCCCGGGGTCATGGGCATTGTGGCCAGCCGCCTGATGGAGCGGTACGGTCGCCCGGCTTTACTCTTATCCATTGAAAACGGGGTGGCGCGGGGATCCGCGCGCAGCATTCCGGCTTTTCATGTGCTGGATGCCATTACGACCTGCCGTGATCTATTGATTGATTTTGGAGGACACCGGCTTGCCGCAGGGGTGGAGATCAGAGAAGACAATATTCCCGTTCTGTCGGACCGGTTAAACCGTTTCGCTCAAACGGCCCTATCCGGACAAACCTTGTTACCGGTCGTGCAGACTGACCTTGCCTTTTCAGACCTGGATGCCTTGGACTGGGAGACCCTTCATTTGCTCAAACGGTTTGAACCCTTTGGAGCAGGCAATCAGAAACCGCTTTTTTATGTGCCGGCCTGCCGCGTTATGGGTTCGCCGAGATTGCTTAACGGTGGCCACCTCAAATTCCGGGTCTCTGCGGGTCGTACCACGTTTGATGCCATCGCTTTCCGAATGGGTCACCGGCTCAACGATTTGGTGAAAGGACCGGTTACGCTGGCTTTTCACGCCGAGGAAAATGAATGGAATGGACAAAAAAACATACAATTGAACGTCCGGGGGATTGCATGAAGCTTTGGCAGGGCCGTTTTGACGGTGAAAATGATCCGGTCATGGAGCGGTTCAACCGTTCTCTTGATTTTGACAAGCGTTTGGTGGAAGAGGACATCCGTGGCAGTTTGGCTTATGCGGAAGCCCTTTTCCGGGCGCATCTTCTGTCGGGCACGGAAAGAAAAAAGATGATCACGGGTCTGAAAAAGCTCCTTGCCGAGGCGGACCGTCTTCCTTTTACGGCCGGTGATGAAGATATCCACATGGCCGTGGAACGGCTGCTGACCGAACGCATCGGCAGTGCCGGCAAGAAGCTTCATACCGGACGTTCCCGAAACGAACAGGTGGCTGTGGATACCCGTCTTTGGCTGAAAAAAGAGATTCGGATACTCCAGACGGGCATGACCCTTCTTATGGAAACCGTGTTGGAGCGGGCAAGACGCCATCCCACGCTCATTATGCCTGCTTTTACCCACCTGCAGGCAGCCCAACCCGTTCTTTTTTCCCATTATATGCTCTCTCTTTTCTTTATGCTGGAGAGGGATTGGCAACGTTTTGATGCCTGCCGGGAACGGGCCGATATTCTACCGCTTGGGTCCGGTGCGCTTTGCGGCAGCGGTTTTGCCCTTGACCGCCGATTTCTGGCCAACGCCCTGGGCTTCAAGCGAATCAGCGACAATAGCCTCGATGCCGTGGCGGACCGCGATTATTTGGCCGAATTCCTTTCCGCCTGTGCCATCCTGATGATTCATCTCAGCCGTTATGCCGAGGATCTCATTCTTTTTGCTTCGCCCGGATACGGCTTTGTGGAGCTGTCGGATGCTTATTCTACGGGCAGCAGCATGATGCCGAACAAAAAGAATCCCGATTCCCTGGAGTTGGTGCGCGGCAAAAGCGGACGGGTGATAGGCCATCTTGTCAATATTCTGACGGTGATGAAGGGTTTGCCGCTGACCTACAACAAGGACCTTCAGGAGGACAAAGAGGCCCTCTTTTCCGGGGCGGATACGGTGAGAGATTGTCTGGCCGTTTTTTCCGGGACGCTTGCGACACTGACCTTGAATGAGAAAAAGATTCACGCTTCTCTGGACGGGGAGCTTTTGGCTACCGACCTGGCCGATTGTCTGGTCGAGGCGGGGCTTCCCTTTCGTGACGCACATGCAGTGGTGGGCCGCATCGTTCGGGAGGCGCGCAAGGCGGATAAATCGCTCCTGCAGATGACGTCGCGGGAATTGCAGGGTTATTCCCCTCTCTTTCCGAAGAATTATCGTCCCTCCTTTGCTCACAGCATCCGGCGGCGTTCCTTATACGGCGGTACGGGCGCATCGTCTGTGGCAGCCCAGTTGCGCCAGGCAATGACCCGGCTTAAAAAAATGAAGCGTGTCTCATGAGATGGTTCCTGTTTTTCGGTTGCCTGGTCGCTTTGGCCAATGCGGATCGCATTGCATTTCTCCCTTTTTCAGACCTGACTTCTTATAAGGGACAATGGGAGTTGTCGCGCGATGTGGCCGGCTATGCGGGTCGATGTCTTGGCCAGACTTATAGCGTTATTCCCTTTGACTCGGTCTTTGGGCTGCTTAAGGAAAAAAGCCTTACCCCATCGGCACTCAACACATCGGATGCCAAATATGCTCTATGCCGGGCATTGGGCGCTGATTTTCTTTTGGACGGTGAAATTGAAGAATTCGCTGTACGGAAAGTGGTGATGGGAGAAGGCCGGTTCGGCGGAGTGAAGAATTACAAAGCGGAGATTAAAGTAAAATTGCGGGTTTATAACACGGTTGCCAATGGCGTCATCTACACGGAAGAGGTGAGTGCGCTTTCTAAAAAGACCCTGACCGCGGTCAACCTGTTGAAATTATCGGATGATGAGGCTGCTTTTGACACGTTAAACTATGTGAAATTCGGTTCACCTCAGTTCGAAAAAAGCATTGCCGGGGAGATGATGCATGAACTGTGCGGAAAGATTGTTGCCTTGATGCAAAACCTTCCCAAAAACGTGACCAAGCGCGATGAGAGTAAACGACTTATTAAAGTTGCCCGTATTGTCGATATTGCGCCGGCCGGGTTGTTTATCAATGCGGGTTCAGAGGATCAAGTGCGTATGGGGGATGTCTTTTCAGTTTATACCAAGGGGGATTCCTTAAAAGATCCTGATACCGGAGAGTATCTTGGGCAAAGCGAACGGCGGGTGGGGACTCTTCGGATCGAATTTGTAGAGGCCTCTCATTTTTCGAGGGCAAAAGTACTCGATGAAAATGAACCCATCAAGATAAAAGATTTTGTTCGGATTGAAAAATAGAATTCACAGAAGATCCAGTTAAATAACGGGTTAACATAACCGGAAAGCCGGTCTGAATCCTTTATAAGTCATTAATTTACTTGACATTTATGATGATTTATATTATATTTCACTCTCTTACAATCTTAAAAAATATCAAAAAGGAGTAATTATGTCAAATATAAAGAAAATGTTAAATACGTTAAAATCGAGCGATGCAGGAAATGTCCCTCCATACCCTCTATGGCTTTTGAATGATCTCTTAACACCAGCCACGATTTCTTCCCGATTGAAGGAAATGCAGGAACAATCTGTTTCTACTTTTATTGTCCGGCCGGAAAAAGGGGTTATTCCCGAATATCCTTCTAAAGATTTTCTCTATTGCCTGTCCCTTATTCTAAAACAAGCCAAGGAACGCAAGATGAGCGTTCTTTTTTCCGAAGATATGGCTTTCGGTTATCCTGGGGTTGTTACCCCGCTTACGTCCGCTCATCCTGAATTCCGGCTTCCCTATCTCTCTCTTCACCACATCCTGAAGATTCGGGGCCCCAAGAAAATTGTGCAGGAATTCAATGAGACCGACATTCAATATGTTTTTGCCATCCGATTAAAGGAAAGATTCCTCGACTTTGCGTCTGCCAAGAATATTACGACCGCGTTTCGCAATAACACCCTGACCTATTCGATTCCCAACGGGGACTGGCGCATTTTCATCTTCCGATGCGGTCCTAATAAACGGTCCATCGGCGGGTCGGCGCTGAATTTCCTTGATCCCGCAGCCGGCAGGGCCTATGTCCAGGCTGCCTGTACGGATCTGGTCCGTGAACTTCCTAAAGATCTGTTATCCGCCTTTGCCGGTTTTTTTCTGGAACTTCCGCTTATGGCACCGGATACCAGTATTCGCGGCCTTCCCTGGTCCGATACGCTTCTATCAAAATTAAAATCCGAAAGTGGAACAGATCTGATATCCGTAATCCTTGCGCTTTTTGTGGACAATTACTCTGCCAAGAACGGCCTTATTCGGCGGACTTATTACCGCCTTTTGTTAGAGATGCTGCAGGCCAATCTTATCCGTCCGCTACGGGAATTCGGCTCCCGTTTCCGTTATCCGATGCATCTTTTTGCCCAGACCGGTGATCTCTTTTCAGGGGAAACCGTTCTCCGCGTCAACTACGAACCGCTTATTGCCAAGAACGAGTTGGCCGGAGTAACGGATGTATCTCCCTTTTCCCTGGAAAACAGCTCGTCCGTCCGTCTTTTTGGTGATCTTTTCCGCGACTATTCAGGTCATCAGGCATTGACCATTCTCGGACGCAACCGTAATGCCATCAGCCAGAGCCTCAAGGACCTCAAGCAAGAGTCCGACCGTCTTACCCTGGCAGGTTTACAGTGTGTTGCAGTGGACGGCCAATATCATCAAAAAGGTTTTTCTATTGCGCCCCGTACACCGGACAACCCTCTTTTACCCGGGAGTCTTTCAGGATTCATCCGTTCTCGGCAGGCCTTTTTCGGTGCCTTTCAGCGCAGAGAGGAAATCGGGGTTCTTTTCCCGGCCGAAAGCTTCAATATGGCTTATAACCCCGCCAATCTGACGCTCTACAAACAGCGTACCGCTCATTTTGACGCACTGGTCCGCCAACTCAGCAAGGATGATATGCCTTTCCGTTTTCTGACCGAACAAACCTTAACCAAATTGACCGTTTCCGACAAAGGACTCCTCTTGCTCCGAAGCGGAAAGAGCCAGGTTGCCTTTAAGGTGCTCATCCTTCCGGAAACCGTTATTTTGCCGCGCAAAGTAATCCCACTTCTCGAGAAATTTGTGGCCAAGGGCGGCCGCCTTGTCTTTTTCGGCATCATGCCGTATGAGACATTTGAAGGCGGAAAAAATTCCAAGTTGCTTGCCGGCATCGAAAAGCTGGGAATGCAGATGCCCGGCGCTATTCATAAATTCTCCAAGATCGAAGAACTGGAGACCCTCCGACAGATTTGTGCCAAGATTCTGGAATGTTCCCTGGAGGTTTTTTCTGAGACCGAAGGGGCCCGCCGCCTCACGACATTAAGTGTACTGGACGGAGAGGATCGTGTTCATTTCCTGTCCAATGCCTCGCTGACGGAGAATTTGAAGGTGGAACTCCGCTTCAATGGAAAAGGGCACCTCCATTATCTTGATTTCGGCAAGCCGCAGCCTGTTTTCCTGCCCGGGGCCCAGGGGACCGAAAAGGGAAGGAGTCTTTTCCACAATTTCGCACCCGGTGAAACGGGCTGTTTCATTGTTGCAGCGGACAGGCTCGGCCCGGCCGGCTCTCCGCTTGCCATTGAAGAGAGCAATCGCATTTTCCGCATCATTCTCAAGGATGAATGGCAGTTAACCCTGCTCGACCCGAACGCCATGCCTCTAAACAGCTGGTCCATGCGCATCAATAGTAACCGGGACATCAACGCAGGCTACAATCTTTCCTACGAAAGCTATATCAATGTGGTTCAGGCTCCTGCCACCGCCTATATTCTGATGAATCGGCTCATTAATCACCCTGTCAATGGTTATCTGTCCGGAAATTCCCCGGTGGAAATCTCCTTCAACGGGGTCATTCTGAAAAACATGCATTTTTTTAATCGGGGTGAGAAGACTTTTCACGAGACCGATGCCGTGAAAGCGATGACTTACGGCGGCATTAACACTTTTGGAAGTAATATCACCTCTCTTGTCCGGAAAGGAATCAACCGGGTGACCATTAAGACCTATGGTTCAACCTTTGAACCCATGTTCTTATCTCATCCGCTGGTCTTTCTTGGTGATTTTGCTTTGAAACGGGGAAGCCAGGGATGGCTTGTTAGTCCGAAGAACGAACTTTATACCTATGGTTCCTGGACCGATCAGGGACTTCCCTATTTTTGCGGTCGTGCGGTCTACAGCCAGGTTTTCGAAAAGCCGGGTAATTTCAAACGTATTCTGCTTCGGTTCAAAAATTTCGAGTCCTCCTTGCTTGTCAGAATTAACGGCGTCAATATACCTGTTTCGCCCTGGCAGCCGGTTGTGGCAGATATTACAAAACATGTCACCAGTGAGAAGAACAAACTTGAACTGGAAATTTCAAACACCCCGGCGAACCTCTTTAAACTGATGACTGCTCCGGCAGGACTTACGGCTGAAGTGTACATGGACGTTTATTGATTGTCCGCTTTTCGTCTCATGAAAAGGTGAGTCCTCAAATTCTATAGAGGCTGGAGCATTAAACCCATTGCTAAACCGGTGGGTCGCACCGATGTTAATGCTCCATCTTAGGCATTATCTGTTCTAATTGTTAAATAATGATAGGTGCTATCATTATTCTTGCGCTAACCTATCAAATGTCTTGCAAGCATCCGTTTCAGAATTAAATTAAATGCTGTAAATCCCTCATTAAATGGCCAGCTTATACGCGGGTGTGATTCATTTTTTCCAAACGGACAGTCAACAGGTAATCCTGGATAATCTGCGATTGCTCAAAGCCGGGATCGACGATGGTGCCACCTTGAGCATCCTGCAGGACAATTCCTCCTTTCCGCAGATACAAGAACTGCCTATGACGCCGCCCGTGTGGAACCCCTACGCAGGAGCAAAAGATAAATCCCCTTTGGTGTTGGAGGAACCGGTGTTGATCGATATGAGTTATAAAGGCACCAGTTATGGCTTGCTGAACAGCAACTATGCCATCACTGCCGTGGACAACAACCGGCTGATGATCTCCGCGGATATCTCGGCATATGGTCCGGTTATCCAGAGTTTGGACGGCGGCAAGACGTGGGGCCAGGCGGTCAGTACCTATCACAGCATGAATGCGCCGGAGAATTTCTTTCCGGTGGCTTGGTCTCATACGCAGGTTATGGATGCAGGGGGCAATAAATGGATTAAATTCCTGCGCATTCCCATTGACAATCCTACGAGGATGGAAAAGAAGGGAATGAAGGCCCCCTTGCTATTTTCTCTGAAAAACAGCCCCAACCCTTTTACATCCTTTACGGTATTTTCCTATTATTTACCGAGTAAAGGGGATATTTCTTTAAGGATTTATGATCGTAGCGGCAGGCTGGTGCAATCACTGATGCAGAAACGGCAGGCGGCCGGCCAGCGCACGATTAAATGGAATGCCAACCGCCTGGCTGCGGGTGTCTATTTTGCCAGAATAAACGCTGCCGGGTTTAGCAGCAGCAGGAAAATATTAATTCTTCGGTAAGGGCCGTTTTGCTCTTGAGTTGCAAAACCGCCGGAAAAACAAATGCGGAGGATGAGGGACTCGAACCCCCATGTCCTTGCGGACGGCGGTTTTCAAGACCGCTGCCTTACCAATTAGGCAAATCCTCCGTTAAGGTCGTTGAACGATTCTGAAACCGATAAGGGCGCTTAGGGTATCTGATTCGGCCCAGGAACGATAGGCGCATTCCATTTGTATGAAATCATCTTCAAAACTGCCGCCGCGAATGGAGCAGGTATCGGCAATGGAGTTTGTTTGTGCTTGATAAGGGTTGTTCAGGGATGCCGTTAGGAAATCAGCATTCCAGACATCCAAACACCATTCCCATACATTGCCGGCCATATCATGAAGCCCGAAACCATTGGCTTGGTAAAGGCCGACCGTGGTTGGGGTATGTGAACCAAAATTGGCATACTTCGAGTTAAATGCTTTGTAAGGGTAGAGGGAGCTGTCATAGGCGAGACCGCCGCGGGCCGCATATTCCCATTCCGCTTCTGTCGGCAACCGGTAGCCGTGTTTTGATGTGTCGGGTTGCAGGCCGTTTGCAGTATCAAAACAAAGACCCAAACCCCCTCCTTTTTTTATGCTTTTCAAATTGCAAAAAAGAGCGGCCCCTTTCCAAGTCACATTGGTCATGGGAAGGTTTTTTCCGGCATCAATTGCTTGGACAATAAAGTCGGTGACCATTGGAATTGAATCATTTGCAATCGTTTTGCTGATGGTAAACTGCGATAACGGAAGAATCGCAATCGTGTCATTTCCATAGATTAACAGGCTGTCTATGATTCGCAAATTCATTTCCCGATAGCTTGCGTAATATCGGTTGGTATCAATCGGGCGGACCGAAGTATCGATCTTTGTAAAAATCAGTTCCGTATCAATATCATTGCCCATCGTATCGCCGAAGGCAAAGGATAACATTTCCGCAAACTGATACCGGGTAATCTCGCAAGCGGATATCTGAAACGAATCCAATCGGACGATTTTTTCTGCTGAACCCAATACCACGTTGTCCGTTCCATGTAATGCCACCATGGTCAGCGGAACCGCAGTGACCGCATCCGTTGAGGTGGGCGTATAGGATGTTCCGCTGTCGCTGCTGCAACCGTAAAGGAAAATAAGGGAAAGGAGAGTCGGGAAGGCGATGAATGCTTTTTTCATAGGTTAAAATATACTTAAATCCAGCTTTTGATTCAAACCGTAAAAAAGGCGTATTGATAACCTTGAGCTGCTTTTAATATTTTGGAGGCATGGAACAGAAAAGAATTTACCTCGATAACAATGCCACGACCCAGCTTGCCCCCGAAGCGCGGGAGGCCATGTTGCCATTTTTGTCGGAAAAATACGGCAATCCGAACAGTATTCATCGCTTCGGTTCAGAGGCGCGTGCCCCCTTGTCCGATGCCTATGATAAGCTGTATGACCTGATTGAAGCATCGGACCAGGACAATGTGGTCATCAACTCTTGTGCCACGGAGGGGAACAACACCGTGCTTCAAGGGGTTTATCACACCCTGATTCGCACCGGCCAAAAGGACCACATCATCACCTCGAATGTGGAGCATCCTTCGGTTCTTAATGTTTGTCAATATCTCGAAACTCTGGGAGTCAAGGTGACTTATCTGCCGGTCACGCACGATGGTTTTGTTACTCCGGAGGGGGTCAAAGAAGCCCTGACCGCCCGGACCGCCCTGATTTCACTGATGTGGGCCAATAACGAGACCGGCGTCATTTTTCCTATTGATGAGATAGCCTGCATTGCCCGGGAAAAAGGGGTTCTTTTCCACACGGATGCGACTCAGGTTATCGGCAAAATTCCGGTGTCCGTAAAAGAAAAGAGTATCGATTTTTTGACTTATTCGGGCCATAAATTCCACGCTCCCAAGGGGATCGGTGCATTATATATCCGATCCGGCGTCAATTTGCCTCCCTTGCTTTACGGCGGCGAGCAGATGGGCGGTTTGCGGGGCGGCACCTTGAATATGGCCTCTATTGTGGCGCTCGGAGTGGCTGCCCGATTAGCCAAGGAAGGGTTGTCGGATGAGCTGACTCGTGTCAAGGCGCTTCGGGACCATTTTGAAAACACGTTGGTTGCCTCCCTGCCGGATACCTTTGTGAATGGAAAGCGGGATGCTCGGACGCCGAATACCTCAAGCCTCATTTTCAAAGGGGTGGAGGGTGAAGCGATCTTATGGGACCTGAATGAAAACAATATGGCTGCGTCCACGGGATCCGCCTGTGCCACGGGCAGCGAAAAGGCGTCGTATGTGCTGACCGCACTCGGTATCGAAGCGGCTTTAGCCCACTCGGCCGTCCGTTTCTCTCTAAGCCGATATAATACGGCTCCGGAAATTGAAGAGGCTATTCTTATTGTTAAAAAGACCATTGAACGGTTGCGCAGCATTTCCACCAGTTACAAGGCAGGCTGATTATGGGAAAAGAAAACTTGATCGCCAAGGGGCTTTGGGACGCTTATTCCGAGAAGGTTCGTGCGCGGATGAACCAACCGTCGCATTTCGGCCAGTTTACCGAAGCGGATGCCAAACAGGAAGGGCTGACATTGGTGGACGTACTCCACGGTAGCGAAACGTGCGGAGATGCGATCGAACTTTTCTTACTGGTCGACCCCAAAACCGATACCATAAAAAAGGCCCGTTTCAAAAGCTTCGGCTGCGGCACGGCCATTGCCGCAGCGGATATGATGACCGAACTGTGCGTGGGTAAGACGATTGATCAGGCGCTCAAGCTTACCAATCTGGAGGTTGAGCGCGCCATGCGTGATGATCCGGATATCCCGGCTGTGCCGGGTCAGAAAATGCACTGTAGTGTCATGGCTTATGATGTGATAAAAAAAGCGGTTGCCAATTACAAGAATGTGGATATCTCGGAATTTGCAGAAAAAGAGATTATTTGCCACTGCGGTCGCATTACGCGCAAACAGATCGAAGAGGCCATTGTCATGAAAAAGCTCACCACCGTTGAGCAGGTGATGGAAGAGACCAAGGCCGGTACCTGGTGCGGCTCATGCATCCGTCCCGGCGGCCATGAGGAGAAGAACGTTTATTTGGTGGATATTCTGGAAGAAATGCTGAAACGCAAGCAGGCAAAGGACAAAGAAATTGTCCGGCCGGATTGTGTCCCCTTTTCCAAACTGACCGTGCCCCTCAAGCTGAAGAGCGTTGAAAGCGCACTGGACCAGTTTGTTCGTCCGTCATTGGCAGCGGACGGGGGCGGGGTGGATGTGATGGATATTCAGGGAAATACGATTTTCATCTCTTACAGCGGCCACTGTGCGGGCTGTGCGGGCGCGCTTCAGGGAACGCTCAGCTTCATCCGTTCCACACTGAAGGAAAAGGTGGACCCGTCGATTCAGGTGGAGCCGTTTAAGGCAGGATAGGACTAAAATGATTCGTGATATTGGAAAATGGCGGCGATTTGAGAAACAAGAAATTGCTTCGAGTCCGGTAGATTATTTCAGGAATCTTCAGATTTTTGAGGCACTTTACCGGGAAGCCGTAGAACTTGGGGTTTTTCCTGGGCAAGAATCCATTGAGGTCATAAAAGAAAAGGTTTCTCATTTAAGGTTGCCTTATGTTCAAAGAGCTGCTTAAAAAGATAGCAGTTGTTCTTGATGCTCAAGGCATTGGGTATATGATCATCGGCGGTCAGGCGCGCGGGATGAAGAGGATGTTCGGAATGTAGCGCTTAAGAATAAGGGTTGGAATAGGGATTATGTCTTTAAATGGTTGCAGATATTTGAAAAAACAGTTGAACAGCCTTTGTTGGCCCGTCTGAAGGATATTTTAAGCGAGATTTCCTGATTCAGCCGACCGCTTCGACTCTCCAAAAAAACAAAAAAGCCCCCGAATATTCGGGGGCTTCCTTTATTAAGCGATGTAATATCCGGTTCGACTTACAGGCCGTTCAGACCAATCAGAGTGATACCGGTGTTGTAAGAAGTGACGGCACCGAAGTTGGCGTCCGCATATATGTCAAAGTTGAGCAGAGAGAGGCGGAGGCCTGTTTGAAAACGAAAGCCGTTATCACCGTCAATGGTCAGAGAATAATTATCCAACCCGGCCTCCGTCATGTCAACGTCTAAAGTCATACTGCTGCTTTCGAAACCTAAGCCAATAAATGCACCGAGACCGATAAAGAATTTGGCATCAGCGGATGCATTCGCCATGATAACCCAATTGCTTTGTTCAAGGGAGGCCGAACCTGCGTCGATATTCAAACTGTTCATTGCCCAATAAGCAGAGGTATGCAGAAAAGGCAGATCTTTTACGACCGGAACAAAGCGTGTAAATTCGTGCTGGATTTTAAAACCGAATTGTCCGATTTTGCCGACATCACCCAATTTCATTTCCGGAAACCAGCGAACACCTAATTGCATATTGTCGATAACCGGAATGGCTTTTACGCCAATAGTAAAAGCGGTCACTGCGGGTAGCGAAGGTGAAAGCCCGGTATAATCCATTCCAACAAAAGGAAGAGAGACGGTGTCATTCGGCAAGCCGATCGTGGTGAAAAGTAGGGTTGCTGCCGCGGGATCTGCAGCAAAGAGCTCAGCCACTGTCAGCTTTCTCGGTTCATCGGAACCAAAGACCGTTGGGACGCCGTCTGCTGAAAAGGGGATTTCTTTTGGTAACGAAGGATTTGCATCAACTAATTGCTGCCAAGTTGAGATGCCGGGAAGATTCGCGTTGGCGACAACAGGATCCATAATTGGAGCTGTCGGCAGCTTTCCGTTAAACGTAAAAGTTTGCATATCCTCATCAATGTTCGCAAAGGCTTCACTCATGCTGAATACAGAGATACCGATGGGTAATTTGAACATGGTCAGACTCTTGGATGAGTTGTACCAGCCTGCGTTCATACCGGTTCCAAATACGGTTACTGCAGGTGACAAATAACCCTGGGCAGCATCCTTACCGATTTCCATCAGGGACTGTCCCATGTCAAAGCCTTCGACTTTGACGGATGTGACCATGGCTGTGATTAACAGGCTTGCGATGACGAGAGATTTCCTCATTGTTTCTCCTTTTTTAAAGTTCCTATCAATTTACAAGAAATATACTTGCCAAATTCCAAAATAAGCAAATAATTGCTAAAAGTTATTTATTATCCTCCAGATGCTCCTGCTGGATATACTCCATATCCGCCCGGTTGCGGAAAAGGTCCATCCATATATAATGAAGATTATAGGGGGCATCGACCTCCACGCTGTGCGAGGAACCCAGCGGAATGTGGAGAAGGACATTTTCCTTGAATACGGTTTGCACCTCGTCTGCCTTAACCCGGCAATGGTTGCCTTTGAGTCCGAAAAAGAGCTGTTCCAGCATGGGATGGGTGTGAGCCCCAACCAAATCCGGGCCGGTTGTTTCTACTGACCCGATGCAGAAACGAGGAAAAAGGTTGTCCGGCAGGAGAGTCCGGCTCTTTGTCTTTTCGCTTTTTATCTTTTCACGATAGGTTTTGCAGTCGGAATAGGAGATGAAGTAAGGGAATTGGGCTTGGTTGGCTGCCCACTCTTTTTTATCCGCCGCTGAAAAGGGAATGACCAATTCCAGGAATTCCAGGCAGGGCGCGCTGCCGGTGATCCGGCAACGGTTCTGCCCCGGAACACACAGGGCGATTTCATGAATTCCGAGCGTCTTACCGGACATATCCATCAGGCCAATACCGTTGGTAAAGAGTAAGACCCGACCCGCATCAGGTAGAGGAGGGAATTCCATGCCCGCACCCGCTACGGTGGAAAAAAAATGGACTTCCAACCCCTCCACTTCGCCCACCATGAGCCGTTGCTTGATGACACTGTTGTGGGTTTCGAGCAGGGCGCTGCTGAGATCCTGAATAATAATGGGTCCGCTCATCCTTGTTCTCCTTTTCTACCACCCAAAACCGGAATAGGCCAGGTTCCACTGGTTTTCCGCTACGCAGGCTGCTTTGGCCAATGCCATCATGGCATACAGGGTGGTCCGATGGCTGATATAATCCATACCATTGGTCGAGGTGTGAATTTTACTTTCTCTGCCGCTGCTTAAATCCTGGCCACAGAAACCGCCGTGGGTACGTTCATCCGAAGGGTCCAAGTGCTGCATGGATAATACCTTTTCCAGATAGGGCAATGATTTGTCCAGATAGCGTTGGTCTCCGGAAAGCCGGTAGAGATCCAATAAGGTATTTAAAGCAGAGGGAATGGAGGCGTAGGTTTCCGGTAGAGAAGGGAGTTTGAGCCACCATTCTCCATTGCGAAGCGCGGAAACGCGGTATCGTTCCGAACCTGTGGCGCGCCAGGCTGCAATCATGGCCACACCTGCGCCGTCATCATTGGTAAAGCAGCCGGCCAGGGGACCTGCCTTCACTGCGTGGTGACTCACATCCGTGCCGTCATGGATTTTAAGGGCCCCGTCTTTTTCAAGAGATTTTTCAATAACCCAATCCATGAATGTCGGGATATGTCGGGTATATCGTTTTTCGCCCGTTAAGGCGTCCAACTGGGCCAATACCAGCACGGCGGCTGAGAGCATCAGTCTGGAAAAGTCATCGCACACACTGCCTTTGTCGTCTTGATATTTATGCCAGATATAACCGTTCGGATAACCTTTTTCCAGAAACCAGCCTGTCAGCCAATCCGCACCGGCTTTAGCCCGAAGCAAGGCCACAGGGTCTTTGGTGACGGCATAGAGGTTGGTGAATCCCTGAACGGCCTCTACGGTATCGCGTGAGGCGATGTGATCGGTTTGGGCGTTTTCTTCTTTACAGGCGCCTGCATGGTGAGGAAATTCCGGTTCGAAAATTTGGCAGGATTTTACAAACTCCATACCCAATTGTGCGGTTTTGAGATCTTCGGGATTTTTGGAAAGCAGATAGGCGGAGAGCAGGGCTTGAACACCGCGCGCCGTATTCCAGCAAATGGAATAACCGATTCGTTCGGTGGGATCGGCTATGTTAACAGTTGATGCAAAACGACCGGCATCCGCAGTCCAGTGAGGCCAGGTGTGGCGGATTTGTGTCTTGGCGTGCCACTGTGCGGCCAATAGCACGGCTTCTTTGCAACGCTGCCGCAGTGATTCGGGAAAGTTGGGTATCGGGTGTTTCATGAGAGGAAATATAATTATTTGGGTTTTAAAATGGTCACTATATGAGAGGAAACTGACATGCAAATGGACGGGTGTGAGGTCGGGAAATCAGATGGATTCGAACTTCATGATTCGGAAGTGTTCGGCAAAGATGCGATTACCGGTCATAGATTTCATCATGCTTTGAAGAGAGGTTTGCCGGGCCTTCAAACAGACCGATGATATCTTCCAGTGAGGATGATGGGTCTGCTGGGGTTATTCGCTGGAGTTTAAGAAAATTGGCAAAATCATAGACTTCCTGCTGTTTTTCCGGAGACAGGTCTTCGACTGTGTCAAGAATCAAACTTGAATAATTGTTGGAAAGCATAAACCCATCCTTTGTTCAATCAGGCCGATAACCTATTCGCGAATTCTAGCTGCATCATTCCTTATATGCAATGGCATTCGAGAGGATGAAAACATTGGAAAAAGAGCAAGGGGAAAGCGTATTTTTACAATAGAATGCTAAATCCGGATGTGAAAGAGTACATTATCTCTACCCATGCTCGCTTTGAAATGGGACGGCGTGGCCTCACGGAGACGGACATTGGTGCAGTCGTAACGCAGCCGCAACAAAAACTGGAAATCCGTCCCGGTAGGTGCATATATCAGTCGATGGTATGTTGTGGCGAACCGCCAAAGGAGTATCTTGACCGCGTTGTCATTGATGTCGACAGGAGTCCTGCGGTAGTTGTGACGGTGTATCGGACAAGTAAAGTGAAAAATATGGAGGTCAGTCATGAAAGTTGTGTATGATGCGGAAACCGATACGCTTGACATTATTTTGAATGAAAATCCAATTGCAGAGAGCGATGAGGATAAGCCCGGCGTAATCATTGATTATGATAAGGATGGCAGTATTGTTTCCCTTGAAGTGCTGGATGCCTCCAAGCATGTAATGCAGCCAACACGAATGGTGTATGAATCGGAGCCGATGAAAAAAGCCTCATAGGGTATTTTTTCAGTCAGATGTATCCTGCATTCATTGACCTAAAAGACAAAGCGTGCCTGCTCGTGGGCGGAGGAGCGGTGGCGGCCGCCAAGGCAGACCATCTCCTTCAATCCCATGCCCGGTTGACTGTGATCTCCCCGGAAATCAGTCCGGCGTTGCAGCAGCGGCGAAGTGAAGGCGCCATCACCTGGTTGGCGCGCCCCTATCAATCGCCAGAGGCAAAGGATTATTTCCTGATCATTGCCGCAACAAATGATTCGGCTGTTAATGAACAAATCAGTTTGGATGCTAAAGCGAGCCAGCGTCTCTTTAATGCAGTGGATCAACCCGCGCTGTGCAACTTTTTTGCAGGCGCAGCTATTCGGCGCGGTCACTTGCAAATTGCGGTTTCTACAGAAGGCGCTTTTCCGGCCTTGGCAAAACACCTTCGTCGAAAGCTTGAAGACCAATTTCCAGAGGCGTATGGGTCTCTTTTAGAAAAACTGGAAGGATATCGAAAAAGACTGATGGCAACAGAATCCGATGCCGGCAAGCGCAAAGCAACTATAAAGTCTCTCCTTGATTCCGGAGCAATCGATGCTTTTCTCAAGGGTGATGAGTCGGTCTTGAACCGGAGGATAAGCGGATGAAGCTCTTGCTCATGGGCGTGGATCACCGCATGGCGCCGGTGGCGGTGCGCGAACGTATCAGCTTTGCAGACCATGAAGTGGGCCGTTTTCTGGAAGGCTTGCTGGCCCTGCCTTTGATTCGGGAAGGGGTGCTTCTCTCTACCTGCAATCGGACTGAAATTCTGGCGGTTTATGATAAAACGAATGAGGATAATGAAGCATTTGAAGTCGCGCTGGCTGACTATCTCTGCCGATTTAAGGGGTTGGTTCCTCTTGCCCGCTCCCTCTTTTATGCTCACCATAATGAAGCAGCGTTACGCCATCTTTTCCGGGTGGCATCCGGCCTGGAATCCATGATTCTCGGCGAGGCACAGATTTTAGGACAGGTGCGGGATGCCTATCACCTTTGTTGCATGGCTGCGAGCAATGGCGTGATGATCAATAAAGTGATGCATGGTGCCTTGTCTGCCGGAAAACGGGTCCGATCTGAAACCGAAATCGGGCTGGGTGCCGTGTCGGTCAGCCTGGCTGCGGTTGAGCGGTTGCGCGACTGTTTAGGCACCCTGTCCGACAAATCGATTCTGTTACTCGGTGCAGGTGAAATGGCCCGTCTGACAGCGCAACACTTGGCGGCGAAAAAAGCGGGGCGTATTCTGATTGCCAACCGAACGCCGGAGCGGGCCGCCATTCTGGCCGAAGAGGCGGGCGGAGAGGCGGTTTCCTTTTCAGGTGCGCTTCATACGATGGGTCAGTGTGATGGGGTGATTTCGGCCATCCGATCTGAAGGGGCCATCTTTTCACAAGCTGAATTGGCTTTGATCTCAGCGGTCAGACAGACCGCGCTACCGGTGGTGGATATGGGGGTGCCGCGCACTTTTCCGCCGGAATCAGAAGCTTTGCCCGGTTTTATGTTGTATGATATTGACCATTTGAATCAGCAAGTGGATGCCACCCTGGAGCGACGCCGTGCTGCGTTGCCTCAGGCAGAACGAATCATTGAGGAGGAATTGGAACGACTCCGTACTTGGCACCGATCAAAACAGGCTCTGCCCATGATTCGTCAATTAGAGGCGCATGCGGAAAGGGTCCGTTTGGAGGAAATGGCCCGGCTGTCCGGATTGCTTGACAAAAAGCGATTCCTGGAAATTGATGAGATGACGCAACACCTTGTTCAGGAGATCCTGCGCGAACCTATTCGCCGTTTGAGGGAAAGCGGAGAAGCGCCGTTGCCTTCAGACCAGCATATTGCGGATTCCGTCAAACAGGTCTTTCAACTTCAAGCATAATGAAAAAACTCATTTTAGGTACCCGGGGCAGCCCCTTAGCCCTGATACAAACACGAAGCGTGGCGGCGCTTCTCAGAGCCCGTTTCCCGGATTTGGTGGTGGAAGAAAAAATCATTGTCACGGATGGGGACAACCAATTGGATCGCTCGTTGGTCAACATGGGCGGCAAAGGGGCCTTTACCGAAGCCTTGGAGGCGGAGTTATTAAATGGCCAAGTGGATGGTGCGGTCCACAGTTGCAAGGACTTGCCTACCCTACTTCCGGAGGGATTGGCGCTCTCGGCTGTGCCGAGCCGGGCACCGGTGGAGGATGTACTGATTACGAAACCGGGCCTGACACTTTTTACGCTACCGGAAGGAAGTCGGGTGGCCACCGGGAGTCTGCGGCGCCAAATATTGCTCAAACGGCTCAGGCCGGACTTGATAATAAGAGATATTCGCGGCAATGTGGGTACTCGACTGGCCAAACTGGATGATGGGGTGGCGGATGCGCTTATCCTGGCCCGCGCCGGACTGGAACGATTGCAGCTTAGCGAGCGGATAACGGAAGTGCTGGATGCGGAGCTCTTTTTACCGGCCGTGGGACAGGGGGCATTGGCCATTGAAACACGCACCGGCGATGAGCGGGTCATTGAGCTGCTGCGCGCCTGTGCGGATATGGAAACAGATCGTTTATGTATCATGGCAGAACGGGCTCTTTTGTCTTCATTGGGGGGCGGCTGTCAATTATCCCTGGGTGTGATTTCAAAGTGCATTTCAGGTCAGCTGATTTTGCGTGCCCAACTTATTTCACCGGATGGTTTGGATTGCCTGGATGTGACAGAAGAGGGGCTGCTTGCGGAAGCAGAGGCCATTGGTCGTCTGGCCGGAAAAGCGCTCCTTCAGGCAGGCGGAAAAGCCATCTTAGCTGCCTTTGAAAATCGGGGCGGAGTAGCATAGTGGCAAGTGGAACCGTATTTTTGGTGGGCGCAGGTCCAGGCGATCCCGATCTGTTAACCCTGAAAGGGGCCAAACTTCTTGCTCGGGCAGAAGTGGTAATCTATGATCATCTGGCTGCTCCTGCTTTACTGAATCAGGTTCCAGCGGGTGCTGAAAAAATATATGCGGGTAAAGAGGGGGGAAGCCATACCCTGAAACAGGAAGAGATTAATAAGCTCCTGCTGGAAAAGGCGCAGGCCGGTAAGCGGGTGGTGCGTTTAAAGGGGGGCGATCCCTATCTGTTCGGCAGAGGATCTGAAGAAGCCGAGTATTTAAAAAAGAACGGGATTACTGTGGAAGTGGTGCCAGGCATCCCCTCTGCCATCGGCGCGGCCGCCTATGCGGGCATCCCTTTGAC
>MGVN01000144.1:30766-36165 GCA_001800515.1 Elusimicrobia bacterium RIFOXYB2_FULL_49_7 | reverse complement strand
TCGATATGATGCTTTGGCCGCCTCAGGTGCAACCCTGGTATTTTTTATGGGCATCCGCAATTTGCCGGTCATTGCAGCAGAATTGATGAAAAACGGTCTTGCTCCCGAAACGTTGGTTTCCATTGTGGAACAGGCGACCTTGCCCATTCAGCGGGTTCTGTCGGGTACCTTATCGGATATTGCAGAAAAGGCGACTCAGGCGGGCATCAAACCGCCCGGCCTCATCATTGTGGGAAAGGTGAATGAGCTGCATCCCTTTTTAAATTGGTATGAAGAGAAACCCCTTTTTGGCAAACGGTTCATTGTGACCCGCAGCCGCGACCAGGCTTCTTTCCTGACGGCCGCCCTGTCGGACAAAGGGGCCTCTGTTTTGGAATTGCCGACCATTCAATGCCTACCTTTGGAAAAATTTGATTTGTTGGATAGCGCGATTTCTCGTTTGAAAGAATTTGACTGGCTGCTTTTTACCAGTGTGAATGGGGTGGCCCATTTTTTTGAACGGCTTTTTTCTTTAGGCCACGATAGCCGTGCATTGGCTGCTGTTAAAATGGGGGCCATTGGATCTGCCACTGAGGCGAAATTGAAAGAATTCGGTTTAAGGAGCGATTTAAAACCAGAACGCTATACTTCACACTCCCTTTTTAAGGCCTTGAGTCAAGCCGGTCAAATCAAGAGCAAACGCTTTTTGCTGGCCCGTGCTGATATTGCTGATGTCCGGCTGGCCGAAGAATTGACCCAGGCCGGTGCTGCTCAGGTGTCGGATGTGGCTGTCTATCGCACTTTGTCTGCCCCATTTGACGTAGAACTGGCCCGTACTGAAATTGAATCCGGTCATATTGACGGCATCACCTTTACCAGCTCCTCTACAGTCAAATACTTCACTGAAACTCTGGGCAAAGAATTTGTGGCTGCTCATATAGAAGCCATTCATGCCTATTCCATTGGCCCGGAAACCAGCGGTGCGCTGCGTGCGCTTTCCTTATCTCCAAAGGCAGAGGCGGTTCAGTGTGATATTCCCGGACTGGTGCAGACTATCGTCAATTCGTTTCAACCCTCCGTGCAGGAGAAATCGTGACCGGCATTTCAAAACTCTATTGCAGGACCGTGGAGCCTTCGGATGTGCTTCGTTACGGCAGCCACTCGGCAAGACTTCCCTCGCATCTGCTCCAGTTTTCAGCCGATAAAAAGCCGGTGGTGGTTTATAATGTGACCAAGCGGTGCAACTTGAATTGTATTCACTGCTATTCCCGCTCGGATGAAAAAAGCAGTGGTGCGGAAATGACCCACGACCAATCCAAGGCATTGTTAGACGATCTGGCTGTCTTTGGTGTGCCGGTGGTTCTTTTTTCAGGGGGCGAACCCTTGCTTCGGCCCGATACCCTTTCTCTTGTTGAATATGCGGTTTCGCTTGGCATGCGGGCCGTGCTGTCAACCAATGGGACACTTCTCAATGATGAGGCCTCCGGTCGACTGAAAAGGGCGGGACTTTCGTATGCAGGCATCAGTCTCGATGGCCTGCCGGAATTGCATGATGCCTTTCGCGGCAAGGCGGGGGCCTTTGATGGCGCCATGGCCGGCATTGAAGCGTGTCGCAAGGCGGGTATCAAGGTGGGACTTCGGCTGACATTGACTCAACGCAATTTTCGACAGGTGCCGGACATTTTCAAACTGCTTCAGGAAAAAGCCATTCCGCGCATCTGCTTTTACCATCTTGTCTATGCCGGCCGGGGCGAATCGCTCCGCAAAGATGCGCTCTCCAAGTCCGAAAGCCGACAAGTGGTGGATCGAATCATCGATGAAACGGCGGCACTTCATAAAAAGAATATTCCAACCGAAGTGCTCACGGTGGACAACCATGCGGACGGCCCCTATCTCTATTTGCGTCTGCTGCGCGAAGACCCGGAGCGGGCCAAGCGGGTACTGGAACTCTTGCGCATGAATGGCGGCAACAGCACGGGCCACGGTATCGGCTGTGTCTCCTGGGATGGCTCGGTCCATGCAGACCAGTTCTGGCGCCACCACTCTTTTGGAAATGTTTTGCAGAAACCCTTCAGCCAAATCTGGACCGATGGTTCGGATTCGCTCCTGTCCAAACTGAAGGACAAGAAGAAGTATGTCAAGGGCCGGTGTGCAACGTGTCGTTTTCTGGACATCTGCGGCGGCAATTGCCGGGTGCGGGCGGAAGCGGTTTATGGCGACATCTGGGCAGAAGAGCCCGATTGTTATTTGACGGATCAAGAGATATCCGGGGAGGCAAAATGATTTTTCCAGCTATTCGTAAAAGACGACTTCGCCGTACAGAAGCGTTGCGTGCTCTGACACGCGAGAACCGTCTTTCTCCGCAGGACTTTATTGCTCCGCTTTTTATTGTTCCCGGTAAAAAGATTCGGAAACCCATCAAAAGCTTGTCGGGCCAGTTTCATCTTTCGGTTGATCAGGCGGTTCAAGAGTGCAAAGCGCTCCTGAAGCTTCAGGTGACGGCTGTACTCCTGTTCGGTTTGCCTGCTGAAAAGGATGAAATGGGCAGCGACGGGGTGTCGGATAATGGGGTGGTGCAGCAGGCGGTACGAGCCATCAAGAAACAGGTGCCGGCCATGGCGGTCATCACGGATGTCTGCTTATGCGAATATACCTCGCATGGCCATTGCGGCGTCCTCTTTGGAACCGAGGTGGATAATGATGCCACTCTCGAACTGCTCTGCCGGATGGCCCTTTCCCATGCGCGGGCCGGCGCAGACATGGTAGCGCCTTCGGACATGATGGATGGCCGGGTTGCCGCAATTCGCCGCGCACTCGACTCGGAAGGGTTCACTTCGCTTCCCATTTTATCCTATGCCGCCAAATTTGCCTCTGCTTATTATGGCCCTTTTCGTGAAGCAGCCGGTTCCACCCCCCGCTTTGGGGATCGTAAGGGCTATCAGATGGACCCGGCGAATGGCCGTGAAGCGGTTCATGAGGTGCTGCTCGATGAACGGGAAGGGGCTGATATGGTCATGGTCAAACCCGCGCTTGCTTATCTGGATGTCATTGCCGATGTCCGTCGCCGGACCCTTTTGCCGCTCGTGGCCTATAATGTCAGCGGAGAGTATGCCATGATCAAAGAGGCGGCCGAAAAGGGGCTGATTAATGGAGAGGCCGTCATGATGGAAACCCTGCTTTCCATCAAACGGGCGGGTGCGGACCGAATCATCACCTATTTTGCCAAAGAGGCGGCCACCCTGCTTCAGAAGAGAAACCGGCGGTGATAGCTCCTCTTCAGTTGGTTGCCTGGGAAACCACCCGGCGCTGTCCGCTTGCCTGTCGCCATTGTCGGGGCGCTGCACGGGATGCAGCCTATGACAACGAGCTGACCACAGAAGAGGGATTGTGTCTTATTGACGGAATCGCTGAGTTTGCCAAACCCATTCTCATTCTAACCGGCGGCGAGCCTCTTTTTCGGCCTGATATTTTTGAACTGGCTTTGCATGCCTCGGGAAAAGGAATGCGGGTGGTGATGTCTCCTTGCGGCCAATTCATTGATGCAGAAGGGGTGCGTCAAATCAAAGAGAGCGGGATAGTGCGTCTCTCCATCAGCCTGGATGGGGCTACGGCCCGAAGTCACGATGCCTTTCGTGGTGTATCCGGCGCTTTTGACAAGACGCTTGCGGCTTTATCACGCCTTAAGGAAGCAGGCATTGAATTTCAGATTAATACGACTGTTTCAAAGCTGAATCATCAGGAATTGCCGGCTATTCTTGCATTGGCTAAGACCACCGGCGCCGTGGCTTTTAATCCCTTCTTTTTGGTGCCAACCGGGCGCGGGGCTGCCATTGCGGATTTAATCCTTTCGCCGGAGGAACATGAAGCCGCACTCACATGGGTTGCAGAAAAGGCCTTTGGAGATTCTTTGGACGTGCATCCCACTTGCGCCCCCCATTTTAATCGGATTTTACGACAGGGCGCTTTACACAAAGAAAATACGCCGAAACGAAAACGGCTTCTTGCTTCGCGCGGCTGTTTGGGTGGTAATGGGTTTATCTTTATTTCCCATCAAGGCATATTGCAACCGTGCGGTTTTCTGGATATTTCCTGCGGCAATGTGCGGGATGCTGGTTTTAATGTCAAGAAATTATATGAGGAAAGTGAATTATTCAATCAGCTTCGCAATCGAAAAGATTATCGAGGGAAATGTGGGGTCTGTGAGTTTCTGGATGCCTGTGGGGGCTGTCGTGCTCGTGCGCTTAAACAGGCGGGCGATGTGCTCGGGGAGGAACCCTATTGTCTGTATCAGCCGAAAAAGAACATGAATGAGATAATTGAACTGGATGAAATTGACCGGGAGCTTTTGACTCGTCTTCAGCACGATTTTCCGGTGTCGAGTCGCCCTTTTGAAGCGGTTGCGCAGGAATGCGGACTCACCGAAGAGGTGGTTTTAAGCCGAATGAAACGGTTGTCTGAAAACGGGCTGCTCCGGCGCATCGGCGTTTCCCTTCATTCGGCCAAAATTGGCTCTATCTCAACTTTGGTTGCCGCCAAGGTTCAGAAAGAACGGGTTGAAGGGGTGGCTGCTTTTGTCAACCATTATACCGAGGTGACCCATAATTACGAACGGGAGGATGGTTTTAATCTCTGGTTCACGATTGTGGCACCCGATAAAAAACGCCTGAATAAAATATTGACCGAGGTTCGAGAACAGCCGGGTGTTGAAACAGTACTTGATTTGCCTGCCACCCATTTGTTTAAAATTGATGTAAATTTTAGTCTGAAATAAAACAGGTCTTATGGACGAAAAGGATCAATCACTCCTGTCTTTGCTGCAAAACGGCCTCCCTCTCACTGAAAAGCCCTTTCAGGTTTTGGGACAAAAACTTAGGCTTACTGAAGAGCAGGTTTTAGAACGAATTCGCCAATTAACTCATCAGGGATTTATTCGAAAATTCGGCGCTTTTCTAAACCATCGCAAAGCGGGTTTTTTCGGGAATGGTATGGTGGTTTGGGATGTGCCGGAAGAGTTGCTGGTTGAAATCGGTACCGAATTGGCTAAACGGCCGACGGTGAGCCACTGTTACGCTCGTTCAAAAAGCGAGGCCTGGCCTTTTCGCCTATACACCATGATACACGGCAAAGATCGAACGGAGGTGGAAAAAGAGGCACAGGAGATTGCCGTCACTTTTTCCCTATCAACCTACCGGATTTTATTCAGCACTAAAGAGTTTAAAAAGAGCGGCCAATGGCTGCAACCGAAGGAGTAATGCATGAGCAGGAACAAAGATCTTTTTAAGCGCGCCCGTTGTGTCATCCCCGGTGGTGTTAATTCACCGGTTCGCGCTTTTAAATCCGTGTCCGGAGAGCCCCCCTTTATCAAAAAAGGGGAGGGCCCCTATATTTATGATGAAGAGGGAAAGCGTTATATTGACTGC
>MGVN01000144.1:28438-30757 GCA_001800515.1 Elusimicrobia bacterium RIFOXYB2_FULL_49_7 | reverse complement strand
TGGGGACCCCTTATTCTGGGCCATGCTCATCCGGAGGTGGTCGAAGCGGTGGTCAAGGCGGCCCGTGATGGCATGACCTTTGGTGCACCTACAGAGCGGGAGGTGGTCCTCGCGGAGACGGTCGCAGCCTGTATGCCATGGGTGGAAAAGGTGCGGCTGGTCAGTTCCGGCACCGAAGCCACCATGAGCGCCATCCGGTTGGCCAGGGCGTTTACAGGTCGCGACAAGATTGTCAAGTTTGAAGGATGCTATCACGGCCATGCGGACAGTTTTCTCATCAAGGCGGGCAGCGGCGCATTGACACACGGTCATCCCAGTTCGCCGGGCGTGACCCAGGGGACGGCAGCAGATACCCTGAATGCGGTCTATAATGATCTTGATTCTGTGGAAGCGATATTTCAGGAAAACAAACGGCAAATCGCAGCGGTCATTGTGGAGCCGATAGCCGGAAATATGGGGGTTGTTTTACCGGAACCGACCTTTTTACCCGGTTTGCGGAAATGGACGGAAGAATATGGGGCATTGCTCATCTTTGATGAGGTGATTACCGGGTTTCGGATTGGGCTAGGCGGTGCGCAGGGCCATTATGGCGTGCGGCCAGACCTGACTACACTCGGTAAAATATTGGGTGGCGGTTTACCGCTGGGTGCATTTGGTGGCCGAAAAGAGATTATGGATAAATTGGCGCCTGAAGGTCCGGTGTATCAGGCAGGGACCTTGTCCGGCAATCCGCTTGCAACGGCTGCAGGGCTGGCGACCTTGGCTCTATTGCAGCGACCCGGCTTTTATGAAACATTGAATGGTCGGGGAAAGCGTTTCTTTTCTTCAATTGCCTCACTCTTTCAATCGGCTGCTTTTCCGGTAGCTGGGAATCATATTGCTTCATTGGGTACTCTCTTTTTTGGAATTCCTCAGGCAAAGGGTTATGCGGATATCACGAAGGCGGACACAGAGCGCTATGCCCGCTTTCACGCGGCCATGCTTGAGCAGGGGGTTTATCTTGCGCCCTCGCAGTTTGAAGCGGTCTTTGTCAGTATGGCTCATACGGATGGGATATTGGATGAGGTTTTGAAGATTATGAAAGAGGCTGTGGCGAAATTATGGCGGTAAACATTATATTTCTGCCCGCAATGACAGAGTGTTCTTGAAAAAAAGGAGGAAAAGATGTGTCTTGGAAAAGAATTTTCGCGAGTTGCTTTCAGGGTATCTTTACTTTTTGTCTTGCTGTTTACGGGATCCGCTTTTAGCCAGGATTGCTGTTTGACGGATAAGCAGGATTCCGTTCAGTCCGATTTAGAGGAAGGGGCTCTGGTAAGCAATCTGATTGTTGAATATGCCGCCTGTGATAGTTTTGTCATTAGTTGTGATATCGGCGGATATATTGCCATTCATGAAGTGGTGACCTGTTGGATTGCGGGGACGACATTGTATTCGAAGGACAGTGTGGTGATGAATGGAATGCCTTATCCCGCCGAAATCGATTCCGTTCATGATTTCTGTTCCGATGCGGTTGAGCTTGGAAACATCATGACACAGCAGAATGGGCTGTCCTTTGTTCCTAATCCTTTCCGGAATGGCGTGATGATTCAGCTCGGTCAGAATGGCCATCAAAGCGGTCGTCTTGAGATTTTTGATGTCAAAGGGGCCAAGGTGTTTGATGCCGCTTATCTTCAGAAATCCAGCCTTGTCTGGAAGCCTGAAGGTTTAAGACCGGGTTCTTATTTTGTCAAAGTAACAACTGCGGAGAATACCCGTTTCGGGAAAATTATCTTGGTAAAATGAGATTTGCAATACGGTGAGATTCTGAAACCTTGCCATATCGGCGGGGTTTCTTTTTAGTCAGGAGGAGCGTCTGATGGCTGAACCCAATAAAATCATTTATTCCATGATGCGCGTGAGCAAGGTATATGACAACCGGCCCGTGATCAAGGATATCTCCCTCTCGTATTTTTACGGCGCCAAGATTGGTGTCCTGGGTTTGAATGGATCCGGCAAAAGTTCTTTGCTGCGCATTATGGCCGGGGTCGATAAGAATTTCAATGGGGAAGCGGTACTCTCGCCTGGCTACTCGGTCGGGTTTTTAGAGCAGGAGCCGCAGCTTGATAATGACAAGACCGTGCGCCAGATTGTGGAGACCGGACTTCAGGAAGTGGTCGATTTAATCAATGAATACAATGCCATCAGTGATAAGATGGGTGAATCCATGAGCGATGCGGATATGGAAAAGCTCATCGAAAAACAGGGTAATCTCCAGGAAAAGATTGATGCGTGCAATGGTTGGGACATTGATTCTCAACTCGAAATGGCCATGGATGCCCT